>JBKPRY010000223.1:0-41514 GCA_046734755.1 Actinomycetota bacterium | reverse complement strand
CATGGGGACACCGCTACCGCGACATCCTCAAGGGAGCCGTCCACCATAGGCAAGTTGCGGGCCTTAATGCCCCGGGGGAGCATCGGTTCATGGAACCGCCTAAGCCAATCAAGCCGCGTTCATGGAGCGACCTGGATTGGTACGAGGAGGTGCGGGCGACTTTGTTTTCGTGTCCGGGTGCACCCGGGCGAATCTGTATCCCGACGACCCCAAGGGCCAGATTCGGCAGGCTTATCGCTACCGTAGCGGAGGTGGCGACCGCGCTCGAGGGCCTGAAGGCGGCGGACAACGTGCCGACAGTCGCGGGACGAGGCTCAGCGGCATAAAACGTGCAGGCCCTCTGACCTGCGGAAACGTGGTGGGGCGGGCAGGACTTGAACCTGCGACCGACGGATTATGAGTCCGCTGCTCTGACCAACTGAGCTACCGCCCCGAGCGTCGCTGACCTGTGCGAACGCCGCCGGCATCCATCGTCGGCCGTCCGCAGGTAGGAATCATGTCAGAAACGCCTCGATGAACTGAGCCTGACGCTCGCCGGGGGGGCTCATTCCCTTTCCACCGAATTGATGGGCCGGCAAAGCAGGCACGAGCTAGGGATCGGCCACCGGGTAGGCAGGAATCCGCAAGACCCCGCCAGCACTGCCCGGCGTACACTTCGAGGAGAGAGGGGGGGTTGGGCTGTTCCGGATGTTCGGCGACGGCAACCACCAGAGCCGACACGTGCGCAGACACGCCGAGCAGGTCCGTGCCTATCTCGAAGCCAACCTGACGCAAGACCTGGACATGAACGCGGTGGCTCGCGCCGCTTCCCTGTCCCCCTTCTACCTCACCCGCATCTTCAAGCAGCGCTACGGCGTGCCACCGTACCGGTACCTGATCGAGCTTCGGATCAGCTACGCGTCGGAGCTGCTCCGAGAATCCTCGCTGAGCGTGACACAGGTCTGCCACCGGTCGGGGTTCAACTCACTCTCGCATTTCATCACGACCTTCCGCAACCACACCGGCATGAGCCCATCGCAGTACCGACGCGTGGTGGACTGGCAGCAGGATGCGGGAAGGTTCGGGCAGGAGACCGAACCGTTGGTCGAAACCCCCCGCCGTATGAACTTCTGAGAGCGGCCCCGGCGTCCCGCCGCGGCCGCATGTCCCGGGCCGAAAGGGGACGGCATGCTCAGGAGATCCGCGGCACCCGCTCGGCTCGTCCCGTTCATCCTCACGCTCGCCCTCGTGGCGGCCGCGTGCGGTGGAGGGACGGACGAGCCGACGCAAAGAAGCGGCCCCTCCACCACCGGCGCGACGCCGGTCGGCGGAACGCTGAAGCTCGCGCTGCAATCGGACGTCCAGGAGGCGTTCGACCCGCAGAAGGAGTACTACGGCGTCGCGTGGGCGTTCGATCGCTGTTGCCTGCTGCGAACGCTGCTCTCGTACAACGGAAAGACGACGGCCGAAGGGGGCGCCGAGGTCCAGCCCGATCTCGCTTCGGAGCTGCCCGAGCAGTCGGCGGACGGGCTCACGTGGACGTTCGGTCTGAAGCCCGGCATCAGATACGCGCCACCGCTGGACGACGTGACCGTGACGGCCCAGGACTTCATCCGCGCGATGGAGCGGGAGGCGTGCGGCACGTGCTCGACGGGCGGCTACAGCTTCTACTACTCGGCGATCGAAGGGTTCGACGAGTTCGCGGCCGGCGACGCCGACACGATCAAGGGGCTCGAGGCGCCGGACGACTCGACGTTGATCGTGCGGACGACCACGCCCACGGGCGACCTGCCGTTCCGGATGGCGATGCCCGCCGCCGCGCCGATCCCGCCGCTCCCGGGCGACCCGAAGGCGCGCCTGGGCATCGCCACCGGGCACGACGACAACTTCGGGCGGTTCATGGTCGGCACCGCGCCCTACATGTTCGAGGGCACCGACCTGCTCGACTTCTCGCTCCCGCCCGACGATCAGCAGCCGGTCGCAGGCTACGACGTCGGACGTTCGATCGTGCTGGTCCGCAACCCGTCGTACGAACCGGACACCGACGACCTGCGCGAGGGCTACGTGGACCGCATCGAGGTCACGATCGGCGGGGACTCGAACGACCTCGCCCTGAAGGTCGACGCGGGCGAGCTCGACATGGTGTACGACGGCGTGCCGCCCGCCACGCAGATCCGCCAGTACGCCAGCAACCCGGACCTGCGCGACCAGATCCACTCCGATCCCTCGGACGGGGTTCGCTACGTCGAGATGAACCTGGCGACGCCACCGTTCGACGACCAGAACGTGCGGATCGCGCTCAACTACGCGCTCGACAAGGACGGGTTCCGCCAGCTCCGCGGCGGTCCACTCTTCGGCGACCTCGCCGGCCACATCATGGTGAACAGCCTCCAGGGCGACCAGCTTAGGGACTACGACCCTTACCCGTCGCCGAACGGTGGGGGCGATCTGACGGCCGCCAAGGAGGCGATGGCCGCCTCGAAGTACGACACGGACGGCGACGGTGTGTGCGACGACGCGTCGTGCGACGGCATCGTCACGATCATCGACGAGGCCGACCCGTACCCGAAGCAGACGGCGTTGCTGCAGCAGAGCCTCGAACCGCTCGGCATCACGCTGGACGTGAAGAACTTCGAGCGCACCACGATGTACTCGAAGTGCGAGGACCCGAACTCGTACTGGGGCCTGTGTCCGAGCGTCTCGTGGGGCAAAGACTACCCGGACGGGTTCACATTCGGCCCGCCGCTGTTCAGCCGGGACGCGATCGGTCCCGAGTCGTGTTGCAACGACCCGATGGTCGGCATCACGCCCGAGATGCTCCAGGAGCGCGGGTACGACCCCTCCACCGAGATCCCGAGCGCCGAGGACCAGATCGACGCCTGCATCCCGCTCTCGGGCGACGAACGGCTCCAGTGCTGGGCCGAGCTGGACCAGTACCTGATGGAGGACGTGACTCCCTGGATCCCGTACCTGTTCGACAACAACGTGGTCGTTACTTCCGACCGGATCGTCGCGTGGAGCTTCGACCAGTTCGCCGGCCTGCCGGCGATCGACCGGATCGCGCTCGCGCAGTGAGGTGACGGCGACCGAGGACCACGTGGAAAGGTCCGGAGCTCGGATCGGAGAGAGGGTCAAGGACCTGAGCTCCGGACCTTCCACGCGAACGTACGCTCGATGCGAACGGAACGCTTGCGGTTCCCTGTCGACGAGTGACGGGTCCTTGCCGAGGATTCGTCGGCCCGTGGGCCTCGATCGCGTCTACGATGCGCCCCATGTCCGATCGGGTTCGCGACCGGTGGGCCGCGGGCGAGGTGGCGCTGAACGCGTGGTCGACGTTCGGAAGCGCGTCGGCGGCCTCGGTCCTGGCGGCGGCCGGCTTCGACGCCGTGACGGTCGACCTCCAGCACGGCGAGCACGCGCTCGAGCGTCTCGGCGAGGTGCTCGGCGAGATCGAGCGGGCCGGCGCCGTCCCGTTCGTCCGCCTCGGCTGGAACGATCCGGCGGGCGTGATGCGCGCGCTGGACCTGGGCGCGCGGGGCGTGATCTGCCCGATGGTGGATAGGGCCGAGGACGCGGCCGCGTTCGTGCGCTACTGCCGGTACCCACCGCTCGGCGCTCGGAGCTACGGCCCGGTCCGATCGGCGTTCGGGACGGGTCGCGAGCATGCCGACGAGGCGAACGCCGCGATCCTCGCGTTCGCGCAGATCGAGACCGCGGCGGGATGGGGCAACGTCGAAGGGATCTGCGCCACCCCCGGGCTCGACGGCGTGTACGTGGGCCCGGCCGACCTCAGCCTCGCGCTCGGGTTCGAGGGCTTCGCCGACCTCGGCTCGCACGATCTGCTCGAGGCGCTCGATCGGGTGGTGATGGCCGCCTCCGAGCATGCCGTCGTCCCCGGCATCCACGCACCGTCGATCGAGCGGGCGGTCGAGATGGCGCGGAGGGGGTTCCGGCTCGTGGGTGCGGCGGGCGACGCCGAGCTGTTGCGAGCCGGCGCCGCCGAGAGCATCGAACGCACCCGGGCCGACGCCCGGACCTCTTAGGGCTCGACCCCTCCGTCGGCGCCCTGGATGCCGTGCTCGGCATCATCGATCTCCTCGAGCGCCGAAGCGAGCGCGTCCGGCAGGAGCCGGTCGACGATCAGCACCTCGTCCATGTGTGTCATCGCGAGCACCCGATCGATCGAGCCCCCCGGGTCGACCACCAGCCTGAGCCCCGAACCCACGGTGCGGCATCGCACATCGACCCGGGCGATCATCCGCAGGCCGGCGCTGTCCAGGTACGAGCATCGCGTGAGATCGAGGACCAGCCACGGCGTCGTGCCGACGCGCGCCATCAGCTCGTCGAGCAGCCGATCGGCATTGGACAGGTCGACCTCGCCGGTGATCGTGGCGACGGTCGCGCGTTCGGCCTGCGCGAACTCGATGGTCGCGAGCTCGGTCGACCTCATGGGATCCCGACCCGCATCCGGACCGTGGTGCCGCTTTCGCCCCGCTCCACGTCGATGTCGCCGATGACGGCTCGAACGAGTTCGAGCCCCCGCCCCCGCGAATCGTCCGGGCGCGGGTGACGCCAGCGGCCGTGGTCGATCACCGAGACCCGGAGCGCCCCATCCTCGGACTCGGCCTCGATCAGCACGTCGCCGCGCCGCCCGATGTACGCGTGCTCGATGGCGTTGGTCGCCGCCTCGGTGCATGCGAGCACCACGTCCTCCCGAGTCTCCGCCGGCAGACCGGAGCGTTCGAGCCACGCGCGGAGCTCGGCGCGCATCGTGGCGAGCTCGTGCGCATCCGCGGGGAACGTGCGGCGGAACACCTCTACCGGCCGCCGGGGTCCGATCGTCAGCAGCGCGACGTCGTCGTGACGATCGTCGGCGACGAGCTCGAGCAGCTCGTCGGAGATCTCGGTGAGCGAGCCCGCGCGCACGCGCGACGCCATCTCGGCGAGCCGTTCGAGACCCCGGTCCAGCGGCTCCTCCCGGCGCTCGACCAGGCCGTCGGTGTAGACGACCAGGATGGAGCCGGAGCCGAGCCGCTCGTGTGCCTGGGGTCTGGGCAGGTCGAACGGCAGACCGAGCGGCACCGATCTACCACCTTCGAGGAACCTCGTCGAACCGTCGGGTTCGATCACGAGGGCGGGCGGGTGGCCGGCCGATGCGTAGCGCAGATCGCCTCCTGAGGGGTCGAGCAGCAGCGTGAGGATCGTCGAGAAGAAGGCGCCGTCCACACCTCCGGCGAACCGATCGAGCGACGTGAGGATCGCGTTCGGTTCCGTCATCGACAGCGCGAGCGCACGCCAGGCGCTGCGGACCTGCCCCATCGCCGCGGCGGCCTGGAGCCCGTGGCCCGCGATATCACCGACGGCGAACGCGACGGTGCCGTCCGGCAGGTCGACGATGTCGTACCAGTCCCCGCCCACGTGCACCCCGCGCGTAGCCGGGAGATAGCGTCCGTCGACGTCGACGGTGGCCGAGTAGCCGGTCCCTTCGGGCATCAGATTGCGCTGGAGCGTCATGGCGGCCTCGTGCTCGACCTCGTAGGCGCGCGCCCGTTCCAGGGCGACCCCGGCCTGGTGCGCGAACGAGCTGATCAGCTCGGCCTCCTCGGCCGACGGCCTGTTTCGCTCCTGTTGGAAGTAGACGGCCAGCGCCCCGATCGCCTCGCCCTTGGCGACGATCGGCACCGCGTACACGCAACGCCCGAGGTCACCCTGGGTCGCGAACCCCTCCTCGAACCTCGACTCCCATTCGTCCGGGGAGGCGATCCACAGGGCGCGGCCGTTCCGGTAGACGTGGGCCAGCACGCTGCGGTCCTTCATCGAGATCTCGAACGGGGGGCGGAGCCGGAGCGTTCCGTTCGAAACAAGCCCGGGGCTCACCCGCAACGATCGCCCGTCGTCGCTCGCCAGTGCGATCGAAGCCGCGTCCGCGCCGACGCCGCTGGTGGCACCCCGCAGGATCGCCCTCGCCGCGTCCTCGGTGGTCACGGCCCGCGCGAGACGAGCGGTCACCTCCTGAAGGCGCGCCGCTCGTCGCAACGCGCGCTGCTCCGCCTCGAACAGGCGCGCGCGTTCGATCGCCTGGCCGCACTGGCGTCCGATCGCCAGCAGGAGCGACTCGTCCTCGAGCGAGAATCGCCTCGGCGCGCGGAAGTTCACGCCGAGGACACCCAGAAGCTCGTCGCCCGCCAACAAGGGCGCCGCGGCTTGGGCGCCCATCGGATAGCCCTCCCCGAAGCTCGCCAGCAAGGGGTACCGCTCGAGTGCCTCCTCGGCGCTCCCGACCGTCACGACCGATCGTTCCTGGAGCACGTCCCGCGCGATCACGGGCGTGTCGGCCGGGAACCGGGACCACGCGGCGAGCACGTCGTCGGGGAACCCGCGGGCCGCCACCCGCTCGAGCTCGGCGCCGTCGGCTGAGAGTAAGGCCACACCCGATGCATCGGCTCCGAGCGATCCGATCGCGGTGTCCACGAGCGCGCCGCACACGTCGCGGACGGTGACCGCGTCCGCGAGCCGGCCGGTCAGGTTGTGCAGGTGCGCGAGACGCGCCGACTCGGATTCGGCAGCTTGGCGGGCGCGTCGTTCGGATGCATGCGCGAGATCCCGTTCGTGGCCCGTCGCCCGGTAGCGGTCGGCGACGGCTCCCGCGACCCCGGCCGCCACGATCCACAGCACGACCGCGACCCAACCACCCAGCTCGCCGTTCGTGACGAAGATGACGAACCCGGCCCCACCCTCCAACGCGACGAGGATCCCCGCCAAGGGGCCGGCCAGGACGCCGGCGAGGACGGAGAACAGGAGTCCTAGGCCGCTGGGGACGCCTCGGTACGCGCTCTCCGATGCCCCGGCGAACGCGATGGCGACGGCGACCTGCACCGCTCCCCCCAGCAGCAGAGCCGCCGAGAAGGACACGGGCCGCCCACTGGGCCGGCGGGACGATCGCATGTGCGGGCCCACTGTACGCGCCGCCTTCCCAGGGGGTCGAGCCCTGCACCGCGGTGGGGTGGCGGTCTGCCGGGCGCCTCGACGGCACCCCGGACATCCTCCACACGACCGGATGTCACCAGCGTCGTACGTCGTTCGGCCTCGAAATGGCCGATCGGTCGATTGACGGGACCAACCCAGTCAGCCCACGCTGGGCTCCTCGAAGAAGGAGGCACTGTGAAACGAGGCGTTCTGACGTTCGTGGTCATGTTCGTCCTCGCCGTGTCGGGCATCGCCACTGCCGGCGTCCTGTCCGCCGGCCACGACGACAAAGCCGGCGACAAGGCCGAGGCGAACGAACAGGACGCCGGCGTTCACGGCGGGCCGATCGAGCGGTTCCACACAGTGGGATCGTGTGATCTCACGGCCGTCTCCTCGCTTCCGGGCAACTGGACGCACGGCGATTACGTGAGCGCCGTCGCCACGAACGGTTCCTCTGCTCAGATCCGCGAGGCCGCTCATAGCGACTGTGGCAAGCCAATGGTGGCGGTCGGTCACGGGGGCGGGCCGCCGGAGCACGCGCTCGAGCACATGGCCGCCGGCAAGACTCACACAGGTGATGAGGCCGAGGACGAGGCTTCGGGGACGTCCGGAAGCTAGATCACCAAGTCGGAAGCATCACGGTATGAGCCGATCGCGTCGCCCGGTCGAAGTCGGGAAGCATGAGGACGTGGAGCAGCTCGGCGCGGGGAGCCGGCCCGAGCGCATCAAGGCGCTCTTGGCGCGGATCATAGGACGCCAGGGACGGCCGTAAGGATCACGCAACATCTGTTAGTCATTCTGTTGGGATGACCACGACCGTCGCCCCGGCATCGGAGGCCACTCCACCGACCCCGACGGAGCGACACCCCGGCCTCGGGGTGCTCCTAGGCATCGTTTGCGGGGCGGTTGCCATCGCGGTGGCGCAACTCGTGGCAGGGATCGTCGACCCTGATGCCTCGCCGATCGTCGCCGTCGGCGGAACCGCGATCGACGCGACGCCGGAGTGGCTGAAGAGCTTCGCGATCCGCACCTTCGGGTCAAACGACAAGGAGGTGCTCCTGGCGGGGATCGGGATCGTGCTGACGGTGATCGCGGCCCTCCTCGGCATCGCGGCATTGCGGCGCCCGTGGATCGGCTTCCTCGGCGTCTCCGTGATCGCCGCGATCGGCGCGGTCGCCGCAGTGACACGCCCGACGGCCCGACCGATCGATGCGCTACCGTCGATCGCGGGGGCCATCGCGGGGAGCATCATGCTGTCTGCCTTCCTGCGCGTCGTCGCAACTCCGCCAGCGAACACGCCATCCGACGCATCCGCGCCGATCGGGATCGATCGTCGGCGCTTCCTGCTGGTCGGGGCGGCGGGAGCTCTCGCCGCGGTCGCCGCCGGCGGCGTGGGGCGTCTGTTCACGCGACGCTTCGAGGCGGACGCCTCCCGCGCGGCGGTCCGTCTCCCATCCCCAGCGGCGGCTCCTCCGAGCCCGCCGCCTGCCAACCTCGATGTCCGTGGGCTCTCCTCGTTCATCACGCCGAACGACCGCTTCTACCGCGTAGACACCGCGCTGCTCGTCCCCGCAGTCAAGACCGAGGATTGGCAGCTCAGCGTGCATGGGATGGTCGACCGCGAGCTGACCCTCAGGTTCGATGAGCTGATGGCCCGACCCCTGATCGAGCGCGACATCACGCTCACGTGCGTCTCGAATCCCGTGGGGGGCCCGTACGTGGGGAACGCCCGCTGGCTGGGTGCGCCACTCGCGGACGTATTGAGGGAGGCGGGCGTGCACCCCTCGGCCGATCAGCTGGTATCCACCTCGGTGGACGGCTTCACGGTGGGGACCCCCACCGCGGTCGTGATGGACGGACGCGACGCGATGCTCGCGATCGCGATGAACGGCGAGCCTCTTCCGCTGGAGCACGGGTTCCCCGTCCGGATGGTCGTGCCAGGGCTCTACGGGTACGTCTCCGCGACGAAGTGGGTCGTCGACATCGAGCTCACCACGTTCAACGCCTTCGACCCCTACTGGGTCCGACGCGGGTGGGCCCAGCAGGCGCCGATCAAGACCGAGTCCCGGATCGACACGCCGAGGTCGAAGGCCACCGTCTCGGCCGGCACCGTTCCGGTGGCCGGGGTGGCGTGGGCTCAGCATGTGGGGATCGACGCGGTCGAGCTCCGGGTGGACCAGACGGCGTGGATCCCTGCGGAGCTATCCGTGCAGGACACGATCGACACGTGGCGCCAGTGGCTCGTGCGGTGGGACGCGACGCCGGGTGAGCACCAGCTGGAGGTGCGCGCGACGGATCGATCGGGCGCCCTGCAGCCAGCGGAGCACGCGCCCCCCTTCCCCGACGGGGCGACCGGTTACCACGTCATCTCCGTGCGGGTCGAGTGAGCCGTCCACCCGGTCGTGGGCGCTTCGCGATCGAGGTGCCGACCGCGAGATCCGGCGACAGTTTCGGAGCGTGTAAGCGCCTCGTCATCGGTCCGTAACCACCCTCCCTTACCTTGGGCCCTCAACCGAGACGAGGAGGGATCGGTTGCGCAGAGCGATTCTGGCGGTGGCGGTGGCAGCTGCATTCATGCTGCCGATGCACGCCGCCTGGGCGGTGGGTGGGTCCGTGACGGCTCGGTTCAACCCCGACACGGAGAACCTCCACGGGAGGGTGCGGTCGTCGAACGACGAGTGCAGCGCTGCGCACGGCTCCTATGTCGCCGTCGCATCCAGGTACGAGGCGATGCACGCGACCTGCGACCGGCTGACCTCGGGCGCCGTCGACGTGATGTGAGGGCCCGGGACTCGAGGGTCGGAGTCACCTCAGTCGCTGGCCGCTCCAGGTGCTCCGTCAAACCTGAGGTGACGCCGGAACGTCCAGCATGAGCCGGAACACGACACGTAAGGCTTCGGGGGGTGGGACTCGAACCCACAACCTACGGACTAACAGTCCGGTACAGGGGCGATCCGACTACCTGCGGAAACAACCGAATCCGTGCGTGCGACCTGGGCAACCCCCACTGCGGACTACGGTGAGTTTCGGGCACGTTCGAGATGACCCGCGGATTCTTTGCGGACCCCCCTACCGACAGCTATTCCTCCGCGATGGCACCGCGCACCCACGCGTAGGCTTCGCCGCCGATTGGCGCGCCCTCCTCAGCTCGCCAGGAATCACCACAGATAGGACAAATCCAGATCTGGCCGATTGATTCGGCCGGTGGCAGCTGACAGTCGTGCACCTCGTGATCGCTCACCGATCTCTCCTCTACCCCGAGCTTGCCCATCGTCTGCTGCCACCGTCCTACCCTCGAGCCCAGGTTCGAACCTCAGAGCCGGCTGTGGGATCGGCGCGAGGTCGTGGGCGGGCGAAGCGGCGGGGCGCGAGAAGCCGTGGCGCTGAGGACTCCGGTGGTTTCTCGCGGGAGGGAGTGGGTACAACCAGAGTCTTGAAGAAGGAAGACGCCCGCCTCGGCACCCCCCAGGTGGGCGTCTTCCGTAGGGAGAGCGCCACGCGGATACTGAAAACCGCTTGCGTCCAACACCAGGCTCATCACGTTGTGTTCTCGGTGTCACCATTCGGTTCATCCATAGTGATTCGACGGGCGGCCCATGCTTGTTTCTCCGAATGCAAGTGTCCGCGATTCGCTCTCAAGCCCCAGCCGAAGGCCTATGAAGAAGCCGATAGTGAATTGAGCTCTGAGGTCAGTTCGTGAAGTCCCCATGGTCCTCTGTCCAAGGTGACCCGATATTCATGCAGCGGGTCAACGGGGGCTCACGATCCTCTGGATGTCATGATCCAGGTCTCACTCGCAGTCGGCGAGCTTCCCAAAGCGAGGAACGGGTACATGAAGTACGGCTGGTCCCGACGTCCGTCCACTCGGTTGGTCGGATCAGCTAGGGAGCCCCGTGGCGGCACGCTGTTCCGGGGCTCCTTCCTGGTGGGCCTGGGGGCTACTTTCGGTGGCTGACGACCGCGGACCATGATCCGGCGATGAGCTCGCGCGAAGAACGCATGGCGAAGAACGAGGTCGCCTCAAGGGAGATCAACGAGGAGATCGAAGAGGCCTACCAGGGCGAGCCACGCGCCAACCGGATCGACATCATGTGTGAGTGCGCACGAATGATGTGCGACGCCGCTATCGACATCACCCTGGACGAGTACCAGAACGTCCGGAGCGACCCCCGGCAGTTCGCGATCGTCCCGGAGCACCTCATCGGGGACATCGAGCGGATCGTCTACGAGAACGACCGTTTCGCCGTGGTAGCGAAGCGTGAGGGAGTTCCGGCAGATGTGGCGAGGGACGAGAACCCGCGAAGGTAAGGAAGATATCCGCAGCGGCGGTCGCACCGCGAGTCTGTCTCTCGAATCGAGTGACGCCTCGCCCTGATGCGCGGAGTTTCGCCTCCCGATCCGGTATTCCAACTTCCGAGCGCAGGTCTGGGTCCCGATCATTCGAGTCTGGGCCTGCCCCGACTGGGATGCATCCTTCGACACACCGCAGCGGCATGGACGATCTCGGGCGGATGGCCCCTGAAAGCGATCCAGCAGACACTTGGACATCGCTCGGTCGCATTCACGTTAACGGTGTACGGGCACCTGTTTGAGAGCGACTGGGACGCGCTCGTTGAGCGCCTTGACGAACGGCCTGCGGATTCTGTGCGGATTCTCTCGATGGAGAAGAAGCGCGACTCGGGCGAAATGACCCGTGACCAGCGGTTTACCTTGCTCCGGGGGTGGGACTCGAACCCACAACCTACGGATTAACAGTCCGCCGCTCTGCCAATTGAGCTACCCCGGAGAGAGCCGGGGCAGTCTACCAATGGCCTCGGATTCGATTAGGCTCAGGGGATGCGGTTCCGAACCGGTCTCGTGGTGGGAGGGGTGATCGGCTACCTCGTCGCCCGCGAAATCACCAAGGTGGACCCCGATGACCAGCGGCCACCCGGCGTCCGCGCGGCGATGGCGAGGCATCCGTCCAATCGGATCGCCGTGCACGGACGGCGCATCGCCGAGAAGGCGGGCTGGAAGAGCGTCGAGGCGATCCAGCGGGCTCGGGCGAACATCCAGCGGCGGCTCGACCCAGACGTCGACGACATCTCGCTGAACTGACGTTCGGGCCTGGACCCGTGGGGACGCTACTCGAGGTAGTCGCGCAGTTTCTGCGACCGTGACGGGTGGCGGAGCTTCGACAGGGTCTTCGACTCGATCTGCCGGATCCGCTCCCGGGTGACGCCGAACTCGCGGCCGACCTCCTCCAGCGTCCGAGGGTGCCCGTCGAGGAGCCCGAACCGGAGCTGGATGACCTTCTTCTCACGTTCGGAGAGCGTGTGGAGCACCGACTCGAGCTGCTCCTGCAGCAGGATGAAGCTGGCCGCGTCGACGGGAACCACGGCGTCCGAGTCCTCGATGAAGTCGCCGAGGTGCGAGTCCTCTTCCTCCCCGATCGGGGTCTCGAGGGAGACGGGCTCCTGCGAGACCTTGAGGATCTCGCGCACCTTGTCGGCGGGGATGCCCATCTGCCGCCCGATCTCCTCCGGGAGCGGCTCACGGCCGAGATCCTGCAGGAGCTGTCGCTGTATTCGGACGAGCTTGTTGATCGTTTCGACCATGTGCACCGGGATCCGGATCGTGCGGGCCTGGTCGGCGATCGCACGGGTGATCGCCTGGCGGATCCACCAGGTCGCATACGTCGAGAACTTGTACCCCTTGGAGTAGTCGAACTTCTCGACCGCGCGGATCAGCCCGAGGTTGCCCTCCTGGATCAGATCGAGGAACAGCATCCCGCGGCCGACGTACCGCTTCGCGATCGAGACCACAAGCCGCAGGTTCGCCTCGATCAGCTTGCGCTTGGCGAGCTGTCCGTCGCGTTCGACGCGGCGCAGGAAGTCGTCGAGCGCCTCCCGCGTCTTTGGCTTGTAGGTCTTGCCGATCCGGTCCCGCCCGATCCCCTCCACCTTGCCGAACTTCTCGACCTGGTGGTCGCGGATCGCGACGACCGACTCGGTCACCAGGCGTAGCCGCTTCTGGTCGACCCGGTCCTCTTCCTCGGTGAGCTCGCGGAGCACGGTCGCGAACTCCCCCGCCTCGATGCGCCGCGCGAGATCGACCTCCTGGGCGGCCGTCAGGAGCGGGACCTTCCCGATCTCCTTCAGGTACATCCGAACAGGGTCGTTCGTGGGCGCCTTCAGGAGATCCACGTCAAGCTGGCGCTGGGCGGACCCGTCGACCTCGTCGCCGGGGACCTCGATGACCTCGATCCCCTCGCCGCGAAGGTGCTCCTCGACCTGAGTCAGGAACTCCTCGACCTGTTCGGGCGTGAAGTCGTCGACGGGAACCGATTCGAGCAGGTCGTCCGAGGTCACGAAGCCGCGCTCACGCCCGCGGGCGGTGATCTGTTCCTTCGCTTCCTCCAGACCCAGGTCGCGGGTGACTTCGGTCAAGGCTCTCGCTCCCATACGCTCCAGGGTGGGAAACGTCGGGAAGTGTACGAGACGTGAACGCCCGTGACCCGCAAGGTTGGGACAGGAGCGCGGGCCGTTCGGAACCTAGGCCGCGTCGTGTCCTCGCTCGCGCAGACGGCGCAGCTCGCCGTCGGCTGCGATCAGCCGCTGGAACATCTCGTCGTACCGCGGGTCGGTCACGGGGTTCATCTTCTGCAGCTCCCGACGGAGCGCAGTGCTGCGGCGTCGCAGGAGGAATTCCTGGAGTCTCACCCAGACCTCCTCCGCATAGCCGGGGAGCAGATCGCCGTCGAGCGGCTCGAGTGCCAAGGCAGTGAGCGCCTCGACGTTCTCCTCGTCACCGCCCTCGTCCGAACCGCTCACGCGGCCGCCGGTCTCCCGGAGCAGGTGCAGCAGCTCCCGGTGACGCGTCGTCCGGAAGTGCTCGTCCGTCAGGCGCGACGCGATCCGGCCGAACGCCTCGGCGTCGCGGGCGAGGATCCTGAGCATCTCCCGCTCGACCTTCTCCTGCGCCGAGGCTCGTTTGACGGCGTGCTGGACCTCGACAGGGCGCCCCGAGAGCTGCTGGTCGATCGCGAGGACGACCGAGCCCTCCGACACGCCGGCGAGCTCCGCGAGCAGATGCGCGTACTCGCTCTGCCGGACCGGGTCGCCGAGTCGTTCGAGCAGCGGGACGGCCGCGGCGACCGCCGCGCTCTGGCCCTCGATCGTCGAGAGGTCGTGACGGCCTACGGTCCTCCGCACCATGTACTCGACGAGCGGGACGGCCGTCGTCGCGAGCTCGCGAAGGGCCTCGCCCCCGTGCTGGTCGACGAAGTCCGCCGGGTCGAGGCCCTCGGGGAGGATCAGGACGACCGGCTGGACCGAGAACCGTTCGACGAACTCGAAGGCGCGTTCGGCGGCGCGCGCGCCGGCGTCGTCCGAGTCGAAGGCGAGCACCATCCGCTGCGCGAACCGCGACGCGAGCCGGAAGTGTCCTTCTCCGAGCGCGGTCCCGCACGTCGCGACCGTGTTCGTCACGCCGGCTCGTACCATCGCGATCACGTCCGTGTAGCCCTCGACGAGGTACAGCTCGCCGAGCTTGGTGGCCGACGCCTTGGCGCGCTGCAGGTTGTAGAGCACCTCGGCCTTTCGGTACACCGGCGTCTCGGGCGAGTTCAGGTACTTCGGCCCCTCGTCCCGCCCGCTGTCACCGGGCAGGATCCGCGCGCCGATCCCAACCGCCTTGCCGGAGAGGTCGTGCACCGGGAACGTGATCCGGCGACGGAACCGGTCGCGGATGTTGCCCTCCTGGTCTTTGATCGCGAGGCCGGCCTCGACCATGAGCTCGGCAGAGAGCGACCTCACGAGCCGCCGGAGTAGGAAGTCCGGATAGGCGGGCGCGTACCCGATCTCGAAGTCGGCGGCCACGTCGCGGTCGATCCCGCGGGACGCGAGGTACGCGCGGGCCTCCTCCCCCTCCTTGGCTTCCAGGAGCGTGCGGTGGTACAGCTCGAACGCAGCCTCGTTCGCCCGGACCAGCGCCTGGCGCTTGGATGCGACGCGGCGTTCGGCCGGTGTGTCGCCCTCGTAGCGCAGGGTGATGCCCGCTTCCTTGGCGAGACGCTCCACCGCCTCGGAGAACTCGAGGTGCTCGACGTCGCGCAGGAACCCGATCGCGTCGCCGCCCTTGCTGCAGCCGAAGCAGTGGTAGAGGCCCTTGGAGGGCGAGACGCTGAACGACGGCGTCTTCTCCGTGTGGAACGGACACAGCCCCACGACGCGGTCGTGGCCGGCCTTCTTCAGCGTGAGGTAGCCAGAGACGAGCTTGACGATGTCCGTGCGTTCGCGGACCGCGGCGACGTCCTCGTCCCTGATCCTGCCGGCCACGTTCCTCCCCTCAACTCGCCTCGCGCCGGGCTACAGCAACCAGCGTTGGGGAAGGAACAGCTGCTCGTAGATCCGCAGAGCGTACCGGTCCGTCATGCCGGCGATGTAGTCGGCGACACGGGTCGGCAGGTCTCCCGGCGCCCGATGGTACTCCTGCGGAACCTCGTCGGGGTGATCGAGGTAGTGGGCGAACAGGCTCCGGACCATCGAGATCGCCTTGTCCTGTTCCGAGCGGGCCTCGTCCCGCAGGTAGACGTGGTCGAACAGGAACTCGCGCAGTGCGTCGAGCGCCCGGAACACGTGATCGGACAGCCTGATCTCGGGTCCGTCGCCACTGCGGCCGACGAGGTCGCTCACCAGGGTGTTGATCCGGGACGAGTGCGTGGCGCCGAGCACCTCAAGGGGGGCGGCGGGCAGCTCGGCCTGTTCGATGACGCCGGCTCGCACCGCGTCATCGACGTCGTGGTTCACGTACGCGATTCGGTCGGCGAACCTCACGAGCTGCGCCTCCGACGTCGACGGCGGGGGCATCGACCAGGTGTGGTTCACGATGCCGTCGCGGACCTCCCAGGACAGGTTCAGGCCCTGCCCGTCGTTCTCGAGGTGATCGACGATCCGCAGGCTCTGCTCGTTGTGGCGGAACGGCTTCCCCAGGAACGGCGTGAGGGCCTGCTCGCCCAGGTGGCCGAACGGCGTGTGTCCAAGGTCGTGGCCGAGCGCGATCGCCTCGGTGAGGTCCTCGTTCAGGCGGAGCGCACGGGCGGCGGTCCGGGCGATCTGGCTCACCTCGAGCGTGTGGGTGAGCCGGACGCGGTAGTGGTCACCCTCGGGGGCGAGGAACACCTGCGTCTTGTGCTTCAGGCGCCGGAACGCCTTCGAATGCACGATGCGGTCCCGGTCCCGCTGGAAGCAGGTCCGGAGGTCGTCCTGTGGCTCGTCGTGCTCCCGGCCCTTGCTGGCTGAGGCGAGCGTGGCGGTCGGCGACAGCGTTTCGCGCTCGATCTCCTCGGAGCGTTCGCGGGGCACGGCCACGCCGCGATACTACCGTCGCGCTCCGACGCACCTTTTCCGTGGCCCCGCAGTAGGATCGGCGGCTCGATGTGGGTCCGTCGCGACCCCGTAACTTGGTCGAGGAGGCTTCGGATGACAGGCGTTCGGATGCGCGTCCTGGTAGCTCTTGCCGCGCTCTCGGTGCTCGCGGCCGCGTGCGGGGGTGACACGAACGGCGCGGGTGGTTCGACGGGAGGCGCTCCGACCGGCGCGACCGCTGCCACCGGAGCCACGGACTCGGGTGATGACCCCGGCGCGGGGAGCCTGTATGGAGGCTCGAACGGGATGACCGGAGCCACGGGAGCGACCGGCGCGAAGGACGCCGACGTCTCGGTCTCCCTCAACAACTACCTGTTCGATCCGGGCACCGTGAAGGTCGGCAAGGGCGACGTCGTCGCCGTTCGCAACGCCAACGCGCGAACGCCGCACACGTTCACGGTGGTCGGGGAGGACGTCGACCTCGAGCTCGCTCCGCTCACGACCGAGACCGTGACGATCGACCTGGCACCGGGGACGTACCAGCTGATCTGCCGGTTCCATGAATCCCTCGGCATGACGGGCACACTCAAGGTGAGCTAGGCACCCGGCAATCAGCGCCCGAACAAGCGGTAGTACACGTACGCGAGCGTCTCGCGAACGTAGCCTCCGAACCGCGTCCCCTCCGTCCGAGCCGCCGAGTGCCACGTCGCCGACGCGTACGCTTCGAGGCCGAGATCGGACGCCATCCGCTTGATCCGCAGGTTGTGCCAGGGGTCCGAGACCAGGAACGCGGCCTCCATCCCCCGCTCGCTCATCCACGCCGCGGCCGCCTCGAGGCTCTCGAACGTGGTCGAACCGACCGGCGACGCCACCACAACATCCGAGGGGACGCCGTGTGAGACCAGCCAGCCGCGTCCCGCCTCAGCCTCCGTCGTCCGGTCGCCGGGGGCGCCGCCGCCGAGCACGAGGATCGTGTCGGCCCTGCCCTCCTCGTAGAGCAGCCTCGCGTGTTCGAGCCTGCCTTCGAACACCGGCGACGGGTCGCCGTCGTACTGCGCGGCGCCGAGGACGAGGATCGCGTCGACGTGTTCGATCGTACTGGCGTCGTCCGTGTGCGCCGCCCGCCAAACGGCGATTCCCGTGCCGGCGAACGCGATCGCGATCGCCGCGGCCACGGCGGCGATCGTGATCAGTACTGGATGTCGACGGACCGCCTCCATGGAGGCGATGCTAACAACGCCTCGCCGGAACCCTTCGGGAGTGAGATGTCTTTAGATGAGTGCAACGCCGGCGAGAGCGAGCAGGTCGAGGAACTCGCCTTGGTCGAATCCCCGACCCAGGACGGCCCTCGGGTCGCACATCCCGCCTTCGTCCCACGTAAGGACCCACACGCGGTGGGGACCGCCGGCGAGACGCCCCGTCCGGCCACCGACGAGCTCGACCGTCCCGGCCTCGGGGAGGCCCTCGCCGAACTCGCCCGGGATGCCGGCGAACGCATGCAGCTCCCGTCCGGACTCGTCGCGGAAGCCGACCCGTAGGCCGATCCGATCCGGATAGCGCTCCTCGAACGTTTCCGTCCGCTCGAACCCAGGCGGGGTGACGAAGCTCACTTCGCACACGTTCGGTTGCGCGGTCTGCATCGTTGGCGTCGTCGCCCCGCCGCCACACGCCACGAGCGTCAGCACACCCGACACGAAGGCCGCGGCGTTCCGTGCACCCGTCACGGGAGCGACTCCGCCACCGGACCGAGCAACGGGCCCGTTCCGTCGGGGCTGGCCTCCTGGCCCAGGCCCGCGTAGAGCCCGCCCAGGCTCCGAACCCGCTCGGGCAGGATCGTCGCCTCGATCCCCAACGTCGCGGCAAGGAGGGCGAACTCTCGAGCCCCCTCCTCCGTTCGGAACGTGCTCACGAGCGCGAACTCACCCGGCTCGCCCACCCCCTGGCGGAAGCCCTGGAACTGCGCGACCGGCACCGCGTAGTAGCCCTGGAGATCGCCGAAGGCCAGCGCCTCGTTGGCGGACTCGGCTTCCTGCCGACTCGGGAAGACACCGCCGACCACGGCGATCAGCAGCTCGCCCGCGCCGGTGTCGGCCGGGATCGCGGGTCCGAACGCAGGATCGATCCGCGGTCGGACGGAGGCCTTCCCGGCGGCGGTGGCGACTAGGACCGCCGATGCCAACATGCCGACCGCGATCCCGGCGACCACAGCATGCTTCCACTTCATCGATGCCTCCTCTGGGACTCAGTAGTTGGTGGCGTACTGGAAGTGCATGGGGTCGCAGAACGCGAGACCCCAGTACCAGCCGTGGTTCTGCCAGATCGATGCGTGGTTCTTGTTGACCGTCGACGTGCACTTGCCTTGGTACTCCTCGGCCGAGGACACGTCGACGGCGATCCCGAACGCGTGGGTGCTCCATTCGTTGGAGTTCCGTTTGGCCCGGCACGCGTACCCGTAGATCCCGTGCTTGATGTACGGCTGCAGGTGGGCGTTCTGGATGTGCCCGTAGACGTCGTTGTCCAGGTTGGTCGACTTCCCACCCTTGTCCGAGACCATCGCCGTTGGGCGCCCACCGAGCTTTCGATGGAACCTGAACGTGTACGCCACCCCGGTGTCCGCCGCCGTCCACCTCATCCAGATGGCCCTGGCCTCCGAGTTGCACGGCTGCCCGAACCGGTTGACGATCTGCGTGTACCCACTCGGCCGCGACGGGTAGTTGACGTGCTCGTCCCGCCATCCCAACCGTGCCCAATGGAACGCGACGATCAGCGGCAGCACAACCGCGATCGGTATCGCGGTGCTGAGGAACCGGAGCCCTCCCCTTCCCTTCGAACCTTTCCGCACGAGCCACCTCCTCGAAACCAAGGGGAGGTGGGAGAGGTCTCGGAGCCTAGCGAACGCGCGTTCGAGTGCGCATCGCCAAGCCGGGGGATTCGCGCAGCGAGCGAGGACCATTCCACGCCGAGCGGCGCGGTCGCGTCAGACGTTCGTGATGTTCCGGGCGAAGTCGCGTCTCGCCTCGTCGGCCACCGACAGCGACCTGAAGACGAAGGCGTGGGACGCGATCCCATCTCCCGCGCGCTGGTCGACCGACACGACGCATCGAGGAGCACGAAGTCGTCGTTCGTGACGGCGACGACCATCTCGGTGAGGGTCGGGCCGGCCTCGGTCTCTGGCAGGACCGCGATCCCCGCGGGGAAGACCTCGAGGCTTCCGATCTGGCTGAGCTTCCGAACCCGTAGGTTCCGCGCCTCCCTCGTTCGCCGCGATCACACCACTGGCTCGGAGATCGTCCGGCAGATCGTCGGAGTCATCCCGGATCCGCCAGAGCTCGCCGACGAGACGCAGCACGTGCACGAGGCTCTAGGGGTCCATCAGGTCGAGACGGACTCCGTCGCACCCACGGCGGCCTGGCCGGCGGCCAGGCGGGCCGTCTCGACCCGGAACGGCGAGCAGCTCACGTAGTCGAGCCCGAGCTGGTGGCAGAACGCGACCGATGCGGGGTCGCCGCCGTGCTCGCCACAGATACCGACGTGCAGGCTCGCGTTCGCCGCCCGGCCTTCCTCCACCGCGATCCGCATCAGGCGACCGACCCCCGGCTGATCGATCGTGACGAACGGGTTGGCCGGCACGAGCTTGCGTTCCTCGTACATCCCGACGAACTTGCCGATGTCGTCGCGGCTGAAGCCGAACGCCGTCTGGGTGAGGTCGTTGGTCCCGAACGAGAAGAACTCGGCCGCTTCCGCGATCTCCCCCGAGGTGACCGTTGCGCGCGGGAGCTCGATCATCGTGCCCCACTCGAGGTGATCGAGCTGAACGCCCTCGGACCGAAGTACCTCCGCCGCAACCGGTTCGAGCTCGGCCCGCATCTGCTCGAGCTCCGGCTTGGTCGCGACCAGCGGGATCATGATCTCGACCTTCGGGTCGCCGCCCTCCTGCTTGACCCGTGCCGCCGCCTCGCAGATCGCGCGGACCTGCATGGCGTACAGCCCGGGTTTCACGATCCCCAACCGCACCCCACGCAGGCCGAGCATCGGGTTCGCCTCGTGGAGCTGGTCGACCTTGCCGAGGATCACCCGGGCCTCGTCGATCGGCACCCGTTCGTCTCGTAGCCGGACCTCCCTCTCGCCGCGCTCCTCCGCCCGGGCAACGCCAACCGCGAGCTCGACCTGGTTCGGGAGGAACTCATGCAGCGGGGGGTCGAGCAGCCGAACGGTGACCGGCAGGCCGTCCATGGCCCGGAAGATCCCGATGAAGTCCTCGCGCTGCAGCGGCAGCAAGGCGTCGTACGCTCTCTGCTCCTCCGCCTCGGTCTCCGCGAAGATCATCTGGCGCACAGCCCCGACCCGCTCCTGCCCGAGGAACATGTGCTCGGTCCGGCAGAGCCCGATGCCTTCCGCGCCGCGGTCGCGCGCGTTGCTGGACTGGTCCGGCGTGTCGGCGTTCGCGCGGACCCGCAGACGTCGGCGCGCGTCCGCGACGCTCATCAGGCGGTCGAAGGCCTTCCAGATCTTCTCCCCGCGGGCCACCTTATCGCCCGATCGCGCCTTCTCGAGCACGGACTCCTCCAGTGGTAGTTCCCCCACGTAGACGTTGCCCGTGAAGCCGTCGATCGTGACGACCTCACCCTCCCGCACGGTCGTCCCGTCCGCGGTGAAGGTCTTGCCCGCCGGGTCGAGCTTGATCGCGTCGGCGCCACACACCGCCGGGATGCCCTCGCCGCGCGCGACGACCGCCGCGTGGGAGTTGGTCCCCCCGGCGCTCGTCAGGATGCCCTGCGAGGCGATCATGCCGTGGTAGTCGTCCGGGGTGGTCTCGCGCCGGACCAGGACCACCTTGTCGCCGGCGTTCGCCCGCTCCTGGGCGTCGTCGGCCGTGAACACCACCGCGCCGGTGGCGGCGCCCGGGCTCGCGTTGAGGCCCTTCGCGATCGGCCGTGCGCCGTCCGCCTTCACGCGCCGCTTGAACAGCTCCTCGAGCCGGTTCGCGTCGACGCGGAGCAGCGCCTCGTCCTTGTCGATCAGCCCCTCGTCGAGCATGTCGTAGGCCATCACCCATTCGGCGAACGCGGTCCGCTTGCCGATGCGCGTCTGCAGGATCCAGAGCTTGCCCTTCTCGATCGTGAACTCGATGTCGCACATGTCCCGGTAGTGGCCCTCGAGCGTGGCCATCACGTCCATCAGCCCGCGGTACGAGTCCGGGTCGATCCGCTCGAGCTCGGCGATCCGCTTGGTGTTGCGGATCCCGGCCACGACGTCCTCGCCCTGCGCGTTCTCGAGGTAGTCGCCGTACGGAACCTTCTCCCCCGTCGAGGGGTCGCGTGTGAACGCCACGCCGGTTCCCGAGTCCTCGCCGCGATTGCCGAAGACCATCGCGACGATGTTCACGGCAGTCCCCAGATCGTCGCTGATCTTGTTCTGACGGCGGTAGTCGATCGCCCGCCTGCCGTTCCACGATCCGAAGACGGCGGCGATCGCCAGGCGGAGCTGCTCCATCGGTTCCTGGGGGAAGTCCTCGGCGGTCTGCTCGCGGTAGATACCGCGGAAGCGTTCGATCAGCGCGTTCAAGTCGTCGGCGTCCAGGTCGGTGTCCTGCGCGCTCGGGCCCTTCGCCGCCTTGGCCTCGTCGAGTGCGTGCTCGAACGCCTCCGCCGGCACGTCCATCACGATCTTTCCGAACATCTGGATGAACCGGCGATAGGCGTCCCGAGCGAATCGGAGGTCGCCATCGGTCTGCTTCGCGAGCCCCTCGACCGAGCGGTCGTTCAGGCCGAGGTTCAGGACGGTGTCCATCATCCCCGGCATCGAGAACTTCGCCCCCGACCGCACCGAGACGAGCAGCGGGTCGTCGGGATCGCCGAGCATCTTGCCCATCGCGTCCTCGAGACCGCGAAGGTGCTCCCCCGCCTCCTCGAGCATCTCGGGCGGAGCACCCCCCTGCGCGAGGAACGTCAGGCACGCCTCGGTGGTGATCGTGAAGCCGGGCGGGACCGGCAGGCCCATGTTGGTCATCTCGGCGAGGTTGGCCCCCTTGCCGCCGAGGAGGTCCTTCATGTCCTTGTTGCCCTCGGAGAAGTCGTAGACGTACTTGGTCATCAGCGATGCCTCCGCCACGAGATGGGTTCGGACCGGACCAGTCTACGGACGCGATGCAGGAAACCGCGCGGTGGGCGAACGCCGGCTACGCGGGCGGAGCGACGTCGTGGGAGTCCTCTCCCGCGTCGGCGAACGCGGAGGCCATGCGCAGGCAGCGCTCCACGGTGTCGTGGTCGCCGTCCAGGAGCGCCTCGTAGGCGAGGTTCAGCCATCCGGAGCTCTTCTGGGCGAGCTCCACATCGTCCGAGCGGAGCGAACGCCCGGAGGACAAGACGTCGAGCACCGGGCGGTAGGCCACGCTGAGGACGGCCGCGGCCCTGGCATCGAACCGGGCGACCGGGTCGGGCGGGCTTCGCAGCGCCTCGCGCTCGGCCGCGGAACATTGGTCGAGCAGCGCCTGGTACGCCAAATCGATCTCCTGAGCCGGGGCACCCTCGGTGGCGTGGTCGATGAGGGCCCGAAGGCTACGCGTGGTCTGTACGAGGATGCCGTCCATGAGGGGAGCCTAGTGTCGTCCCCCGCCCGGCGTCCGCACCATCGGCCGGGTGACCCGAAATGGGGCCGAAAGGCCTAGAGCTCTTGGCCAGCCTCAGCCGGCAGCCATTTCGAGCATGCCCAGCGTCGCCGCATCGCTGGCGAACAGGACCGTCACGGCGTTTCCCTCGGGTTCGAGGACCGTGGCGGAGCCGTCGCCCTCGTCGATCCACTCGGTCATCGAGGCGGCGAACTCCTCCGCGTCATCCGTGGTGTCCCAGACCGTCGACAGCTCGACCGCGGTATCGGTCCCGTTCGACCACGCGCGGTACGTCCCGCCGTCCCATCCCGCGGCCGCGGCGCCGGCCTGCGAACTGTCGAGCCGCAAGCCGAGCGCGATCTGGAGCCACGCCTCCCCGATGGACATCACGTCGAGATCCCGCCATCCCGGTCCCAGCTCCTCCGACTGGTCCGGGACGTCGACCGGGGTGGGGGCGTCGTTCGGGTAGCGCTCGGGGTGGATGATCTGCTCGGTCGAGGTGGGGAGGTCGACGAACGCCTCGTCGACCGCATCGAGACCGCCACGTGCCTCGAGCGCACCGATGAACCGCATCCCCTGGTCGTAGGGCCATGCCTGGAGCCGTGAGACGAACGGTGGGATCCCCTCGGTCGACGTGTCCTGTGCGGCCGCCTCGATCCCGACCTGTACCTGCTCGGCCAACGTGAGGAACGTCCGCGCCCACCGCAGCATGAAGAAGGTCGCATTGCCCTCGACCAACGCGACCGCGGCCGACGCCTTCTCGTCCCTGCACTCGGCGCCGAGCGCGTCGAGCCGCTCGAGCCCGAACCGCTGGTCGTCGATCGCGTGCGTGAGCTCGTGCGCGAGCGTGATGCGTTCGAGCGGCGAGGGCGACTCGCTCCCGGTGAACTTCAGCTCGCCCGTCACGGTGTCGTAGTACCCGATCACCTGGGTGGAGCCGTAGCTCTCGTACGCGTCGCGGAGGCTGGTGCCATCGGGGATCACCCCGATCGTCTCCCATGCGATGCTCCGTCGTGCGTACTGCCCTTCGGGGTAGGTGATATCGGAGAAGCTCTGGATGTCACGGCCGATCTCCGCCTGCGACACCGGCTCGGCCACGACCGGCTGCGAATAGTCGAACCCGCGGATCTGCGCAACCTGCCGCATCACCTGCGCGATCACGGGCGGCGTCGGCCCCTCCGCGGGGACGCCCGATCCGGCACCGGGCTTGGGTTCGGTCACCTCGCAGAGACGCCTCGCGGCGGCGGCTGCCGAATCCGGTCCGCCGGGCGCCGGCGAAGGGACCTCGGGCGATGCCGGCACCGGCTCGACCGAGGTCTCGGGCGCGGACGCCGGGTCACCGGGAACGTCGGCTCCGCCGGTGCAGGCCCCGAGCGTGAGTCCGAGGACGACCGCCAGGGCGGCGGCGCGGAGCCTCATCCCCGCCTCGGCAGGAGGACGCTCGCGACGGCCAGGCCGGCGGCGAACAGCGAGAGGGCGCTCGAGATCCACAGGAGTCCTATCGACCGCAGGGAGCCAAGCGATGAGGCCATGAGCGCGATTGCCGCCGCCAGCATCAGCGCGAAGGCGGCCGCATGCAGGCTCACCCAGCCCTTCCTCGGTTCACCCATCGCCTAGAGCCGTTCGGCGAGGTAGTCCCCGAGGTTCTCGACGGGGATCCGGTCCTGGGCCATCGAGTCCCGCTCACGGACGGTGACCTGGCGGTCCTCGAGCGTGTCGAAGTCCACGGTCACGCAGAACGGCGTGCCCACCTCGTCCTGGCGGCGGTAGCGCCGACCGATCGAGCCGGCATCGTCGAAGTCGCACATCCACCGTCCCTTGACGAGGTCGAACACGCCTCTTGCCTCCGGCGCGAGCTGTTCGTTGCGCGAGAGCGGCAGCACGGCGACCTTGGTGGGCGCCAGATCCCGGTGCAGTGCGAGGTACGTGCGCTTCTCGGTGCCACCCTTGGCGGTGGGGGCCTCCTCCTCCCGATAGGCGTCCACCAGCGCGGTGAGCAGGACGCGATCGACACCGGCGGCGGGCTCGACCACGTAGGGAAGGTAGCGCCGATCCCGCTCCTGGTCGAAGTAGGTCAGGTCCTCGCCGCTCGCCCGCTGATGCGCCTCGAGGTCGAAGTCGGTGCGGTTCGCGATGCCCTCGATCTCCTGCCACCCGAACGGGAACTCGTACTCGACGTCCGATGCGGACTTCGCGTAGTGCGCGAGCTCGTCGGGCTCATGCGGGCGCAGCCGGAGCCTCTCCTTGCGGATCCCGAGGTCGACGTACCACTGCATACGCTCGTTCACCCAGTACTCGAACCATTCGTCGTCGGTGCCGGGCTCGACGAAGTACTCCATCTCCATCTGCTCGAACTCGCGGGTTCGGAAGATGAAGTTGCCCGGGGTGATCTCGTTGCGGAACGACTTGCCGATCTGCGCGATCCCGAACGGGACCTTCCTGCGCGCGGTCTGCTGCACGATCGCGAAGTCGACGAACATCCCCTGCGCCGTCTCGGGTCGGAGGTAGGCCTCGCTCGACTCCTCCTCGATGGGGCCCATGTGCGTCTTGAACATCAGGTTGAACTGCCGGGGATCCGTGAATCTCTTCTGGCCGCAGTTCGGGCAGGTGGGGTCGTCCCCCAGGTCGTCCTCGCGGAAGCGCTGGTGGCAGTTCAGGCACTCGACGAGCGGGTCGTGGAACCCCGCGACGTGGCCACTCGCCACCCAGACCTTCGGGGACATGATGATCGCCGCCTCAAGGCCGACGACGTCGTCCCGGAGCTGGACCATCGAGCGCCACCAGGAGCCGCGGATGTTGCGACGCAGCTCCACGCCGAGGGGACCGTAGTCCCACGACGACCGCAGCCCACCGTAGATCTCGCTGGACTGGAAGGCGATCCCCCGTCGCTTGGCGAGGGACGTGACGGCCTCCATCAGGTCGGCCATGGGGTTCCTCCTCTCTCCCGGTCGCTGGCTGCGGCCGCTGGCGTAGCCTCCAGTCTACGGGTCGGCCCGGCGCGATCCGGCGATCCGTAGTGAGAGATGACGTCCTTCCGGACGGCCGGGCTAGCCGGTCGGCTCGTTCCACGGCCCGAGCCCGCCGAGGCGCTCGACCGTCACCCGCGTGACGAAGCCCGGGGGCGGGTCCGGCATCGGCGGGAACGTGACGTCGGGACCGAGGTAGGTGCGCGCCAGCCGCTGGAGGACCTCCGGCCCGCCGCCGTCCGTGACCCGGGCGGTGCCGTAGATCACGAGGTACTCGTGCAACCCGTACGGGTTGACCTTGTCGGTCTGGATCGAGATCGTGATCCGTGGGTCCTGTCGCAGGTTCCGGAGCTTCCGCTGATCGGGGAGCGTCGCGAAGACGACCTCATCGCCCTCGAGCCCCACCCAGGCAAGCGTCGTCTGCGGTCGACCGTCGGGATCGATCGTCGTGACGTGGGCAAGTGCATCGCTCTCGATGACCTGACGCGCCTCGTCCGGGACCCGCACCGGTCTAGCCGGCGTCGTTCTCGGCGATGGCCCCGAACCGTCGCGAGCGCTTCTGGTAGTCGCGGATCGCCTCGTACAGGTGCTCGCGATCGAAATCCGGCCAGTAGACCGGCGTGAAGTACAGCTCGCTGTAGGCGGCCTGCCAAAGCAGGAAGTTGCTGATGCGTTCCTCGCCACTGGTCCGGATGATCAGATCGGGATCCGGCATGTCGGCGTGGTACAAGCGTCGCGAGATCGACTCGGGCGTGAGCTTCTCGCCCTTCAGGCGTCCCGCGTCATGGTCGGCGATCAGCCGCTTCACCGCGTCGACGACCTCGACCCGCCCGCCGTAGTTGAAGGCGATCGTGAGGGTCATGCCGGTGTTGTGACGCGTGAGCTCCTCGGAGATCTCCATCTCACTCAGCACCGAGCGCGGCACCTTCCAGTCGCGGCGGCCGAGGAAGCGGACCCGGACGTTCATCCGGTGGAGCTCGTCCCGCCGGCGGCGGAGCAGCCCGCGGTTGAAACCCATCAGGAACGCGACCTCCGCCTTGGGTCGCTTCCAGTTCTCGCTCGAGAACGCGAACATCGTGAGCCACCTCAGGCCGAGCTCGTTCGCCCCGACGACGGTGTCCCACATCGCCTGCTCGCCGGCCGTGTGGCCGTCGGTGCGGGGCAGGCCGCGGAGCCTGGCCCACCGGCCGTTGCCGTCCATCACGATGCCGACGTGGTTCGGCAGGCGATCGTGGTCCAGGTCGTGGAGGTAGGTGCTCATGTCGTCAGGCTCCCGGCGAGGATCGGCAGGCTCTTCATGCGGCGCTCGAGGTGGTACTCGGTGAAGCCGAACAGCAGCGAACGGGACTCGCGCCTGACCCTTGTATCGGCCCGAACGTCGCCCGCCTCAAGCAGCCCGGTCCCGCCGAGCGTCGCGAGGAGGTCGAGTGCCTCGAGAGAAGCCGGGCCGGCGTCAAGGTCGGCGTCCGCGGCACAGACCGCCCCCCCGAGGCTGCTGGCGAAGCGCTCGGGGGCTGGGGCGCCGCAGATGGCGCACGTCGTGAGCGCCGGGTGGAACCCCGACAGCGACAGGAGCTTGAGCAGGAACGATTCGGCGACTGCGGCGGGGTCGGCCGGCCCAGCGTCGAGCGCCCGCATCCCGGTGAGCAGCAGCATGAACAGGCGCACGTTTCGCTCGTGCTCCTCCGCCACCTTGTCGACGGCCTCCAGCATGGTCTCCCCCGCGGCGAACAGACCGAGGTCGCCCCGGAGCGCTCGGAAGGGCGAGACGATCTCGGCCTGGCTGACGGTGTCGAGCGAACCTCTCCCCCGGTAGACCATGAGGGAAACGTGCGTGAACGGCTCCAGCCGCGCGCCGAAGCGGGAGGTCGTCTTGCGGATGCCCTTGGCCACGGCCCGGACCTTCCCCGAGCCCTGGGTCATGACGGTCACGATCTTGTCGGCCTCGCCCAGCTTGATCGAGCGCAGCACGACGCCCTGTTCCTTGTAGAGGGGCACGGCGGCATCGTAGCGCCGGGCACGTGCCGTTCCCGTGAGCGAACGTTGCGAAGTCGTGGAGATGGCGGAGGGCTTCCTCTGGGAGGGAACCCTCCGCCCACCTCGGCGTTATGCCGTGGTCGCTAGCCGGCAGCCTCCATGTTTCGCGTGACGACCTCCATCGTCTGGTTGAGCCGGTCGGTGGGACTGAACTCGACCAGCGAAGTGCCGCCGAAGATGCTCGGCGTGTGACCGGGTCCCACGAAGTACGCGTCCCCGCCGACGAACTCCTCATCGCCGTCGCCGGTGTGGAAGACGACCTTGCCCTCGAACACGAACCCCCAGTGCTCGCACTGGCACCGGTCGTCGGGCAGGCCGACGAACAGCGGTGTCAGGTCGGCGTCGGCCGTGTACGTCTCCCATCCCACCGTCGTGTCCCCCAGCTCGGCGTAGTGACCCTCGAACCCCTCGAGCTCGACATGCTCGGGAGCGGACGCCTTCGATGCCTTCGCCATGTCCCTCCTCCTCTTCCGTCGCGCCTTCCGATGAGATCGATCACGATGAGGAACCTCCCCGACGACCCCTCCTCTCGATCCTGCGACTCGATCCGGGGCCGGCCATTCAGACGCCGACCCGCTCCTCCGCCACCTTCGCCAGGTTGTCCAGGCCGCGCCGGGCAACGCCCTGACTCGCCTTCCGCACGACGCCGGAGAGCAGACGAACGTTGAACAGGGCGAGTGGGGCCGGCAGGGAGCTGATCCTGGCGATGCGGATCGTGTAGGTGATGCGGCATCCGCTGGCCGAAGGAATGAGCTCGTACCGATGCACGTTCGTCCAGTCCGCGACCTTGCCCCGCTTGGTGACGAGCCGGGCCTCGGTGACGAACTCGAACGCCGATGGCCGGGTCGCCTCGGTCACGACCGATCGATCCGTGAACCCGCCCATCGGGTCGGCGCCGGTCGTCGTGAACTCCGTGCCCACCGAGGCGGGCCCCTCCGGCGCCTCGAGCGTGAGCAGACGCGTTGTGCCCTTCTGCCGCTCGCCGGCCCACAACAGGTGGGTCCGAAGATCCGCCAACACGTCGAAGACCTGCTCGGCCGACGCCCGGCTCTCCCGGACGACCCGGACCTCGATCTCACGCTTGAGGGCGTTCGCCCCCGGCCCCTGCCTGGTCCGTCCCTCCACGGCGCACCTCCTGACTCGACGACGCGACAAGCGTGCGCTCTGTGCGGGGGCGAAGGATCGGGAGGATTCCCTATCTTTCGGACGAGTCGTCGCCGAGATGGCGATGCGCGAAGGCGGCCGCCTCGGCGCGGCTCTTGAGGTGGAGCTTTGCGAGGAGGCTGCTCACGTGGTGGCCGGCGGTCTTCGTCGAGATATACAGACGTGCCGCGATCTCAGCGTTCGAGAGGCCCTCGCCCAGCAGGGCGAGCACCTCACGCTCGCGCTTCGTGAGCGTCTCCGCGAGCTTGGGACCGGTGCGGGCAGGCCCGCCCAGCCGCCTGACCAGCGCCGCGGCCTCGTCGGCCTCGCGGGTAGCTCCGAGCCGCTCGAACGCCTCGACGGCGAGGCGGCCCTCGCGCGCCGCGAGCTCGGGTTCGTCCTGCTCGAGCGCGCGCGCGAGCTCGATCCGCACCCGTGCCTCGTCCAGGGGCAGCTCGAGCCTCCCGAACGCGGCCAGCGCCGACTCCAGCCGCTCACGGGCCGAGGGGTCGCCCGTCACGAGGGCCACGCGTGCCTGCGCGAGGTCGAACATGGCGAGGTAACGAGCGTGCCCCGAGCGGGTGGTGATCGTTCCCAGCCGTTCGGCGGAGGCCGCCGCGTCGCCGCCCAGACCCTGGTCGAGCTGCACCTCGACCAGGAGCGACAACAGCGGGATGGCGGCGACCGTGTCCCCCACCTGGTTGAGCCGACGGAGGAGGAGCGCGGCCGCGACGGCGAGCTGGCCCCTGATCCGATGCACCGCCACCCACGCGCGCGCCGCTTCCGGCAGATCCTCCGTGCCCGCGAGCAGCCGCTCGGCCGCCTCTACCCGGCCCTGCAGCACCCGCAGCTCGGCGAGCTTGACGTTCGGCTGGACACAGCGAGAGCGATGCCCGCTCTCCTCGAGGCCGCCGATCGCCTCGACGAGGCACTGCTCGGCCGTGGCGATGTCACCGTGCGCGAGGAAGACCTCGGCGCCGCACGTGCCGCACCACTGCATCAGCGGAGCGTGATGATGGCGTTCGAGGTAGGAGAGGATGACCTCGTTCCAACGCATCAGCCGGCCGAGCTCGCCCGCCTCCTCGCACGCCCTCGTGACGATGCAGCACACGTCCCCGAAGACGAGCGGATCGCTCACCTCCCCCCCGGTCGCCGCGGTCATCGCCTCGTCGAGCGACGCGAGCCCGCCCTCCAGATCGCCGTCGAGCACCGCCGCCCGCCCGACGAGTGCCAGGGCCGACGCCTCGAGGTTCGGATCGGCGAGCCGGCGACCGATCTCCAGGGCGGCCTCGCCGTGGGAACGGATCGTCGGCGGATCCACGGCCCGCTCCCCGAGCGTGATCTCCAGCCATCCGAGCTCGGCGCCTTGCTCGTGTTCGGACAGGAGGCCACGGGCGCGAGCCACCCAACCGTTGCTCGCCGGCTCGTTGCCCACCGCGTCGAGGTACTCCCGGCTCAGCCACAACGCGATCCGAGCGGCGTCCGCCCTCCGGCCATCGCGGCGGAAGCCGACGTAGGCGCGCTCGCGGTGATCGAGCGCGCCCTCCAGATCGCCCAGCCACCACAGCGCACGCCCGAGGCCGTCGTGCGCGCGGGCCGTCTCGGCCTCGGCCAGCGAACCCTCGAAGACCAAGCGGGCCGCGTCCCAGTCGCCTGCGTACAGGGCCTCCTCGCCGCGGGCGAGCGGATCGGTCGCGGTCTCAACGGACATGGCTCGAATGATGACTTTCGGCGCCGACGATGCCAAGCGGGTGGGGGGGACGGGCGGCTTCTCAGACGCCCATCGGGTGCCAGACCGTCTTGAACTCCATGAGCGCGGTGATCTCGTAGGGGCTCTGGGCGTCGTCGGCGAACGGGTCGACGTCGCGGGCCCGGACGACCCGCTTGACGTTCTCCGCCGAGAGGCGCTCGGCTTCCGCGCGGGAGGCGGGTGGGACGCCGGTCAGGTCGATCGCGTTGACGTCCATGTGACCGGCCAGCCATGGTACGAGTTCCTCGGTCAGCCCGGTGAGGACGTTCACGACGCCGCCCGGGACGTCCGACGTCGCGAGGACCTCGCCCAGCGAGATCGCGGGCAGCGGCGACGACTCGCTGGCCAGGACCACGGTCGTGTTCCCGGACACGACGGCCGGCGCGAGCCTGGAGACCACGCCGAGGAGCGCCTGGTCCGGCGGTGCGACGACCCCGACGACACCGGTCGGCTCGGGGATCGTGAAGTTGAAGTACGGGCCTGCGACCGGATTGGTCGCGCCGAGGAGCTGGCCGATCTTGTCGGCCCACCCCGCGTACCAGACCCATCGGTCGATCGAGGCGTCGACCCCCTTGCGCGGATCGTTCGCGCCCGCGTCGGCCAGCTCGGCCTCGAACTGGGCCCGGCGACCCTCCATCAGCTCGGCGACGCGGTAGAGGATCTGTCCCCGGTTGTACGCGGTCTTGCCCGCCCACTCCGGCTGCGCGGCGCGCGCGGCCCGAACCGCATCGCGCAGGTCCTTGCGCGATGCGCGCGCGGCGCGCGCCAGCAGCCGGCCGTCGTGCGAGAACACCTCGTAGGAGCGTCCCGATTCGCTCCGAGGGAACTCGCCGGCGATGTACAGCTTCGCCGTCCTGCGGACCGGGACCCGGGCCTTCGTGGTCATCCGTCGAGCTCCAGGTACGGCTCGAGCCCGTGCAGGCCCCCCTCGCGCCCGAACCCGCTCTCCTTGTAGCCGCCGAACGGCGACGCCGGATCGAACCGGTTGAACGTGTTCGCCCACACGACACCGGCCCTCATGCGCTCGGCCATCCACAGGATCCGCGAGCCCTTCTCGGTCCAGATCCCGGCCGACAGGCCGTACGGCGTGTTGTTGGCCTTCTCGACGGCCTCGGCCGGCGTTCGGAACGTGAGGATCGACAGCACGGGCCCGAAGATCTCCTCGCGCGCGATCCGATGCGATTGCGAGACGTTCGTAAACAGGGTGGGGCGGAACCAGAAGCCGCGTTCGGGCAGGACGCACTCGGGCTGGTACATGTCGGCGCCCTCGTCGACCCCGGCCGCCACGAGCTCCTCGATCTTGGAGAGCTGAGCCTTCGAGTTGATCGCGCCGACGTCGGTGTTCTTGTCGAGCGGGTTCCCGACGCGGAGCGTCTGGAGGCGGTCCTTGAGCTTCTCGAGCAGCGGCTCGAACACCGGCTCCTGCACGAGCAGCCGCGACCCCGCGCAGCACACGTGACCCTGGTTGAAGAAGATGCCGTTGATCACGCCCTCCACGGCCTGGTCGAGCGGCGCGTCCTCGAACGCGATGTTGGCGGCCTTTCCCCCGAGCTCGAGCGTGATGCGCTTCCCGGTCCCGGCGACCGTCCGGCGGATGATCTTGCCAACCTCGGTCGAGCCCGTGAACGCGATCTTGTCGACGTCCTCGTGCTCGACCAAGTACGCGCCCGTCTCCCCGGCCCCCGTGATGATGTTCACGACCCCGGGCGGCAGATCCGCCTCCTGGATCACCTGCGCGAGCAGCAGCGCCGTGAGCGGCGTGGTCTCGGCAGGCTTCAAGACGACCGTGTTCCCCGTCGCGAGCGCGGGTGCGATCTTCCACGCGGCCATCAGCAGGGGGAAGTTCCACGGGATGATCTGACCCGCCACGCCGACTGGTTTCGGCGAGCGGTTCGGGAACGCGTAGTCGAGCTTGTCGGCCCAGCCGGCGTAGTAGAAGAAGTGCGCCGCGGCGAGCGGGAGGTCGACGTCGCGCGATTCCTTGATCGGTTTGCCGCCGTTCATCGTCTCGAGCACCGCGAACTCCCGCGCGCGCTCCTGGAGCTGGCGGGCGATCCGGTACAGGTACTTGGCGCGTTCGCTCCCAGGGACCTTGCGCCAGCGCTCCTGGTAGGCCTTGCGCGCGCTTCGAACCGCCAGGTCGACGTCCTCGGGGCCGGCGTCGGCGACCTCGGCGAGCGTCTCCTCGGTCGCGGGGCTGATTGTCTCGAACCACGACCCGCTCTTGGGCTGGACGAACTCCCCCCCGATGAACAGGCCGTAGCGCGGCTCCAGCTTGACGATATCGGTCGACTCGGGGGCGTCGGCGTACTCCCAGACGGGCTCCCGCTCCTCGAGCGCGGAGGTCGCCTTCTTCGCGATGTCGCTCATCGGTCGATCATTGAGGAGTCGGGACCCTGGTAGCGGCCGGTCCGCTCCTCGCCCACGAGGCGACCAATGTCGGGAACTCGGTACCTCACGGAAGAGACGCTAGACCAGTATCTGGGCTACGTCATCAGCCGGAGGAAGGGCTGGCGCCCGCTGCCTCCTGCCGACCGATCCGAGCCGCGTCTACTAGCTCGTCCCCGCAGATGTCTGGCAGACCGCGTAGGGTCCACGCGCGACGGTACGCGCGACGACGCGCGTGCCGTGCAGCACCTCGCATACGATCTTGCCGGGTCCGCCGCCCTCGCGGTGACCCTCGACGGTCACCACTTGGAACCCGCTCACGGGAACCTTGTGCCGCCAGGGAAGGGTTACATGGCGTTCGGTCGTGCCGGCCCAGGTCCCATAGGTGACCACTGCCCTGCCGTCGCCCCTGACACGAACGGCCCATCCGCCGCCGCCCGCGAATGCCGACGATGCCGAGATCGCCAGCAGTGCCACAACGACCATCGCTGCCAGTGCCTTCTTCATCGTGTCCTCGTTTCCCTCAGCGCTCCTGAGGTAGGTATCGGCACCAACACAGGCCGGCCTGAATGCGGGTGACGCGACCCGATGCGTCCCGGTGGGGGTTCAAACGCCTGCCCGTCACGCACACGGTGCGCACCAGCAGGCGTCAGCCGGAGTGTTCGCTAGGACGTCACCGAGACCCACCCTCGGGGTGCTAGAAGGGTCAGTCGATCGTGTAGTAGTCGGGACCCTGGTAGCGGCCGGTCCGCTCCTTGTCGATCTGCATCAGCACGTCGTTCAGCAGGGTCGACGCGCCGATCCGGAACCGCTCCGGCGTCATCCACTCCGGCCCGAGCGTCTCGTACACCAAGACGAGGTACTGGATCGCCTGCTTGGAGGTCCGGACGCCGCCCGCGACCTTGACGCCCACGGCCCGACCCGTCTCGTGGAAGAAGTCGCGAGCCGCCTCCATCATGCAGAGCGCGGCGGGGAGCGTCGCGTTCACGCCGATCTTGCCGGTCGAGGTCTTGATGAAGTCGGCGCCGGCCGCCATCGCGAGCACAGACGCCTGGCGGATCCGGTCGTACGACCCGAGCTCGCCGGTCTCCAGGATCACCTTGAGGTGCGCGTTTCCCGCCGCCTCGCGAGCCGCGACGATCTCCTCGAAGCACTGAGCGTATTGGCCGCCCAGGAAGTAGGAACGGTTGAGGACGATGTCGACCTCCTGCGCGCCGAGTTCGACGACCTCCCGGATCTCGGCGAGGCGGGCACCGAGGGGGCCGAGGCCCGCCGGGAACGCGCCGGCGACACTCGCGACCTGCACGCTCGTTCCCTTCAGCTGCCCGAGCGCGACCGGCACGAGATGCGGGTAGAGGCAGACGGCCGCCACCGAGGGGATCGAGGGGTCGACCGGGTTCGGACGGACTGCCTTCGCGCACATCGCGATGATCTTGCCGACGGTGTCCGTGCCCTCGAGCGTCGTCAGGTCCATGCTCCGGATGGCGAGGTCGAGCGCCCACAGCTTCGAGTCCCGCTTGATCGAACGCTTCGCCAGGGAGGCGGCCCTCTCCTCGAGCCCGACCGCGTCGACCGCGGGCACCCGCGCGAGGAGCCGGGAGGCGTCCTTGGGCGTGGCCAGCGCCAGACCGGGCCGCGAGCGTTCGATCTCGGCTGCCTGGGACATCGCCAGCCATGGTACGGCGGGCGCTCGGTTCACGGCTATCTGCGTACCGGCGTTGAACGCACGGCGGCTATCCTCTGGCGGACCGATCTCGGGAGGCGGGATGAGGATGGTCGTGTTGGTGTTGGTCGCGGTCTGCGCCCTCGGGCTCACGGCGTGCTCGTCGGACGACGGTGGCGGAGCCACCGGCTCCGAGACCGGAACCACCGGGACGAACGGGAACGGGACCTGCGCCGACCTGACGGGCGAGGGCTCGACCTTCACCATCACGATCTCGGATTTCGCGTTCGACCCGAACTGCTTCACCGCCAGCGCGTCCCAAGGCATCTCGATCGAGAACCAGGACGCCGCCGACCACACCTTCACGGTCACCGGGACCGACATCGACGTCCCGATCGCAGCCGGCCAGACCTTCAACGGCGAGCCGATCTCGGGAGCCGTGAGCCCCGGGACCTACGACTTCCTGTGCACGCTCCATCCGACCATGACCGGGCAGGTCACGATCGTCGAATAGGCTCGTCAGAACCCGAGCCGCTGGAGGGCCTTGGGGTCGCGCTGCCACTCCTTCAGCACCTTGACGTGCAAGTCGAGGAAGACCTGGTGCCCAAGGACACGTTCGATCTCCTCGCGCGCGCGCGAGCCGATCGTCTTGAGGGTCGCCCCGCCCCTGCCGATCACGATGCCCTTCTGCGAATCGCGCTCGACGATGAGTGAGGCGTGGATCTTCGTCAGGGAGTCCGACTCCTCGAGCTCGTCCACGACCACGGCGATCGAGTGCGGGACCTCCTGCCGGGCGACCGCGAGCGCCTTCTCGCGGACGATCTCCGAAAGGCGCACATCGAGCGGCTGATCCGTGATCGTGTCGGTCGGATAGAACGCGGGGCCCTCGGGAAGACGGTCGATCAGCAGGTCGAGGAGCACGCCGACCCCGCGTCCCGTCTTGGCCGAGATCGGGACGATCTCGTCCCACGTTCCCAGGGTCGCCGCGGCCTCGAGCTGCGGGATCTCCTCGCGGTTGCGCAACAGATCGAGCTTGTTCACCGCGCAGATCCTCGGGCCCGCGAAGTCGCGCAGCTGGCGTTCGAACACCGACGCGTCGCCGCGCCCCACGCCAGCTTGGGCATCGACCACCTGCACGACGGCGTCGACGCCCTGCATCGCCTCGCCGACGAGGTCGTTCAGGCGCGATCCGAGCAGCGTGCGCGGCTTGTGGAACCCCGGGGTGTCGGTGAACACGACCTGGTAGTCGTCGCTCGACAGGACGGCTCGGAGGCCGCGGCGCGTCGTCTGCGGCTTGTCGGAGACGATCGCGACCTTTCGCCCGACGAGGGCGTTCACGAGCGTGGACTTGCCGGCGTTCGGCCGCCCGATCACGGCGACGAATCCGCTGTGGAAGCCTTCCTCCGGTTGCGTCACTTCCCGAGGTTGGACGGCCCGAACGCGTGCGGGAGGATCTCGCTCAGCAGCCACACCGCTCGTTCGCCGGTCCCCGATTCCACCGTGACCGTCATGTCGGGGCCGAACTCGTTCAGCACCTGCCGGCACCCGCCGCACGGGGGGGTGGGCTCGTCGGCGCGCGTGACGACCGCAACGGCGTCGATCGACCGGTTGCCGGCGTTCACGGCGGCGGCGACCGCGTGGCGCTCGGCGCACACGGACATCGGGTACGACGCGTTCTCGACGTTCGCGCCGGCGAACACCTCGCCGTCGGCCAGGACGGCGGCGCCGACGTTGAAGTTCGAGTACGGCGCGTAGGATCCGTGTTCCATCGCATGGCGGGCCGCGGCCAGCAGCTCGTCGACGCGTTCGGTCGGGGCGCTCATTCGGCTCGCACCTCCTGTTCCTCGGCCGTGGGCTCCGGCTGCTCCTGGCGCGTGATCAGGACCTTCGAGATCCGGCGGCCGTCCACTCGCTCGGCCGTGAACCGGAGGTTCTGGAACGAGACCTCCTCGCCCTCCGCCGGGATCGAGCCCATCAGGCCGAGCATCAGCCCGCCGACCGTGTCCCACTCCTCGTCGGGGAGCTCGACGTCCAGGAGCTCGTTCACCTCGTCGATCGAGAGCTTCCCGTCCACGCGGAACACGTCGTCGGCGACCTGCTCGAGCTCGGGCTCCTCGGTGTCGTACTCGTCGGTGATCTCGCCCACGAGCTCCTCGAGCAGATCCTCGAGGGTGATCAGTCCCACGACGCTGCCGTACTCGTCCGTGACGAGCGCGATGTGGAACTTCTCCTTCTGCATCTCGCGTAGCAGGTCGGCCACCTTCTTGGACTCGGGGACGAAGTGCGCCTCGCGCACGATCTCGGACAGCGGCATGTCGTGCTTGCCCTGGTGGAGCGCCTTGAGCACGTCCTTCGCGTAGACGATGCCGGTGACCTGGTCCAGGTCGTCCTCGAAGACCGGGATCCGCGAGTAGCCGTGCTGGAGCACCAGCGCCTGCACGTCGCGGAGTGTCTTGTCCGCCTCGATCGCCGTGATGTCGGGGCGGGGGAGCATCACCTCCCGGACGATCGTGTCGCCGAACTCGAAGATCGAGTGGATGAGCTCCTTCTCGCCCTCCTCGATCTGGTCCTCGTCCGACGCCACCTCGGCGAGGGCCCGGAGCTCGTGCTCGGTGATGAACGGGCCCTGGGGCAGGCCCTTGCCCGGCATGATCAAGTTCGCCACCTTCACCAGGCCGGCGGCGACAGGGCCGAACAACCGCCCGAGGCCGACGATCAATGGCGCGAGGAACAGCGCCACGCGATCGGTCTGCTGGATCGCGAAGGTCTTGGGCGTCACCTCGGCGAACACGAACAGCACCAACGTCATCACGAGGGTCGCGATGATCTCGCCGGCGCTCTCGAACAGGCGCACCGCGAGCGACGTCGCGATCGTCGTGCCGCCGATCGTGGACAGCAGCACCAGCAGCAGGACGACGTTCAGATACGGGGCGGGGTTCTCGGCGATCTTGACGAGCGAGCCGGACCCGCGGCGCTGCTCCTCCTGGAACCGATATGCACGCACGCGGTTCGTCCGGGTGATCGAGACCTCGGCCGCCCCCAGCAACGCGACGACCAGGACCAGCACCAGGACGATCGCGAGCTCGAACCAGTCGCCGCTGCTCATCGAACGCTCACACCCGAGTACCGCTCCTGGCGGACCCACATCTCGGCGCGCCCGTCGTCGTCCATGTGATCGTGGCCCAGCAGGTGCAGGATCCCGTGCGCGAGCAGGAGCCGCATCTCGGAGGCAGGGTCATCGGGACGGTTCCGCGCCGCGACCGAGGGCGCGATCACGACATCGCCGAGCACCCGGAGGCCGTCGTCGCGGTGGTCGTCCTCGAGCGGGAACGAGAGCACGTCGGTCGGGCCCTGCTCGTGCATGTAGCGCTCGTGCAGACCGGCGATCTCCTCCTCGGTCACGAACGACACCGACAGCTCGGAGCGCTCGGCGCCCTCGCCCGTCAGGCACGAGCGCGCGACCGCGTGCAGGTCGTCGACATCCACGGGGTCGGACTGCCGATCGTCGAACAGGATCAGCGGAGGTTGGTTGTCGTCAGCCATCGACGCGGGCACGCTGCTCTCCGAACACGCGGTACGCCTCCACGATGTCCTGCACGATCTTGTGCCGAACGACGTCGCGGGCCCCCAGGTGCGCAACCTCGATGCCCTCGATGTTCCGAAGGATCTCCTGCACGATCACCAGACCCGAGGTCTGCCCGGTCGGCAGGTCGATCTGCGTGACGTCGCCGTTGACGACCGCCTTCGAGCCGAACCCGAGGCGCGTGAGGAACATCTTCATCTGCTCGGGCGTCGTGTTCTGCGCCTCGTCCAGGATGATGAACGAGTCGTTCAACGTCCGGCCCCGCATGTACGCGAGCGGGGCGACCTCGACCGTTCCTCGCTCCATCAGCCGCGGGAGCGCGTCGGCGCCCATCATCTCGAACAGCGCGTCGTACAGCGGCTTCATGTACGGGTCGATCTTCTCGTACAACGTCCCCGGCAGGAACCCGAGCCGTTCGCCGGCCTCGACCGCCGGCCGGGTCAGGATCAGCCGCGAGACCTGCTTCTGCTCGAGCGCCCGAACCGCCGTGGCGACGGCGAGGTAGGTCTTGCCCGTCCCGGCGGGACCGATCGCGAACGTGACCGTCCCGCTGCGCATCGCGTCGACGTACCGCTTCTGTCCGAGCGTCTTGGGCGCGATCCCGCGTCCGCGACCGGTGAGGAAGACGTCGCCGAGCACCTGGGTCGGCGTGGCTTCCTCGCCCTTGATCAGTTCGATCGACCGGCCGACCGAGGAGGCGTTCAGCTCGTGGCCGCGTTCGAGCAGCGTGATCAGCTCCTCGAACAGCAGCGCGACGCGCTCGACCTCGACCTCGGGACCGGCGATCGTGATCTCGTTCCCGCGAACCACGATCTCCGAATCGAAGGCCCCCTCGACCAGCTTCAGCAGCTCGTCGCGCTGACCGAGGAGGGCGACCATGCTCTGGTCCCCCGGGACCAAGATCTTGACCTGCGTGGTGGCTCTCGCCAAACGGCTCGCTCTGGGGTGGTGCCCCGCTCCTCCTCGATCCGAACGCTCGGACGCGGTCGTTGTCGGACGATCCGCGTTGCGTCCGGATTCTACCCCCGGGTGCGCGCCGTCACGCGCTTGCGGCCTCGACATCAGCCCGGCGGCCAGCGCATCGGCCGGCCTCCGAGGAGATGGATGTGCAGGTGGAACACGCTCTGCCCGGCATCGCGACCCACGTTGGTGACGAGCCGCCACCCGGAAGCATCCACGCCCTCGGTCTTGGCGAGGTGCGCGGCGGCCTGGAACAGGTCGTGGAGCATCCCGGCCTGGCGCTCCTCGAGATCTCGGACGTCCGTGATGTGCTCCTTCGGGATCAGCAACAGGTGCGTGGGCGCCTGCGGGCGCAGGTCCCGGAACGCGAGCACGGTCTCGGTCGAGTGCAGGATCTCCGCCGGATCCTCACCCGAGACGACGCGGCAGAATGGGCAGCTCGAGCTCATCGACCCTGCATCCCGGGATGCCGGAGCGTTCCCGCGGTGCTCGTCCGTTTCCCCGCCACCTCTCCGCGCAGCCGCGCGAGCTCCTCGACCAACCTGCGTTGATCCTTGGACAGGTCACGGGGGGTCTGGACCGCGATCGTGAGGAACAGGTCGCCCCGGCCCGCGCGACCCAGGTTCGGGATCCCCTTGCCCTTCAGGCGGACGGTGGTCCCGGATTCGGTCCCCGGATCGATCTCGACGCGCTCGGTGCCATCGAGCGTCGCGACCTGGACCTCGCCGCCGAGCGCGGCCTGCACCATCGGCACCTCCAGCACCGCGAACACGTCGGGGCCGTGCCGTTCGAACACCGAGTCCTCGTCGACATGGATCGACAGATACAGATCCCCGGGTGGGCCGCCCGCGAGACCGGCGTGCCCCGCGCCCCCGACCCTGAGCTCCATCCCGTCGGTGACGCCCCCGGGCACGTCGATCGGCACGGTGGCGTGCACCGCGACGCGGCCACGACCCTGGCACGCCTGGCACGGCGAGACGATCTCCTCCCCCGTGCCGTGACAGGTGCCGCACGGGTGCGCGGTCATCACGGTCCCGAAGATGCTCCGGCGCACGTCCTGCACCTGACCGGTGCCACCGCAGGTCTGGCAGCGCTGCGGCGCCGTGCCGGGCCGGGCTCCGCTCCCGTGACAGACGTCGCACGTCTGCATCCGGCCGATCTCGACCTCGCGCCGCGCGCCGAACGCCGCCTCCCTGAACGCGAGCGCGAGATCGGTGAACAGGTCCTCACCGTGCTGCGCACGGCTCCGACGACCGCCGCGGCGCCGGCCGAACGTCCCGGTCCCGAAGAAGGCCTCGAACAGGTCGGTGATGTCGCCGAACGCCGTCTCCATCGGCCCGCCGTGGCCGTACGCGTCGTAGCGGGCCCGCTTGTCGGCGTCCGAGAGGATCTCGTAGGCGCCGGCGACCTCCTTGAAGCGCTGCTCGGCCTCGGGGTCGTCGTTCACGTCGGGGTGGAACTCGCGAGCCAGACGCCGGTACGCGGTGCGGATGTCCTCGGCCGAGGCGTCTCGCCCGATGCCGAGGATCTCGTACAGGTCGCGGACGGTGGCCATGTGCGGTCAGGCGTCGAGCTCGGTGGCGAGCTCGGACAGGCGTCGCGCGACGGCGCGGACCGACGCCATCACCCCGACGTAGTCCATCGCGGTCGGCCCCACCACGCCCACCGCCCCGAGCGCGGAGGATCCCGCCCGGAAGGGAGCCGACACGATCGATGCCTCCCAGTCGCCCGTGTGCGGGTGTTCGGCGCCGATCGTGACGGTGACGTCCTCGGCGGTGACGTCGCGCAGCAGCTCGAGCATCTCGGACTCGTGCTCGAACGCCTCGAACAAGCGGCGGACGGTCTCGCGGCGCCAGTGCGCGGCCTCGTCGGCCAGGTTCGCAACGCCGCCGATCAGCACGTGGTGCGAACCGGCGCCGACCTGCATGCCCCCGAACACGTCCGCGGCCGCAGCGAAGATCATTCGTTCGGCCTCGCCGGCGCCGGCCGCCGCCTTGAGGGCCTCGGCCCGCGCCTCGGTCACGGTCTTGTCTCTAACTCGGTCGGCGAGCGAGCGCTCCAGCGCCGCCAGCGAGTCCGCGTCGAGCTCGTCCGGGCGATCGATCATGACCTTGTCGACGCCGCC
>JBKPRY010000222.1:0-2517 GCA_046734755.1 Actinomycetota bacterium | reverse complement strand
CTCATGCAGGGCCAGGACGGCGGCGTCGTCTCGGCGCTGCTGATCTGGGGCCTGCGCACGGGCGAGATCGACGGGGCCCTCACCTCCAAGCTCTCGGACGATCGCGAGTGGGACGCCGAGCCCACGGTCGTCACGGACGCGGAGGGGGTGCTCGCGACGGCCGGATCCCGGTACACCTATTCGGCGAACCCGCTCGCGCTCATCAAGGCCGCCGAGCTGGGCCTGTCGAAGGTCGCGCTCGTAGGGATGTCGTGCCAGGCGAGCGTCACGGGTTCCATGACGGCGCGGCGTGTCAACAAATGGGCGAAGAAGATCAACTGGACGTTCGGGCTCCTGTGCTCGAAGAGCTTCACCTACGACGGCCTGATGGTCGAGATCGCGCAGAACCGGCTGGGGCTCGAGCTCGACGACCTCGTCCGGGTGAACGTGAAGGGCAAGCTGCTCTTCTACACGAAGGATGGCGAGGAGGTCACCTACTCGCTGAAGCAGGCGCACGAGTTCACGCGCCCGGGGTGCCTTCGATGCCCGGACTTCGCCGCGGAGCACGCCGACATCTCGTTCGGCGGGCTCGGGCAGAGCGACGGCTGGACGCTGACGATCATCCGTACGGACAAGGGTCGGGACCTGTGGGACCGCGCCGTGGCGGACGGCGTGGTGGAGTGGCGACCGGGGTCGGAGGACCCCGCCGCGATCTCGCTGATGTCGAAGCTGGCCGGCAAGTCACGGGCTCGCTGGGGCGAGACCCCCTGGGGTGCGCCCGGCGAGATGCCCGAACCCGAACCCGCCTCGGAGAGCACGTAGGCCGCCCGATCGGGCGGCACATCGGCCCGGGCAACCGACGCGAGCGTTCCCAGATCGGTCAGCCGACGGCGGGCCAGCCCGCGACCACCGGATGGTCGACGTTGCTCGGACCCACCTGGGCCGCTCCTCCGGGCGAACCGATGCCGCTGATGTTGTCGTTGAACCACTCGGCGTTGATCGGGGTGAACTGCTTCCATTCCGCCGGCACGTCGTCCTCGTAGAAGATCGCGGTCACGGGACACACCGGCTCGCACGCGCCGCAGTCCACGCACTCGTCGGGGTGGATGTAGAGCATCCGCGGCCCCTCGTAGATGCAGTCGACCGGACACTCGTCCACGCAGGCCTTGTCCTTGATGTCGATGCACGGCTCGCAGATCGTGTAGGTCATGGCCTGTTCCCCTCTCTGAGCCTTCCCCCGGGTTTTCCCCGTTTCCACGGTGCCGACCTTGTAAACCCAGTCTACGGCTCGCGGGCCCGTGCGCAAGTCGTGCGTGGGATTCCTCAGGCCGGAGCGAGCGCGCCCAGGGTGGCCTCGATCGAGGCCGAGGGGTCCGCGGTCGCGACCGGATAGACGATCGGCAGGTCGGCTCCCGCCTCCCGGAACGCGTCGACACGTTCCCGGGCCCCGTCGCCCACGGCGCACACCGACCGGACGAGCACCTCGGGCACGTCCTCGGATCTTCCGGCCCGGTGCGCCTGCCCGGCGACCGCCGCCTGGGGCCCGAGACCGACCTGCTCGAACTGACGCCGGTACGCCCGGTAGGAGGCGTACCGGCCCGCCATCGCGCGCAGCTCGGACATCGCTTGGTCCTCGTCGCGGCCCACCCACGCCCGCACGTACACCGCGACGGTGACGGACGCCGGGTCTCGCTCCGCCGCCTCGGCACCCTCGGCGATGCGCGCGCGGGCGAACGACACCCGCTCCGGTGGACACCAGTTGAGGATGACACCGTCGGCGATCTCGCCCCCGAGCCGCATCGCCTTCGGCCCGAGCGCGGAGACCCAGATCGGGACCTCGCGCCCCGGCGTCAGCGAGAGGGTCACCGAGCCGGCTTCCTCCTCGAGCGTCTCGCCCCGGAGCAGGGCCCGGAGCCGTCCCACCGTCTCCCGGAGCTCGTCGAGCGCACCTCGTTCGACCTCGCCCGTGCCGAGTCCGAGGATCATCCGGCCGCCCGAGCGCTCCTGCACCGTGGCCGCACCCATCGCGGTGAGCAGCGGGGTCCGCGAACGCATCGGGAGCACGCCGGTCCCCAGGAGCAGGCGGCGCGTCTCGCCGGCGAACATCCCGAGCGTGACGAGGGCGTCGCGCCCCATGATCTCGGGGAGGAACACCGCGGTGTAGCCCGCGGTTTCGGCGCCGCGCACGATCGGAGCGAGCTCGCTCCAGGGCAACGCGTCGCGGAGCGCGAGCCCCGTGCCGCTCGGTTGTCGACGCGACGCCATGCCTGGCATCGTCCCACGCATGGAGCCCGTACGTTTCGCGACGGAGGACGGCGTCTCGCTCGAGGCCGAGATCCGGCGGCCGGAGAGGCCGCCGGTCGGCTCGACGGTGATCTGCCACGCGCATCCCCGTCGGGGCGGGAGCAAGGACCATCCGATCCTGTGGGCCCTGCGCAACGACCTCGCGTCGCGGGGGTTCGTCGTCCTCGCCTTCAACTTCCGGGGGACGATGCGAAGCGCCGGCACCTACGGGGCGGGTCACGCCGAGATCAGGGA
>JBKPRY010000221.1:0-1762 GCA_046734755.1 Actinomycetota bacterium | reverse complement strand
GTCGCCTCGACCAGGACCCACCGCATCTGGTCGGGTCGCAGGCTCGGGTAGCTCTGGATCGCGTCGCGGGCGAGGTCCTCGAGCTCGCCCAGCGCCTCCACCCCGGCGTACCCGCCGCCCACGAACACGAACGTGAGCGCCGCCCGCCGGCGTTCGACGTCGTCGCTGACCGCGGCAAGGTCCAGGCGTGACAGCACGTGGTTGCGCAGCCAGATGGCCTCCTGGACCGTCTTGAACCCAACCCCGTGCACGGCCAGGCCTGGGATGGGGAGCACGCGCGCCCACGAGCCGGGCGCGAGCACGACCACGTCGTAGCCGAGCTCCACCTGCCGTCCATCGGGGATCCGGACGCGCGCAGCTCGCTCGCCGTGGTCGACGCGCTCAACCTCGCCGATGACGACCTCGCAGTGAGGGAGCACGCGCCGGAGCGGGACGACCGCCGCCCGCGGATCGATCGTGCCCGACGCGACCTCTGGCAGGAACGGGTGGTACTGCATGAAGTTCTCGGGGTTGACGATCGTCACCCGGTGACCGAGATCGACGGCTCGGCGCAGATGCAGGGCCGCGTAGAGCCCGGCGAACCCGGCGCCCACGACGAGGATCCGCTTGGCGGCCATACCGGCCGATGCTACGGGGTCGGCGCCGCGGGCGATCCGCGGAGCGCCGCGTCGCGCAACGCGACGAACGCCTTCGGATCGCAGAGCGAGCTCCCGAGCCGGACGGGGTCGTACCGGGACCCGTGGCAGTCCGAGCCGCCGGTCGCGATCAGGCCCAGCCGGTCGGCCAGCCCGCGGTAACGAACGCGACCCTCGGGGGTGTGATCGGGGTGGTCGACCTCGAGGCCCCTCATGCCGGCCGCCGCCATGCGCTCGATCAACTCGTCCGGCACGGAGCTCTGGTCGCCCCACATGCCCGGGTGCGCGAGCACGCACACCCCACCCGCTCCCTCGATGAGAGCCACTGCGTCGATGGGGTCGAGCGCGTGCTTGGCGACGTGCGCCGGCCCGCCGTCGCCGATGTAGCGCTCGAACGCCTCCTTCTCGGTCTCGACGATGCCCACCTCGACCATCGCCTGCGCGACGTGCGGGCGAACGATCGTGGCGTCCCCGGCGATCTCGCGGACGCGTTGGAACGCGATCGGCACCCCGAGCGCCCGAAGCTTCTCGACCATCAGCTCGCCGCGCCGGTAGCGGTCGTCGCGCAGCCGCCCGAGCTCGAGCTGCAGCGCGGGGTCCTCAGCGCGCATCCAGTAGCACAGGATGTGGACGCTCGTCCCCAGGTACTCCGCGGAGAATTCGACGCCGGGTACGACCTCGACGCCGACCTCGAGCCCGGTGGCGAGCGCCTCGGGCAGTCCGTCCGTCGTGTCGTGGTCCGTCAGGGCTACCACGTCCAGGTCGCGCTCGGCGGCCAGGCGAACCAGCTCGGCGGGCCCCAACGTCCCGTCGGAGTGGGTCGAATGCGTGTGCAGGTCGATCCGGGTCATGCGGACGCCCATGCTGGCAGACGACCTCGAACCGCGTCACGCGCGCGCGACGTGCGCCCCCGTGATGTCCGCGACCGAACGCGTGCCGGCTAGGACCATCGCGTTCTCGAGCTCGGATCGCAGGATGCGAAGGACGTCCACCACGCCGTCCTCCCCCGCCACCGCGAGGCCCCAGCACGTGGGGCGCGCGACCAGCACGGCGTCCGCGCCCAGCGCGAGCGCCTTGAAGACGTCGGTCCCTCGCCGGAACCCGCCGTCGACGAGCAGCGGCACGCG
>JBKPRY010000220.1:0-4577 GCA_046734755.1 Actinomycetota bacterium | reverse complement strand
TCAAGCTCGCCGTCGGCTTCACCGACGACGTGGAGTTCAGCGCGCAGGACGCCACCCGCACGGAGCTCGACTTCCTCCTCGAGTGCTTCCGCGTCGCGGTGGATGCCGGGGCAACCACGATCAACGTGCCCGACACCGTCGGGTACGCGATGCCGCACGAGTTCGGGGAGCTGGTCCGCACGGTGCGGGAGGCGGTCCCCGACCACATCGTGATCTCGACGCATTGCCACAACGACCTCGGGCTGGCCGTGGCGAACTCGCTGGCCGGGATCGTGAACGGGGCGCGACAGGTGGAGGTCGCGGTGAACGGGATCGGCGAGCGGGCGGGCAACTGCTCGCTCGAGGAGGTCGCGATGATCGTTCGGACCCGCCGGGAGGCGCTCGGCGTCTCGCACGGGCTGAACCTCAAGGAGATCGTCCGCACGTCGCGCCTGGTGAGCATGACGACCGGATACGGCGTCCAGCCGAACAAGGCGGTGGTCGGGGCGTCGGCGTTCGCGCACGAGAGCGGGATCCACCAGCACGGCGTGCTCGCGAACCGGGCGACCTACGAGATCATGGACCCGCTCGAGATCGGTCTGGAGGGCAACCAGCTCGTCCTCGGCAAGCACTCGGGCCGGCACGCGTTCTCGGACGCGCTCGAGAAGATCGGGATCGAGCTCGACGAGGACCACCTCAACCGCGCCTTCGCGCGCTTCAAGGAGCTCGCCGACCGGAAGATCCAGCTCACGGACCAGGACCTGGCGGCGATCGTGTCCGAGGAGCTCGGCGCGGCCGCCGAGGACGTGTTCGTGCTCGAGGCGCTCCAGGTGGGCGGCGGCACCGCGCTCTCGCCGACGGCCAGTGTTCGGCTCCGCCGCGGCGAGGAGATGATCGAGGAGTCCGCGATGGGCGACGGCATGATCGACGCGGCGATGGGCGCGATCCAGCGGGCGTCGGGGGTCGAGGGCAGGCTGGTCTCGTTCAATGTCTCCGCGGTCACCGGCGGGACCGATGCGTTAGGCGACGTGGTCGTGCAGCTCGATGCGCTCGGACGCCGGGTGACGGGGCGTGGCGTCGCGACGGACGTGGTCGAGGCGAGCGCGCGCGCCTATCTCGCCGCGGTCAACCGCGCGATGCTGATGGCGAACCTCGAGGCCGAGGCGGAGCAGGGGGCTCGGGGGGCTCAAGGGGCGAGCGCGCAGGCGCGAGCGGTAGCCCCCGGGGAAAAGGTCACGCCGTGAGCTCCGCGATCCACACGGTCGGCGTGATCCGGGGCGACGGAACCGGCCCCGAGGTCGTCGGCGAGGCGTTGAAGGTCCTGGAGACGCTCGACGTCGGGTCCGAGCTCGTCGAGTTCGATCTGGGCGCCGAACGGTATGTGCGCACCGGCGAGGCGCTGCCGGACGACGAGCTGGAACGTCTGCGCGCGATGGACGCCGTGTTGCTGGGCGCCGTGGGTGACCCGCGCGTGCGCCCCGGCATCCTCGAGCGCGACCTGCTGCTGCGCATCCGGTTCGAGCTCGACCAGTACGTGAACCTTCGGCCGATCGTGCGCTACCCCGGGGTGGAGACCCTGGTGCCCTCACACGGCGAGGACGACGTGAACCTGGTCGTCGTCCGCGAGAACTCCGAGGGCCTCTACACGGGGGCCGGAGGCTTCCACCGCAAGGGCACGCCCTACGAGGTCGCGGTGCAGGAGTCGATCAACACCCGGCACGGCGTCGAGCGGATCGTCCGGTACGCGTTCGGGCTCGCGATGCGCCCCGAACGCAGGCGCAAGGTGACGCTGGTGCACAAGACCAACGTGCTGACCTACGCCGGCGACCTCTACCGGCGCGTGGTCGACGAGGTTGGGGCGGAGTTCCCCGACGTCGAACGCGATTACGTCCACGTGGACGCCGCGTGCATCTACCTGCTGGATGACCCCTCGCGGTTCGATGTGATCGTCACCGACAACATGTTCGGCGACATCATCACGGACCTGGGCGCCATGATCCAGGGAGGGATGGGCGTCGCGGCGGGAGGCAACATCAACCCGGCCGGGGTGAGCATGTTCGAGCCGATCGGCGGCACGGCGCCCGACCACGCCGGCAACGGGACGATCAACCCGCTCGCCGCCATCGGGGCGTTGCAGATGTTGCTCGCGCAGCTGGGCGAGACGGAGGCGGCGGCGGCGGTGACCGCCGGCATCCGGTTCGCGTGCTCGAAGTTGCACTCGATGCGCGCCGGCGAGATGGGCTTCTCGACCGGAGAGGTCGGCGACCTCGTCGTCGAGGGGGCCGCGGCGTGAGCGAGCCGCTCCAGGTCGAGTTGTACGACACCACCCTGCGCGACGGCGCGCAGGGCACCGGCTTCTCGTACTCGATCGAGGATCGACTCCGGATCCTGCACAAGCTCGACCAGCTCGGCGTCCCTTTCGTCGAGGGCGGCTGGCCCGGGGCGAACCCGCGGGAGACCGAGTTCTTCCGGCTCGCGACGAGAGAGACGCTCAAGCACGCGACGCTGACGGCGTTCGGGATGACGCGCAAGGCGGGGGAGACGCCGGATCGGAGTACCGTGCTCCGTGACCTGCTCCGAGCGGGGACCGAGGTGGTCTGTCTCGTGGGCAAGGCGTGGGACCTCCACGTGACCGAGGCGCTCCGGACGGATCTGGACGAGGGCGCGGCCATGGTCCGCGACTCGATCGAGTTCCTCCGTGGACAGGGGCGCCGGGTGTTCTTCGACGCCGAGCACTTCTTCGACGGCTACCGGAGCGATCCCGTCTTCGCGCTCCGCGTCCTGGCCTCGGCCGAGGAGGCCGGAGCCGAGCGACTGGTGCTCTGCGACACGAACGGCGGCATGCTGCCACACGAGGTGGCGCGGGTCGTGGCCGAGGTCCGCGAGGCGGTGCGCACACCGCTCGGGATCCACGTGCACAACGACGCGGGATGCGCCGTCGCGAACTCGCTGATCGCCGTCGAGCATGGGGCCTTCCAGGTGCAAGGTGTCGTGAACGGGTACGGGGAACGGACCGGCAACGCCGACCTGATCCCGATCGCCGCGAACCTCGTCCTGAAGATGGGGGCCGAGTGTCTGCCCGACGGGTCGCTGGAACGGCTCACCGAGGTGGCGCACTACGTTGCCGAGGTCGCGAACGTCGCCCCCGATTCGCGACAGCCGTACGCGGGCCGGTACGCCTTCACGCACAAGGCCGGCTTGCATGCAAGCGGCATCGAACGCGTGTCCCGGGCGTACGAGCACGTGGAGCCCTCCACGGTGGGCAACCACCGCGGCGTCGTGGCGAGCGACCTCGGGGGTGCGGCGACGATCCGGATGAAGGCCGAGGAGTTCGGTCTCGAGCTCGGCGCCGAGGGAGCGGGCCGTCTGCTGCTCGATCTGAAGGATCGCGAGGCGCGCGGGTACACGTTCGAGGTCGCCGACGCATCTCTCGAGCTGCTGATGCGCCGGGCGGACGGCTGGCGCCAACCGTTCTTCGAGATCGACAGCTACCGCGTCCACGTCGAGGAGCGTGTCGGCGACGACGAGCCGCCGCTGGCCGAGGCGACGGTCAAGGTCGTCACCATGGGAACCCGGCACATCGAGAGCGCCGAGGGCCAGGGGCCGGTCGGCGCGCTGGACAACGCGCTCCGCAAGGCGCTCGCGAACGACTACCCCGAGCTCGGGCACATCTCGCTGGAGGACTTTCGGGTGCGCGTGCTGGACGAGACGAGCGGAACGGGCGCCGTCGTACGCGTCCTGATCGACACGTCGAACGGCCAGCGGGAGTGGACCACGGTCGGCGTCTCGGAGAACATCATCGAGGCCTCGTGGGAGGCGCTGGTCGACGGATATCTGTACGGGCTGCTCCACCCGCGGGACGACGACGAGGTGCCATCGCCGCCGGAGGTACCCTGAGCCGCATGGCATCCGCGATCCGCGAGGCCGTCCCCGGGGACGCGCGGGCGATCGCCGAGATCCACGTCCGGTCGTGGCAGGCTACGTATCGCGGCCAGCTGACCGACGAATATCTCGACGGCCTCACGGTGGAGGACCGGGTCGAGCAGCATCGCCGAAGCCTGGAGGAACCGCGCGCGGGCTGGACCACCTGGGTGGCGGACGAAGGCTCGGGTCCGGTCGGGTTCGCGGTGACCGGTCCGAGCGAGGACGCCGACGCCGGCGAACGGACGGCCGAGTTGTACGCGATCTACCTCGACCCGGAGCGGCTCGGCACCGGGACGGGACGACGGCTGTTCGAGCACGCCGTCGAGGATCTCCGCTCTCGCGGGTTCCGGTCGGTCACCCTGTGGGTGCTCGAGACCAACGTGCGCGCTCGGGGCTTCTACGAGGCCGCAGGGTGGGCGCACGACGGTACCGTGACGAGCGAACGCGTCGACTGCGAGATGCGTCCGACGGTTCGGTACCGCGTCGAGCTGTAGCTGCTACCCGGTCCCCACCGGAGCACGGAGCGCCTTCGCGTGCTCAGGAGGAGAGCTCGGTCTCCCGGGTCTCCAGCGTCTGGCGGGTCGTGAGGAGCTCGTCCACGTCTCGCAGGGGGAGTGGCTTGGCGAAGTAGTAGCCCTGGCCCAGGTCGCAACGCAGGTCGAGGAGCTTCTCGA
>JBKPRY010000219.1:0-1959 GCA_046734755.1 Actinomycetota bacterium | reverse complement strand
TTGTCGAGGGCGAACGGGGTTCGATCGAACAGGTTGCCGCACACTCCGTCGCAGACGTCCCATGAGTCCAGGTCGGCCACCCATGCGTCCATCTGCGCCTCGGAGACCAGGGCGGGCTCGTCCACCAACGACGCGAGGATGCGGGCCTCGTGGATCCCGGAGGCCCAGAGCGCCGCGGCCAGCTCGTGGTCGGGCCGGAGGCCGCGGGCGACGCGACGGAGCTCGGTGACGGTGATGCCGATCGCGTGATCCGTCCGGATCCCGTAGCGAGCTATCCCCTCGAGGCGGGACGGATCGCCCATCTGCTCGAGCGTCCGAAGGACCTCGCGGGCCCTAGGAGCGAGGCCCGGCGTCGGCGGAATGGTGGCGCCCCGGTGTTACCGGCCGTCGCCGAGCCGCCCGGCGGGGGGACCCGGAGGCGGCTGTTGGCCGATGTCGTATGCCTCGCCCCGACGTCGAGACTGGTCGACCCGGATCTGGAAGTCACGCTGGAACGCGCGCACCCGCCGCTTGGCGTACCAGGCGCCGATCCAGGCGAGCACCACGACGGTCAGGACCAGCGAGAGAACGATCACCAGGGTGGCCTTCAGGACCGCGCCGAGCACGCCGGCCATCGCCGCGAGCAGCAACAGGATCAGGACGAAGACCGCCATCTCCCCCCCATCCTACGGGCGCCGCTCGCAAACGTTCGGGCGTCGCCCGAGAACCGGGCGATGCGGCGCGCGACGGCTTGGGGGCGCTGGAGCGGCACGTCGTGGATCCCCTCGATCCACTCGAACGTCACCGGCGGGCCGATCGCCCGGACCCGGCGCGCCGCGACGGTCTTCGCTCGCGCGAAGTCCGCTTCGTCCGGCGCGACGTCGCGCGTCCGGGCAGCCAGGACGAGCGTCGGCACGCGGACGCCGCGAAGCAGCACGTCCGTGTCCTGCGCCCACAGGGCGCGAAGGATCTTCAGGTGATTGGCGCGCGCGAGGCGCGGGTGGACCCTCCCGTGCCCGTCGACCCGGACCAGCGAGAGCACGACCGTCTCGATCTCCGGCGTACGCGCAAGGTCGGTGTGCTCGGGGATCCCGGCAAGGAATGCCTCGACCGAGATCCCGCCGAATGCCGGCGGGGAGAGCACCCGCCTCGCGGTAGGCCAGTCGAACCGGTCCCGCATCGATGAGAAGCCACCGTCCAGCAGGATCGCCCCGGACACGAGACGAGGGTGGCGGACGACGAGCTCGAGGGCGACGTTCGCGCCCCAGGAGTGGCCGACCACGATCGGACGCCGAAGGCCCGTCGCGCGGATCACCGCAGAGGCGTCGGCGGTCGTGTGCTCGAACCCGTAGCCCGACGACGGCTTGCTGGAACGCCCGTGCCCGCGCTGGTCGTATGCCACCGGCTCGATCCCGAGGCGGCCGAGCCGAGGTGCGACCAGGTCCCAGATGTGCGCCGAGGAGGCCAGGCCGTGGATGAGCAGGGCGCCGTTCGGGCCGCCCGCCCACCGCCGGACGTACAGTCGGACGCCGTCGGACCGAACCTCCTGCGAGCGTGCGGCGTCCGAAGCGTCGGCCACGCCGGCGAGCCTACCGTTGCGGGGACGTCGTATGCTCCGCCCCCGATCGCTGAGAGTCGACATGTGACCGAGGAAGGTGCTGCGTGTACGGGACGCTCGGACGGATGACACCGAAGGCCGGCAAGCGCGACGAGCTCATCGCGATGATGAGCAGTCCCCCGACCGGCGCGGCCGCGAACGGCTATCGAGGTGGCTACGTGCTCAAGGCCGATGAGGGCGACGACGTCGTGGTGGCCGTGATGTACGACGACAGGGATGCATACTTCGCGATGGTCCACGATCCCCAGACCGACGAGAACTTCGGCAAGATCATGGCGCTGCTCGAGGGCGAGCCGACGTGGACCGATGGCGAGTGGCTCGTCCCGGGGGCCTGACGACCGGCCTTCTCGACGCAGCCTCGG
>JBKPRY010000218.1:0-1174 GCA_046734755.1 Actinomycetota bacterium | reverse complement strand
CTCTTGACGAAACGGTGAGCGAGGGACTGGGTGACACTGGAGAAGGTCAATCTCATGATGTACCGGGCTCGTTCCTAGGAGGCAGTACGAAGGCAGTACGGGACCCGCCGCAGCACGACGCCACATGACACGTATGTGATTGCTGTTGTACCTCTGACCTGGGGCTTCTCGGAAATCCACAGGTCGCGGCGAGCGCGGCCATACCTCGCTGATAGGGTCCGGCGCCATGGAGGAAGTGGGTCCTTCCGACGCCGCGCCCGAGGCCGAGGCCACTTCGGCCGAGGAACTGCAAGACCGCGAGCTTCGTCGGGAACGGGACGCCCTGCGCGAGGCACTCGGACGGATCGGCGCCTGGAGCTTCGCGCTGGAGACAATGCCCGCGGCCGAGGAGCGAGACGCCGCGGCCCAAATCGAATCGTTCGGCTATCGCGCGATCTGGGTCCCGGAGGCGGTCGACAGCCGGGAGGCGTTCGCGCACGCGGGGTGGCTCCTGGCGACCACCGAGCGTGCGATCGTGGCCACCGGGATCGCGAACATCTGGGCACGAGACCCCACCGCGATGGCCAACGGCTGGCGGATGCTCTCGGACGCGTACCCCGAGCGGTTTCTCCTGGGGATGGGAGTGAGCCACCAGGGGTCGGTCGCGCGTCGCGGGGCCGTATACGAGCGCCCGCTCTCGGCGATGCGTGCGTACCTGGACGCGATGGACCGAGCCCCGTCAACGGCGCCCGAACCCGAGGTCGCGCCGCGCCTCGTCCTCGCGGCCCTCGGACCAAGGATGCTCGAGCTCGGGGCCGAGCGAGCCCACGGCGTGCATCCGTACTTCGTCCCGGTCGAGCACACCGCGTTCGCGCGGCAGCGGCTCGGCCCGGGTCCGGTCCTGGCGGTCGAGCAAACCGTCGTGCTCGAAGGCGATCCTTCGCAGGCGCGCGCCATCGCGAGGGGGTTCGCCCTCGATTACCTGCAGACCGACAACTACGCGCGGAACCTCCGTCGGATGGGGTGGACGGACGCGGACCTGCGCGGGCAGGGGAGCGACGCGCTGATCGACGCCCTGGTGGCGTGGGGCGACGTCGACCGCGTCGCGGTGCGGGTGCGACAACACCTGGACGCGGGCGCGGACCACGTCTGCGTCCAGGTGGTCGCCGAGGACGAGCTCGACCCGTGTCTCCCG
>JBKPRY010000217.1:0-1082 GCA_046734755.1 Actinomycetota bacterium | reverse complement strand
AGCTGAGCCGCGCGCTCCGCGGCGTCGAACGCGCTCGGGTCGTGCCGGAGGATCTTGCGGAACTCGCGGAGCGCGTCGGCACGCCGGCCGGCCTGCTCGAGGATGTTCCCGGTCACGTACCAGACGCGGATCACCTCGGGCCCCGCCACGTCGTCGCGCGTGCGGATCCTGCGGAGCATCCCGAGCGCCTGGTCGAACTTGCCCTGATCCGCGAGCGCGCTCGAGGCCACGATCACCGCCTCCGCCTTCGCGGCGAGCGGCACCCCCCTGGACGCGAGCGCCTCCTCCGCGAGCGGCACGGCTCGGTCGGGCCGGCCGAGCGAACGTAGGGAGTCGGCGATGATGTGATTCTGGTCGGCGCGGCCGGACATCCGCCGGTATGCCTGCATCTCGGACAGCGCCTCCGGGTACCGCTCGAGGTGGTACAGCGCGAGCCCCAGGACCTCGCGGACGCCTGGCGCGCGCGGGGCGAGCTCCTTGGCCTTTGCCGCCTCGGCGGCCGCCCCCCGGGCGTCGCCGCGATCGAGGAGCGCGACGGCGCGTTCGAGCCGGGCGATGGCCATGTCCGCCTTCCCGGTCCGGGACATATGCCGTAGTTCGGAAAGGACGTCCGGCGGCAGCCCGGGGCGGCGAGCCTTCGGTTGTCCCTTGGGACCCGGTCGCGGGCGCATCGCCTTCGGCATGCCGGAAGCGTACCGGGCCGCACGCGCGTGGCCCCCAACGAGAAGAGCCGCCCCCGCGGGGGCGGCTCTTTCGAAGGTGTCCGGCGGCGACCTACTCTCCCACCCAGTTGCCCGGGCAGTACCATCGGCGCTGGAGGGCTTAACTTCCGGGTTCGGGATGGGACCGGGTGTTTCCCCTCCGCTATGACCACCGAAACGGTGTCTCCCGATCCGTTCGATCGGCAAGCAAGCGGGAACGCGAGCCCCCGAGCAGAGCTGGGGAACTGCGATAGCGAGCGCGAGCAAAGTCAAGTCCTCGGCCTATTAGTACCGGTCGGCTCAACGTGTTGCCACGCGTACACCTCCGGCCTATCAACCTCGTAGTCTGCGAGGGGCCTTACCTGGTTGCCCAGTGGGAGA
>JBKPRY010000216.1:0-1634 GCA_046734755.1 Actinomycetota bacterium | reverse complement strand
CCCGCCGTGCGGACGATGCTGTTCGACTTCGCGACCGTCGAGGACTGCGCGGCAACCGTGAGCGGGATCATCGCGAGCGGCGTGACCCCCGCCGCCGTCGAGATGATGGACCGCGGCATCGTGGTGGCGGCCGAGGGCTTCGCGCACGCCGGCTACCCGACCGACGCGGCGGCGATCCTGATCGTCGAGGTCGACGGCACGGCGGCCGCCGTCGAGGCGCAGTCGAAGGCCGTCGAGGCCGCGGCGCGCGCGAACGGCACCCGCAGCGTCAGGGTCGCCATCGACGAGGTCGAACGCGCGCTGATCTGGAAGGGACGCAAGAACGCGTTCGGCGCGGTGGCGACGATCGCACCGCACTACCACCTCCACGACTGCGTCGTCCCCCGGACCAAGCTGGTCGAGGTCCTGACGGGCGTCTACGAGATCGCGGCGCGCCACGAGCTGGTCGTCACCAACGTCTTCCACGCCGGCGACGGGAACCTGCACCCGCTCCTCTCGTTCGACCGAGGCGTGCCCGGGACGCTCGAACGCGTCCTGCGCGCGAGCGAGGAGATCGTCCGGCTGTGCGTCGACGCGGGCGGGGCGCTCTCGGGCGAGCACGGGATCGGGCTCGAGAAGCGCGACTTCATGCCGTTGGTGTTCTCCGCCGACGACCTTTCAGCGCAGGCGTGCGTTCGGTCGGCGTTCGACGCCGACGGGCGGATGAACCCGCAGAAGATCCTGCCGGACGGGGCCCGGTGCGGCGACTTCGCGATGGCGCGCGGCTCGGACGCCGCGGCGGCGGCCTCGGAGCTTCCGGAGGGATCGTGGATCTGATCCACCCGTCGTCGAGGGCCGACGTCGTGGAGGCGGTCCGCGACGCGAACGCGACCGCGCGCCGCCTGCTCGTAGTCGGCGGGCGGTGGCACATCGACAAGGGCAACCCGTGCGAGGTCGACGCCGAGCTCTGGACGACCCAGCTGGACCGGCTGGTGGCCTACGAGCGCGCCGAGATGATCGCGGTGGTCGAGGCCGGGATGCGGATCGGCGAGCTCGACCGGATCTTGGCGGACGGCGGCCAGGAGTGGCCGAGCGACGCACCCGCGGACGCGACCATCGGAGGCGTGCTCGCGAGTGGCGCGTCGAGTCCCCGACGGCTGAAGGTCGGCGCGCTCCGTGACACGGTCCTGGAGGCCGAGATCGTGACGGGGGACGGCCGGCTGGTGCGGAGCGGCGCCCGGACCGTGAAGAACGTGACGGGGTACGACCTCCACAAGCTGGTCGTCGGCTCGCTCGGCACGCTCGGCGTGATCGTGCAGGTCGCGATCAAGGTGCGACCGCTCCCCCACGCGCGGCGGACGCTCCGGTTCGTGGGCGACCTCGCGCTCGCGCGGGTGCTCGTGGACGCGGTGCACGGTTCGACCGCCGTCCTCGCGACGCCGGGGACGGTCGAACTTCGGCTCGAGGGGTGGCCGGAGGAGGTCGAGGAACAGACCTCGAGCGCCCGGCGCGTGGCCGACGCAACCGCCGAGGACGACGCGCCGTTCCCGCTCGAACGGCCGTGGGAGGCGATGCCCGTCGTCGTGGAGGCCGCGGTCCCCCCATCGAGGCTCGACACGACGATCGTCGGCGACGCGTGGGGCGCGCTCGCCGGG
>JBKPRY010000215.1:0-10589 GCA_046734755.1 Actinomycetota bacterium | reverse complement strand
CCAGCGGACCGTGGAGAAGACGCTCACCGGCGAGATCCGCACGCAGAACGCGCCCGGCGTGCTCGCGCGCGCGGTGGCCAACCGGGATCACGGGGATCGGGCGTGGGCGTTCATCAAGGAGCACTGGGACGAGATCGTGTCGCGCCTCGCGCCGACGACGCTCGTCTACGTTGCCGACGGCGTCCGGTACCTGACCGAGCCGGGGCAGGTCGAGGACGCAGCCGCGTTCTTCGCCGCGCACCCGATCCCGCAGTCTGCGCTCCAGCTCCGGCAGACCCTCGAGCGCCAGCGCGTGAACGAAACGTTCCGCACGCGCGCAACTCCCGAGCTCATGGCCACGTTCTCCGCGGGCCCCGAGCTCACGGTGCTCGCAGGTCCGTCGTAACCGCCGACCACCTCCCAGCACCACGCTCCGCCTTGACAGTCCGCCGAGAGGATTCCTATCGTTCGGAACCGAACGACCTTCCCGAGGAGAGGAGCCCCCACGGGCGGGACCGCCGAGATCGAGGGCGTCGAGGTCGCGACCGAGCACTGGATCGGCGGCGAGCGGGTGGGCTCGTCGGAAACGTTCGGCGACCTCTCGCCGATCGACGAGCAGGTGATCGCCGAGGTCGCTCGGGGCGGCGCGGTCGAGGCCGACCTGGCCGTGGCGGCGGCGCGGAACGCCTTCGACACGTGGGGGCGGACCTCGGCGGCCGACCGGGCCAAGGTCCTGCACCGGATCGCCGAGCTCATCGAGGAGCGCGTCCCCGAGCTCGCGACGGTCGAGACGCGCGACAACGGCTCGCTCCTGCGCTCGCACCTGAACTCGGTCATGCCCCGCGTCGCGCGGAACTTCCGTTTCTTCGCCGACCAGCTGACCGAGCTCGCCGACGAGGCGTTCGAGATGAACGAGTTCGTGAGCCGCACCGAGTGGGATCCGTCGGGTGTCACGGTCGTGATCACGCCGTGGAACGCGCCGCTGATGCTTGCGACGTGGCGCATCGCGCCGGCGCTCGCGGCGGGCAACAGCGTCGTCGCCAAGCCGCCCGAGTGGGCTCCGCTCACCGCCTCCCTGTTGGCCGATATCACGCGCGAGGCCGGGCTGCCCAACGGGGCGTTCAACGTGGTGCAGGGGATCGGCGAGGTGGCCGGCGCCGCGCTCACCGGTCACCCCGGCGTCGACCGGATCGCGTTCACCGGCTCGATCGAGACAGGGAAGCTCGTCGCGCAGACCGCGGCGGCGAACCTCACGCCCGTCTCGCTCGAGCTCGGTGGGAAGTCGCCGTTCGTAGCCTTCGCCGACGCCGATCTGGATGCGACCGTGAAGCAGGCGGTGAACCAGTTCGACAACGCAGGGCAGGTGTGCCTGGCCGGGACGCGGCTGATCGTCGAACGATCGATGTGCGACGCGTTCCTCGATCGGTTCCTCGAGGCGGCCGGCGCGATCCGCCAGGGAGACCCGCGCGAGGGAACCACCGACATCGGGCCGCAGATCACGCGCGAGCACTTCGAGCGGGTCGACGGGTTCGTCCAGCGCGCGAAGGCCGACGGCGCGAAGGTGCTGCTCGGCGGCGGCCCGAACGAGGAGCTCGGTGGCCTCTTCTACCGGCCCACCCTGTTCAGCGACGTGCCCGAGGGGGCCGAGGTGCTGCGCAAGGAGGTGTTCGGGCCCGTCCTCACGCTCCAGACGTTCGAGGACGAGGAGGAGGCGATCGCGCTGGCGAACCAGACCGACTACGGCCTGGCGGCGATCCTGTACACCGGCGACCGCGAGCGTGCCGATCGAGTCTCCGAGCGGCTGGTTGCCGGCACGGTGTGGGTGAACTGCTTCTTCGTGCGCGACCTGCGCGCGCCGTTCGGCGGCGCGAAGTCCTCGGGTGTCGGGCGCGAGGGCGGCGTCTACAGCTTCGACTTCTACGCGGACGTGAAGAACGTCTGCTCGGCACCCTGGCCTCAAGGAGCGAAGCGGTAGGCCAGCTGAGACTGGAGGGTTAGATGGGAGAGATCGTCGGCGCGGCCCTGGTCGCGCACGTCCCCACGATCATGCTGCCGGAGGAGGTCCGGCTCGAGATCAACGAGGGCAAGGAGATCACCCTCGTGCCGGGCCTGCATCGCATCAAGCAGGAGAACATCGACCGGCTGAAGCCCGACGCGGTGATCGTCTTCGACACGCACTGGGAGTCCACGTTCGAGCACATCGTGACGGCGCACGAGCGCCGGCAGGGCAAGTTCACGAGCCACGAGCTTCCCAGGGGCATGAGGCAGATCCCGTACGACATGCCCGGCGACCCCGAGCTCGCCCGGCTGATCGAGAAGCAGGCCGAGGGCCGCGACGACTGCTGGATCCTCGCCAACGACGACCCCTACCTGCCGCTGTTCTACGGCACGGTGAACATCTGGACGTTCCTGGGGGACCCGGACACGGCCTGGCTGAGCGTGGCGCTGAACCAGTGCTGCGACATGGACGACTTCCTGCTGTTCGGGCAGCTGATCGGCCAGGCGGTCGAGCAGAGCGACCGGCGCGTCGTCCTGCTCGCGTCGGGCGGGATGACCCACCGATTCTTCAACTTCAAGGAACTCCGCAAGCGGGAGAGCCAGAGGGCGCCGGACAACATCTACGACCGCGCGTACTACGACGCCGACATGGAGGTGCTCGGGAAGTTCGAGAAGGGCGACCACGCCGGCGTGATCGACGGGATGCCCGAGTACCGCAAGGCGTACCCCGAGGGGCACTTCGGCCACTACCTGATGATGGCCGGGGCGCTCGGGGGCAGGGCGTGGGCGGCGCCGGGCGAGCGGTTCAGCGAGTACGAGGCCTCGGTGGGCACGGGGCAGGTGCACGTCTGGTTCGAGCGCCCGGAGGCCGGCTGGACCGCGTAGCGCTCGGCAGGGTAAGAACGCACGGCTGACGAGAACCAAGGGAGGGGGTTGTCGGTGGAAGAGCGCACAACGGAGGGGGACCGCGTCGTCGGCGAGGGCTACGAGCGCCTCGGCGCCAAGAAGCTCTCGCTCATCGACGTATTGGCGCAGTCGGTCGGCTTCATGGGACCGGTGTTCAGCGCCGCGTTCATCATCCCGCTGATCATCGGCGTGAACGCGGCGGCACGGGGGGCCGGCACCTCGGCGCCCCTCGCCGTGCTGCTCGCGGCGATCGGGGTCTTCGCTCTCGGATGGATCGTGGCGCAGTACGCCAAGCGGATCCACGCGGCGGGGTCGCTGTACGACTACGTGTCGAACGGTCTCGGGCGCACCATCGGCGCGGCCACGGGGTGGCTGTACTACGCGGGGACGATCATCCTGACGATCGGCCTCGGGGTCCTGATCGGCGGGTACATCCACGACAACCTGTGGCCCGGCCTGTTCGATGGAGACCTAGCCCCCGGGCCCATCTGGATGTGGGACGCGATACTCACGCTCGGGTTGTTCGTGGTCCTGTACTTCGGGGTGAAGATCTCGACGCGGGTGCAGCTGACGCTCGCGCTCGTGTCCGTGGTGGTGGTGCTGATCTTCTTCATCACGGTGATCGCGGACCTCGGCGGTGACAACGACATCGCCAAGGCGTTCGACCCGTCACCCTCGGGCGGGTTCAGCGGGATCCTGTTCGGTGTCCTGTACGGGGTGTTGATCTTCGTCGGGTTCGAGACGGCCGCGAACCTGGCGGAGGAGACCGCGGAGCCCAAGCGCTCGATCCCCAGGGCCGTGCTGGGGGCGGTCGTGATCGTGTCGATCTTCTACCTGATCGCCTCGTACGCCGAGGTGGCCGGGTTCGGGTTCGACCTGTCGGTGATCACCAGTCCCGATGTGGCGGGGGCGCCGCTGTTCGCGCTTGGCGCGCCCGGGTCGCCCTCGGGATCTGAGTTCTGGCTGAAGGTCCTGCTGGTCGTCGTCTTCTTCGACATGCTGGCGGTGTACGTCGGTGCGGCGGTCGCCTCCACGAGGGGAACGTTCGCGATGGCGCGGGACCGCCGGCTTCCCGGTGCCCTGGCCACGGTCTCGAGCAGGTACGGGACGCCGACCGGCGCGATCGTGCTGCTGATCGCGCTCCAGATCGTCCTGATCATCGTCGCCGAGGGCAACGACACGCTCCTGGTCCTGGCGCCGGGCCTGCCGCACTACTTCTCGATCTTCGTGTGGTGCTCGACGTTCGGCGGGTTCGCCCTGCTGGTCGTCTACCTCCTGATGTCGGTGGGCTCGCTTCGAGGGCTCTCGGGGTCCGAAGGGTTCGGCGGCATCGTGATCGCGGCGATCCTAGGGATCCTGATCTCGGGCGCGGCGATCTACGGCTCGTTCTACAAGGTGACGAGCCCGACGCTGATCGCGCCGTGGGCGGCCGTGATCTGGTTCGCCATCGGACTCGTCTACATGGCTCTGGTCAGGGGGCGCGAGCCGGCGAGCGAGGCGCTCGACGACCTCCGATCCAGGGCCGGCCTCTGAGCGAGGTTCGTTGACGGACGGGGCGGCGCGAGCGGCGTCGCCCCGTCTCGTCCTGATCCTGTCCGAGAACTGGTCGCTATGGCCGCCCGGCGACGTTCGGGCGCTCGTGGACGCCGCGGTCGGGGCCGAGGAGGCCGGGTTCGACGCTGCGATGGTGAGCGAGCACATCGTCCTCGGTCCCGGCGCCGACGCGAACGGCGTCCCCGAGAACCCGCGCGACTACGCACTGCCGGGGAACCAGGACCCGTCGACGCCGTGGCCCGACGCGCCAACACTGCTCGCGGCCGTCGCGTCCGCGACGACGACGCTGCGCCTGGTGGCGAGCTCGATCATCGCGCCGCTGCGCCACCCGTTGCTGCTGGCCAAGCAGCTGGCGACCCTGGACCTCCTGTCCAGGGGACGCCTGGTCGTGCAGCCGACGGTGAGCTGGCACCGGCCCGAATACGGGGCGCTCGGGGTGCCGTTCGAGCGGCGCGGCGAGCTGCTGGACGAGCATCTCGCCGCGTGGAGGGTGCTCTGGCGCGAGTCACCGGCCTCGTTCGACGGCAGGAACTACCGCTTTCACGACGTCTGGCTCGAGCCCAAGCCGTTCCGGCCGGAAGGCCCGGCGCTGTGGTTCGGGGGCGAGACGATGCACGAGCGGCTGCTTCGACGCCTGGTCGAGTTCGGGAGCGGTTTCAACCCACTCGGCACGCCGAGCGACGAGGATCTCGAGCGTCTCCGCGCAGGTATGGCCGAGGCCGGCCGGGACATCGGGGAGCTGGAGATGGTGGGCGGCACGCGGGGCGCGTTCGCCGGTCCGGAGGGCGTCGCCGACCTCGGCGAGGCACTCACCTCGGTCCCCGCGCAGCTCGAACGCGGGTTCACGACGATCTGCATCAAGCCCTCCCAGTTCATCGACGATCCGAACCTGATCGGGCCTTTCTGCCGCGAGGTGGTCGAGCGCGTCGCCTCGCTCCCTGCCTGACTAGGACGAGGGGCCGTCGACCTCGACCGTCGGCGGGCCGTCGCCGCCGGCTCGGATCACCACGCTCGTTGAGGGCTCCTCGCCCGGTGTGCTCTCGCGATGTACCAGACCGCTGGGGATCACGAGGAAGTCACCGGCGCTCGCCCGGACGGCCTGTCGGCCACCTTGGCCGAACTCGATCCCCACAGATCCGGAGATCACGTAGACGATCGTGTCGTGGCCCCCGTGATGGTGCCAGCCGCTCACGAGCCCTGGCTCGGTCGTCGTGAGTCCCGCCCACAGGCCGGGCTTGGCGAACGCCTGCCGCCGGTGGATCTCGGGCGGGCCCTCGATCTCGACGAGCTCGTTCTGTCCGATCCGCACGGCGTCCTGTATCCGGCTCATGCGACCACCTCCTCAGATGACGTCGAAGTAGCGCCGTCGCTCCCACTCGCCGACCGCGGCGGGGGACAGAAACTGCTCCCACTCCCATCGGCCCGCCTCGGCGTAGTGCGCCACGACGTCCTTGCCGAACGACTCCAGCGCGAACGCGCCGTCGCGGAAGCGCGCGACCGCCTCGCCCAGCGTGGCGGGCAGCGGAGCGACCGGGCGCTCGTAGTCGCCGCCCGTCAGCGGCTCGCCGGGCTCCGCATCGGTCTCGATCCCGTCCCGCGCCGACGCGAGCAGCGCCGCGATCGCGAGGTAGGGATCCACGTCCGCACCGGGCACGCGCCATTCGAGCCGCGTGGACGCGGGCGATTCGGTGAGCACGCGGCACGAGACCATCCGGCTGTCGAACCCCCACGACAGACCGTTGCCGGAGAATTCGCCGCTCGTCGTCCGTCGGAACGAGTTCACCGTCGGCGCGTAGAAGAGCATGAGCTCGGGCCCGTGCTGCAGGGCGCCGCCGATCGCGTGCCGGAGCGTGGCCGAGATCCCCTCCGCGTCCTCCTCGTCGGGGAAGACGTTGCGGCCATCCCCGTCGACCAGCGACAGGTGCAGGTGGCACGACGATCCGGTCGTGTCGGCGAACGGCCGCGCCATGAACGTGACCGCCATCCCGGCGTTGGCCGCCAGGGTGCGCATCGCGAGCTTGAACAGCAGGTGCCGGTCGGCCATCTCGAGCGCGTGGCGGTACTCCAGGTTGATCTCCCACTGGCCCAGGCCCCATTCGACCTGGCTGGTCCACGGGCCGAGCTCCGAGACGGCGAGCACATCCCGCACCCCCGAGAAGAAGCCCTCGTACCGGTCGCCCGCCTGGATCGTGTAGTCGGACCTCGCCAGCGTGGTGGGGACCAGCGTCTCGTAGCCGTTCGCGCGGCCCTCGTCGTAGCTCCCGTGGTAGAGCGCGAACTCGAGCTCGCTGGCGACCTGCGCGGTGAGACCGGTGGCCTCAAGACGCTCGATCTGCCGCCGCAGGATCGTGCGCGGTGCCACCGGCGCGAGCTCGTCCGAACGCATCTCGACGAAGTCGGCGAGGCAGATCGCCGTGCGTTCGAGCCAGGCGGCCGGTCGCAGCGTCCCGAGATCCGGCACGAGCCGGACGTCGTGCCATCCGGTGTGATGCCCGGTGTACTCCTGGATCGGCCCGGGCCACTGGTCGACGTCCCAGCCGAGGACGCACGAGCTGAGCGGGATCCCCTCGTGGACGACTCGGCGAAACGCGTCGACCGAGACGCGCTTGCCGACCGGCCGGCCGGTCACGTCGGCCGACGTCACGATCACGGTCGCGAAGCCCTCCAGGTCCGAAAGGTCGAGCGTCACCGGGTGAGCCACCCTCCGTCGACGGGCAACATGGCACCGGTGATGTAGGAGGCATCGTCCGAGAGCAGGAACGAGATGGCCGCGGCGACGTCCTCGGGTTCGCCCACGCGGGGGACCAGGAGCCGGTCCTTCATCGATGCCCATGCCTCGGGCGAACGGATGTCCCCGCCGGGGATGAACGAGGTCGCGATCGCCCCGGGCTCGACCGCGTTCACCCGGATGTTGCGGTCGGCGAGCTCGACCGCGAGTGCCTTCGTGAGCATCTTCACGCCGCCCTTCGACGCGTTGTAGTGCACCTGCGGGTGTCCGGTGGAGGCGACCACGACCTCGGACTCGATCGTCGCGAGGTTCACGATCGCGCCCCCGCCCTCACCCGCGATCACGCGTGCGATCGCCTGTGTCACCAGGTACATGCCCTTGAGATTGGTGTCCAGGACCAGGTCCCACTCGTCCTCGGCGAGCTCGTCGAGCGGCGACATCCGGACCAGGCCGGCGTTGTTCACCAGATAGTCGATGTGCCCGAACGCGTTCACGGCGCCGCTGCGAGCGGTCTCGATCTCCGAGCGGTCCCGGACGTCGGCATCGAACGCGACGCCGGTCCCGCCGCCTTCGGCGATCGCCACGACGGTCTCCTCGGCGGCCTCGAGGCGGATATCGACGACCGCGACGGCTGCTCCCTCCGAGGCGAGACGGAGCGCGGTCGCGCGACCGATGCCCGATCCCGCCCCCGTGATGAGCGCGACCCGTCCCGAGTGGTCGAAGCTCACGGTCCCTCCTGCTGGTACGCGACCTCAGTGAGGTCCATCGCGAGGCCGCCGCCGTCGGCCACCAGGGACGTCCCGGTCACGATCGACGACTCGTCGCTCGCGAGGAACAGGCAGCAGGCGGCGATCTCCTCCGCGGTGGCCGGACGGCGGAGCGGTGTGTACCGGGTGACGAGGTCGTAGGCCTCCTCGAGCGAGATCCCGCGTTCGGTCATCAGATCCTGCATCGCGCGGTCGCCCATGGGCGTCACCACCCACCCGGGGCAGAGCGCGTTGGCCCTGACCCCGTTCGGCCCGTAGTCGATGGCGATCGACCGCGCGAGCCCGTTCATGGCCGCCTTCGACGTGCCGTAGGCCGCGCTCGCGGTGCCGCTCACGAACGCGTTCACGCTCGAGATCAGGACGATCGACCCGCCCCCGCGTTCGATCAGCGCCGGGAGCGCCGCGCGGACGAGCCGGAAGGCGCCCGACACGTTGACGTCGAGCGTCCGGTCCCAGCGCTCGTCGTCGACGTCCGCGGCGGCCCCGCCGAACCCGAGCCCGGCGTTCGCGACCACGATGTCCAGCCCTCCGAACGCGCCAACCGCGGCCGCGACCGCCTCGCGGACGTGGTCATCGTCCGCCGTGTCGCCGGCGACGACGCGACAACCGATCTCGGCGGCGACCTCCTCGAGGGGCTCGGCGCGGCGGCCGGTCACGACCACCTTGGCGCCCTCATGTGCGAACACCCGAGCGGTGGCCGCCCCGATCCCGGTCCCGCCGCCGCTCACGATCGCCACCTTGCCTTCGAGCCGCATCTCGCCTCCTCGCGATGGGGCATAGTCTGCCCTACCGGCGCCGACGAGCGCAGGGAGGTCGATGCGTGGCGAACATGCAGCCGCTTCGGCGTGAGGACCATCCGGAGCTGGAGGAGCTCTTCCGCCTGTACGACGACACGATGTCGTTCGTCCCCAACAGCTTGTTCACGATGGCCCGCCGCCCCGAGATCCTCCGGGCCTTCAGCGAACTGATCACCCGGATCTGGCGGACGGGTACGGTCCCGGTCGGCCTGAAGCCCCTGGTCGCGATCGTCGCGAGCACCGCGGCGGGCTGCCGCTACTGTCAGGCGCACGAGACCGTGGACGCGAAGATGCGGGGCGTGGACGAGGACAAGATTGCGGAGATCTGGGACTTCGAGCGCTCGCCGCGCTACACGGAGGCTGAGCGCGCGGCCCTGCGTTTCGCGCGCGACGCGAGCGTGGTTCCCAACGCGATCATGCCGGAGCACTTCGAGGACCTCCGCACGTACTGGGACGACGGCCAGATCGTCGAGATCCTGGCCGTCGTCGGACTCTTCGGTTTCCTGAATCGGTGGAACGACTCGATGGCCACCGATCTCGAGGAGATCCCCACCACGTTCGCCGGCCGAACGATCGGCCCGCACGGGTGGGACCCGGGGAAGCACGGATGACGCTCGGCGAGCGGATCACGCTGGAGGAGCTGGAGCGGGACCCGTACCCGATCTACGCGCGCCTGCGCGACGAAGAGCCGGTCGCGTGGGTGCCGGTGGTGCAGCTGTGGCTCGTCACGCGGTACGACGACGTGCGGACGGTCGACCTGTCGCCCGAGGTGTTCACGGCCGCGACCGACCCCTCGACCCTCAACCGCACGATGGGCGTCAACATGCTCGGCTCCGAGGGGCCCGATCAGCAGCGGGTCCGTCGGGTCGTCGAGCCACCGTTCCGCCCGCGAGACGTCGAGGAGCGGACGAAGGGGATGATCCCGGCGCTCGCGAACGAGCTGATCGACGAGTTCGAGGACCGGGGCGAGGCCGACCTGTTCACGGAGTTCGCCGACCCGATGAGCGTTCGTTCGCTCCGATTCATGCTCGGGCTCGACGAGGTCGCATGGGAGGACCTCCTGCGCTGGAACCAGGGCCTGATGCTGGGGCTCGCGAACTTCGAGGGCGATCCCGCGAAGCAGGCGCCGGCCGATGAGGCGAGCGCGTCGCTCTCGGAGGTGATCGAACGGGTCTTGGACCGCCTCGCGGACGAACCCGACGGCTCCGTGCTCTCTTCGATGCTCCACCACGACCGCGATGGCGACCGCATGACGCGCGAGGAGATCGTCGCGAACACCAAGCTGATGCTGTCGGGCGGGCTCCAGGAGCCCCGCGACGTGATCGCGCTCTTGATCCACGCGCTCGGCTCGAACCCTTCGCAGCTCGAGGATGTGCGTGCGAACCCGCGGTTGATCAAGGCGGCGGTGGAGGAGACCCTGCGGTGGGCGGGGCCGGTGGGGACCTCGACCCGGCAGACGACGGAAACGACCGAGCTCGCCGGTGTCAAGCTCGAGGAGGGGACGTTGCTCGGCGCGGCGCTCTCGAGCGCGAACCGCGACCCGCGCCGGTTCACCGACCCCGATCGGTTCGACATCCACCGGAAGGAGGGCGCGCACCTGGCGTTCGCGGTCGGGAACCACTTCTGCCTCGGGGCCTGGTTCGGGCGGCATCTGGCCCGGGTCTCACTCGAGATCCTGCTCGAGCGTCTTCCGGGTCTGCGGCTCGACACCGAACGCCCGGCGACGCTGTCCGGGTGGGAGTTCCGGGCCCCGGACTCGACCTGGGTGCGATGGGACGTTCCCTGAGGCCGCGGCAACCCGCTCGAGCCGAGGTGGTGGGGTCCCTGCTGCGACCGACGTCGCTCCGACGAGCGGTTGAG
>JBKPRY010000214.1:0-1166 GCA_046734755.1 Actinomycetota bacterium | reverse complement strand
GACCCCGAGGCCGCCGTCGTGATCCTGTCCGGACACGAAGACGAGTTCATGCTCGCCCGGGCGGTGCAGGCCGGCGCGGCCGGGTTGCTCCGCAAGACGCAGGCGGTGGGCGATGTCGCCTCGACCGTCCGCCGGGTCCATCGGGGCGAGGCGATCCACGACGAGGACGAGGTCGAACGCGCCCAGCGGCGGCTCCGCCACCGACGGGACCTCGACGGCGACGCGCGCGGCCGGCTCGAACGGCTGACCCCCCGCGAGATCGAGATCCTCGAGGCGATGGCGGCGGGTCGTCAACCAGAGGAGATCGCGGCGCAGCTCGGGATGAGCCCGAACACCCTACGGACCCACACGCAGAACGTGCTGACCAAGCTGCGCGTGCATTCGAAGATGGAGGCGCTCGTCCTCGCGATCCGCTACGGCAAGGTGGCGACCGTCGACCTCACCGAGATCGTGTGAGCAGCGCTCCTAGCGAGTCTCGCGGTGCAGCGTGTGCCGGCGCTCCCAGCGACAGTACTTCCTGAGCTCGATCCGGTCCCGGTCGTTCACCCGGTTCTTCACGGTGACGTAGTTCCGGCGCTTGCACTCCGTGCACGCGAGGGTGATCGTCGGTCTGTTGTCGCCCTTGGCCATCCTCGTAGTCCTCCACCCGTTCCGTGGTCCTGTCGCGTTTCTCGGTCTGCGTCCCGGCGCGTTCCCGCTGCCTCGGGGGCTAACTCGTAGCGGGGGCGGGAATCGAACCCGCGACACAGCGATTATGAGCCGCTTGCTCTGCCTCTGAGCTACCCCGCCCCGGTGAGGAGCAGTCTACCGGCCACCGCCGCCCTCGCCACCTGACCTGCGGTTTCGACCGCGGACACACGGCCGTTCGAGCCGGAGAGGGGACTCGAACCCCTGACCCCCTCCTTACCATGGAGGTGCTCTGCCGACTGAGCTACTCCGGCGTGTTCCTTGTTCCTGTTGGGTGCTCGGCGCGGGTCATGATACCGAGAGCGATCGAGCCCCTACCCTCCCCTCGACCCATGGGACGATGGATGGATGCGGCTCGCCACCCTGTTGCTGCTCGTCGCGGTCGCGTGCGGATCGGCGGAGGAGGCCTCCGATCCGAAGACGTCGCCCGCGCTGTCGATCCGGACCGACGACGGCACCGTCTCGCTCGAGGTCCAGGT
>JBKPRY010000213.1:0-1029 GCA_046734755.1 Actinomycetota bacterium | reverse complement strand
GAGGTCTGGGTCGAGGGCTACTACGAGACCGGGATGCAGGACCAGGCGCCGCTCGGGCCGGAGTCGGGGATGGCGGTGCCCGCCGAGGACGGCGGGGTCGACCTGTTCGTGGCGACGCAGTGGCTCCACATCGATCGCAAGCAGCTCGCGCCGTGTCTGAACCTACCCGAGGACAGGATCCGGCTGTTCCTCGCGGGGACCGGAGGCGCGTTCGGCGCGCGCGAGGACGTGAGCATGCAGATCCACGCCTGCATGCTCGCGATGCACACGGGGCGCCCGGTCAAGATGGCGTACGGGCGCGCGGAGTCGTTCGTCGGGCACGTGCATCGGCACCCGTCCCGGATCTGGATGCGCACGGGCGCGACGCGCGGCGGCGACCTCGTGTGCGTCCGCGCGAGGGTCCTGATCGACGGGGGGGCGTACACGTCGTCCTCGATCGCAGTGATCTCGAACGCGACCACGTTCGCGCCCGGCCCCTACGAAGTCCCCAACGCGCTCGTCGAGGGCACCTGCGTCTTCACGAACAACCCGCCGTGCGGCGCGATGCGCGGCTTCGGCGCGGTGCAGGTGTGCTTCGCGCACGAGGGGCAGATGGACAGGCTCGCCGCGGCGCTCTCGATGGACCCGGTCGAGCTCCGGCTCCGAAACGCCGCCGCGACCGGCACGGTCCTTCCGACGGGGCAGGTGATCCGGGGAGCGGCCCCGGTGCGGGAGGTGATCGAGCGCTGCGCCGCGATCGCGATGCCGACCGAGGCGCCCCGCGGCCCGCGTGACCCGGTCGAGCTCCCGGGCGGCGTGGCCGGCAACGTCGGCCGCGGCGAGGCCGTCCGGCGCGGCGTGGGGTTCGCGATCGGGTACAAGAACCACGCCTACAGCGGCGGGTTCGATGACTCCTCGGAGGCGCGCGTCACGCTCTCGGCGGGACCCGAGGGGCCGGTGGCCGAGATCCATTGCGCCGCAGCCGAAGTGGGACAGGGGGTCCACACCATCCTCGCGCAGATCGCGCGGACGGTGCTCGGGATCGAGCGC
>JBKPRY010000212.1:0-2328 GCA_046734755.1 Actinomycetota bacterium | reverse complement strand
CAGCCCGGGGGAGAGTTCCGTCGAGTCCGGCGGCGGGAACGGTGTCTGGTCGCCGAACCAGAAGGGGTCCTCGCGATCGGGCGGCTCGAAGCGACCGACCAGCGTGAGCTCGGCCTGTTCCCCGGTCGGACCGATCGCGGTTACCGTCTCGCCGAGGTCCACGCCGAGCAGCCGGGCGATCCCGCTGGGGAGCGCGATCTCGCCGGGCCCCCGAGGACGCTCGCCCCGGAACGGAAGGTGGTCGGTGGCGCCGTCGCGGAACAGCACCGTGAGCGAGAGCGGGGCGTTCGGGTCGGCGCCGACCAGCCGAACGGTCCCGCGCCCCTGCGGGACGATATCGCCCACCGGCAGACTCGAGACCTCATCCTCGAGGGTCGCGTTGGCCGTCTCGTAGTCGTACGTGGGGTTGCCGTAGGTCAGGAACCGGACGTTCTTCACGGTGACGGGTGCCGTCGAGACGGCGGAGGACAGGATCGCCTCGCGGGCGGCGTCCGCGTAGATCGGCCCCGCGACCAGCACGCCGATCGTGAAGCCCAGTGTGACCACGATCGCGAGACCCAGCAGGCGCTGGGCGGCGAAGCGCTTCAGCAGGAATCGCAGGGTCGCCATGACAGCACGAACGCCGCCGGAAACCTGGCGGCGAGACACACGATGATACGCTGAGCCGACGCGCCCGAGATGGGCCGCGCACGCACGGAACCGGACCCCCGCACGCGATCAGAGAACTCACCACAGGAGCACGTCGAGATGGATCGTCCCGAGATCATCCTGGCTCCCGGCCCGACACCGATCCCGCCCGAGGTGCTGCTCGCACAGGGCAGCCCGCTCGTCTACCACCGCGGTCCCGGCTTCGGGAGGCTGATGCGCGACGTGACCGCCCGCCTGAAGGAGCTTTATCGGACCGAGGCCGCCGACGTGCTCCTGATGACGTCGTCGGGGACCGGCGGACTCGAATCGGCGATCCAGAACCTGCTCTCGCCGGGCGACGAGGTGATGGTGCCGCTCGCCGGGTTCTTCTCCGAGCGCTGGACCAAGCTCGCGGAGGCGCACGGCCTGGTCGTGCGCAGGGTCGAGTACGACTGGGGGCGCAGGGTCGTGCCGGAGGATGTCGCGGCCGCGCTGGCGGAGTATCCGGTCAAGGCCGTTCTGCTCACGCACTCCGAGACCTCGACCGGCGTGATCCAGCCGATCCGCGAGCTCGCCCGCGTCGCGAACGAGGCCGAGGCGCTCGTCGTGGTCGACGTCGTCTCGAGCCTGGGCGCGGTTCCGTTCGCGTTCGACGAGTGGGGGATCGACGTCGCGGTCGGCGGGTCGCAGAAGGCGCTCTCCGCCTCGCCGGGCATAGCGTTCGTCGCGATCTCGGAGCGCGCGTGGGCGGCGCAGCGTGCGGCCACGATGCACCGGTTCTACTTCGATTGGTCGATCTACAAGGACTATGCGGACAAGGCGGAGCCCGAGAACCCCTGGACGCCCGCGATCAGCGTGATGCAGGGCCTGCACGCCGCGCTCGAGCTGTACTTCCAAGACGGCGTCGACGTCGCGCTCGAACGTCACCGCACGCTCTCGCGCGCGGTCAAGGACGGCGCGCAGGCGCTCGGGCTCGACCTGTTCGGCGAGGGCCTGGACGAAAACTGGACCGTCACCGCGATCCGCGCTCCGGAGGCCGCCGACGCGGACACGATCAGCGACCGGATGCGGTCCGACTTCGGCTGCGTGATCGCGCCGGGGCAGGGCCCGCTCAAGGGCACGGTGTTCCGGATCGGGCACTTTGGGTACTTCAGCGAGCTCGACATCGTCCGGGGTCTCGCCGCGCTCGAGATGACGCTCGAGCGGCTCGGCCACCCGGTCAAGCGCGGCGCGGCGGTCGCCGCGGCCGAGGGCGTCTTTCAGGACGCGTTCGGCGCATGAAGTAAGGAAGCGGCGCGCCGAGTCATGAGGGTGCTCGTCACCGAGAACCTGTCGGACGCGGGCCTCGATCTCCTCCGCAGGGACTTCGAGGTCGACGTGCGACCCGAGCTCGCGACCGATGGCCTCCCCGAGGCGATCGGTCCCTACGATGCGCTGGTCGTGCGGTCGCAGACCCAGGTCACGTCGGACGTGATCGAGGCGGGTGACAACCTGAAGGTCGTCGCACGAGCGGGGATCGGGCTCGACAACGTCGACGTCGGCGCCGCGACCCGACGAGGTGTGATGGTGGTCAACGCGCCGTCGTCGAACATCGTCTCGGCGGCCGAGCACACGATCGCGCTGCTGCTGGCGCAGGCGCGGAACATCCCGCAGGCGCACGACGACCTGAAGCACGGCCACTGGGACCGCTCGAAGTGGCAG
>JBKPRY010000211.1:0-2103 GCA_046734755.1 Actinomycetota bacterium | reverse complement strand
CGTCGACGACCGCGACCGCGGTCTCGTCGCACGACGTCTCGATGCCCAGCACCCTCACGGCGAGCTCCTCACGGAGCAGGCTCGGCCTTCATCGTCGGCCGGAGGCGTCACGCGACCTCGGGTCGCAGCCCGTCGGGGAGTTCGTCGAGCAGCCGGCGCAGGCGCTCCCGGAACTCGGGCTCGCGGATCCCGTCTAGCCACATGATCAACGCGTCCTCGCCGATCTCCTGGTAGTAGTTCTTCCGGATGCCGACGGGGCGGAAACCGAACCGGGCGTAGAGTCGCTGGGCCCCCCAGTTGGTGACGCGGACCTCGAGCGACACGGCCTCGGCGCCCATGTCGTACGCGGCCAGGACCAGATCGTGCAGGAGGCGCGTGCCGATCTTCTCGCGCTGGCGTTCGGGGTCGACGGCGACGTTGGTCACGTGCGCCTCTTCCCCGTAGCAGATCAGCCCGCCGTAGCCGACGACCTCCCGATCGATGCGCGCGACGAGGTAGCACCGGTTCCGCGACTCGGACATCTCCGACAGGAACAGGTTGGGGCTCCACGGGCGGGGGTAGACCTGGCGTTCGATCGCCATGACGCCACGCAGGTGGCGCCGGCGCATCCGGGTCACCTCAAGCCGAGGCGCCTCTGGCTCGCTGATCCCAAGTGATCTCCGCATCCGTCTTCCTCAGGTACATCGGTACCAGGTCGGCCGGCCTGTCGGTCTGTTCGCGGATGAACCTCGGGGCCGCCAGGCTAACCAGCGCCGAGGCCCACGGGTGCGCGAACGTGGCCGGAGCCAGCTCCACACGGGCGTCTACCTGCTCGAACTCCTTCCGGTACAGGATGGCACCGTTGCCGACGAGCAGCATCTCTTCCCGCTCGATCTCGAGCTCGGCGGCCACGGCGCTCGACGAGGCCACCCGGTACTCCCCATCCCGCATGACGCCGCCCGGGACCGGACGATACAGGCCGTAGAACACCTCACCGCGGCGGGCGTCGATCACCGCGACGATCCTGCGGCTGGTGTGCTGGACGCCGAACGCGAGCACGTCGAGGGAGGCGATCGCCACGATCGGCACCCCGAGCACCTGGGCGAGCGACTTCGCGGCCTGGACCCCGACCCGGAGCCCCGTGTACAGGCCGGGCCCGATGCCGACGGCGACGCCCCCGACGTGCCCGAGCTCGATGCCGGTCCACTCGAGGAGGCGTTCGACCGCCGGCACCACGTCGTCGTGCCGGCGAACGCCGGCGAAGCGCGCCGTCCCGACGATCTCCCGTTCGCTCCCGAGCGCGACCGAGGTCTGCTCGGTCGAGGTGTCGATTCCCAGGACGATCACGAGGCCTCGCCCGCCGCCCGGTCGCTCCTCCACGGCTCGACCTGCCGCTCCAGACGTTCCCATCGCGGGAGCCACGTCCGGCCCTCGGTCCGTACCGCGATCGATCGCTCGTCGCCCAGATCGTCGATCGCGAGCTCGACGACCAGGTGCCCGTCCGGCAGCAGGGCCTCGACGGCGTCGCCCCACTCGACGAGCAGGACGCCGTCCTCCGCCGAATACTCGAGCTCGAGGTCGAGGACGTCCTGGGCGCGTTCGAGCCGGTAGACATCGGCGTGGATGACGGGCAGGCGGGCGGGGCGGTACTCGCGGACCAGGGTGAACGTCGGTGACACAACATGACCCTCGTACCCCAGACCGCGCGCGAGCCCCTGGGCGAACGTGGTCTTGCCAGAGCCGAGCTCGCCCGTGAGGGCGATCGCGTCGCCGGCCGACAGCAGCGGCGAGATGGCCCCGCCCAGGGAACGGGTCTCCTCGGCCGTCGCCGTGCGGAGCTCGAGATGCATCAGAACAGGCCGAGCTGTTCCTCGACGGGCGCGGGGCGTTCGGCGAGCGCCGCACGGATCTCCCGGAAGTCGTCCCGGAGTGCGGTCATCTGACCGGAGGCCTGGCCCCCGCCGTGGAGGACCGCCGCCGGATGGAACGTGGGGATGACCGTCCGGCCGGCCCAGGGGAACCGCTGACCGCGCACGCGGCTGATCGAGACCTGCCGTCCGAGGATGTACCGGGTCGCCCAGTTCCCCAGCGTCACGACGACCGCGGGATCGATGATCTCGATCC
>JBKPRY010000210.1:0-1687 GCA_046734755.1 Actinomycetota bacterium | reverse complement strand
AGCTCCGCGCGCGCCTCGTCGAGCGCCTCACTGACCGTCTCCTGCTGGATCCGGATCGAGTCGAGCTCGGCCAGCGTCGAGTCGCGCACGCCCGACGACGTCATCGCCTCGGCGCGCGCGGCATCCAGCTCCGCTCGAACGGCATCGAGCTCCGCACGCAGGCCGTCGAGCTCCGCGCTGCCGAGCTCGTGCTCCCCGCGTACGACCTCGAGGTCGTCGCGCGAGACCACCAGCTGCTCCCCGAGCGCCTCCAGCTTCCTGAGCGCGGCGACGAGCTCGGTCTTGGTCCCCTCGAGCTCGGCCTGGGTTTGCCGGAGCTCCCCCGTCGGGTCTCGTTGGTCGCCGAGCCCGCGGAGATCGTCGTTCAGTTCGAGCACCTTGGCCTCGGCATGGGCGGCTCGAGCCGCCGACTCCTGATACCGGCTGCCGAGCTCCGCCATCTCGCGGCTGATGATGTCGAGGTTCGCCTTCGCGGCGTCCAGCTCGTCGCGGAGGCGATCGTCGAGGCCTCGGAGCGCGTCCCGCTCGGCGGCGATCGCGTCGCGTTCCGCCGCGAGGGCGTCGCGCTCGGCTTCGGCCGAGCGCCCCGACTCGAGCTGCCGCTGCGCCTCTTCGTGCTGCTGCTTCATGATCGCCAGCTCCGACCGGGCGGTCTTGAGCTCGGTCTCGATCAGCCGAGCGACCTCCTCGCGAACGGTGACGCCGGCCCTGAGCTCGGCCTCGGCCCGCGCCGCTTGTTCCTCGGCGGAGCGGATCCTCGAGTCGACCTCACCGATGGAGGTCTCCTTGGCGGCGAGTGCTTCCTTGGTCTGGGCGAGCTCGCCGGCGACGCGCTCGAGCTCGCTCCGCACGTTCGCTTCGTCCGCCTGTGACCGCTCCAGCGCCTTTTGCGCCTCCAGCAGGTTCTTGCGCTCCCGGCGCAGGTCGTCGATGCCGCCGAACCCGCTGGATCGATAGCTCTCACCGCTCGAGGTGCGGATGGCGGCGACCACCGCAAGCAACGCGAGCAGGCCGGCGGCGACCGACGCGTAGATCCAGGGCTGACCGGCGGACGAGGACTCGTCCGGGCGGATCACCTCGGCCACCAGCGGCGTCCCCTCGCCCTGGCCCACCACGACGGCGACGAAGGTGTGGACGGCTCCGCCCATGGTCTCGGTCTGGGTCCCGCCCGAGAGGACACGCGAGAATCGGTCGCGGAGTCGACGATCCTGGGTGCCGATCAGGTTCGGGTCCGCCGCGTACACGATGACCCCGCTCGTGCTCCAGATCGTGACCGATTCGCTTGGGTCGAGCAGCCGGCGGTCGACGAACGAAGAGATCTCTTCGGTTCGGATCTCCCCGATCGGGCGTTCGAGGTCCTCGGTCGTGAGCCTTGACGCGACGGCCTCGGCGGCATGTTCGGCGGTCCGGCGCGTCTCGAGCGACAGCCGTTCGTCCATCTTGCCCGCCTGGAGGTACGCCAACGCGGCCGCACCTGCGAGGGCAAGTGCGAGCACCGCGAAACCAACTCTCCGCGCCCCAACGGCAACGCTCACGCTCAGATCCTGCCTTCCGTACGTCGATCGCCGGGATCGCTCCCTGTATCGGCCGTCCAGGGGGTCGACGTAAGCCCTTCGCCGCATGAGTTCCGCGGCGGTCCGTCGGCCGGTGGACGGGCGACCGGGCGACGGGCGGGAGCCTCCGAGGG
>JBKPRY010000209.1:0-5696 GCA_046734755.1 Actinomycetota bacterium | reverse complement strand
CTGGCGCCGAGCGGCGATCCGGACGGGGGAGGAGCGGGTTCATGGGGGAGTGGGTGAAGGTCGGTTCGGCAGGCGAGGTGCCCGAGGGCGAGGTGACCGCGTTCGGCGTGGGCGAGCGCCAGGTGGCGGTCGCGAACGTCGAGGGCGACCTGCACGCGTTCGACGACACGTGCACCCACATGCAGTGCTCGCTCGCGGAGGGCGAGCTCGACGGCACCATCATCGAGTGCCCCTGCCACGGGAGTCAGTTCGACGTCACGACCGGCGAGGCGGTCGGCGGCCCGGCCGTCGACCCCGTCGGCGTGTTCGAGACCAAGGAAGAGGACGGCGAGCTGAAGGTCCTGGTCGATCAGGAGTGACCGCCTTCGTCGTCGTCGGGGCTGGTGAGGCGGGCGGGACGGCCGCCGCCAAGCTCCGTGAGGGGGGGTTCGACGGGGACCTGGCCCTGATCGGAGCGGAGCCCATGGCCCCGTACGAACGACCGCCGCTCTCCAAGGAGTATCTGCGCGACGAGTCCGATCACGTCTTCGTCCGGCCGCCCGAATGGTACGCGGACCACGACATCGACGCGCGGTTCGGCGCGAAGGCCGAGCGCATCAACGTCACCGACCGAGTCGTGGAGCTCGAGGGCGGCGAGCGTGTGCCGTTCGACCAGGTCGTGATCGCCACCGGGTCTCGCAACCGCCGGCCGAAGATCGACGGCCTCGGCCTGCCCGGGGTGTTCGACCTCCGCTACGCGCCAGATGCCGATGCGATCAAGCGGGCCGCGAAGGGGGGCTCGAAGGCCGTGATGGTCGGGATGGGCTTCATCGGCGCCGAGGTGGCCGCCTCGCTCCGACAGCTCGGCCTGGACGTCACGGTCGTGGAGTTCTTCGGCACGCCCCTGGAGCGCGTGCTCGGTCCGACGCTCGGCGGCGCGATCGAGTCCCTGCACCGCGATCACGGGGTCGAGATGATCTTCCGCGACGGCGCCGAACGGTTCGAGGGCGACGGCCGGTTCGAGGCGATGATCACCAAGGAGGGCCGCCGGATCGAGGGGGACTTCGCCATCGTCGGGGTCGGCGTCGAGCCCGTCACCGAGGTCGCCGAGGGGGGCGTCCCGGTCGACAACGGCATCCCGGTCGACGCCACGCTGGCGACGAGCGTCGACGGCGTCTGGGCGATCGGCGACGTCGCCCGGCACGATCATCCCGTGTTCGGGCCGATCCGGGTCGAGCACTTCGACAATGCCCAGAAGATGGGCGAGCACGTCGCGAAGAACCTGCTCGGCACGCCGGCGGTGTTCGACGACGCCCACTGGTTCTGGTCTGATCAGTACGACGCCGAGATCCAGATGGCCGGTTTCGCAACCGAGTGGGACGATATGGTCGTGCGTGGCAGCCTCGAGGACCGGAGCTTCTCGGCGTTCCTGCTGAAGGACGGCCGGCTCCTGTCGACCTTCAGCATGAACCGGAAGTTCGACGTCCGCCGTTCGATGCCGGTGATCGCCTCGAAGGCACAGCCCGACCGAGAGCAGCTCGCCGATCCCGAGTTCGATCTGCGTCAGCTGCACCCGCCCAAGGAGCCGGCGACATGATGCAGCCGAACATCACGCACATGCCCTGCGACCTCAACCAGCAGCAGAAGCGCCACGACGCGCGCAAGGATTCGCTCGCTCGAGCGGTGGCCTGGCGGATGGGCAGGCGCTCGTGGCTGGACCGGCTGCTCCGTCGAGGAACACCGGCGCTCGAGCTGTCGGCCGAGGATCTCCGGCCCTGCGAGACCGAGGACGCGTTTCACGGGTTCCTGGTCTAAGTGGGGGTCAGTCGACGGTGAGGCGGGCCGAGATCTCCTCCGGCCTGCCCTCGGCCTCGATCGTCCCGTCGCGGAACAAGATCACCCGGCTCGAGTAGCGGAGCACCTCGGGGTTGTGCGTCGCGGCGAGCACCGCGCCGCCGCGCCGGATCACCTCCCACAGCGCCTCCAGGATCAGGTCGGCGTTCTCGGTGTCGACCTCCGCGATCGGCTCGTCGGCGAGGACCACCTCGGGCTCGGCGATCAGGGCCCGCGCGACCGCGACCCGCTGCTGCTGCCCGGCGGACAGCTCGAACGTCCGGTTGTACATCCGGTCGACGAGCCCGAGCCGCGCCAGCCACGTCTCGGCCCGAGCCTTGGATTCTGAGAGGTCGGTCCCGGAAACGCGGAGAGCCAGCTCGACGTTCTCGACCGCCGACAGCGTCGGCAGCAGTCCGAAGCTCTGGAACACGAAGCCCATACCCCTCCGACGCAGCGCGATCTGCTCGTCGAACGAGAGCTCGCGGATCGGCCGGTCCTTCCACCGGACCTCGCCCGCGTCCGGCGCGTCCAGGCCTGAAAGCACCCCGAGGAACGTCGTCTTGCCCGAGCCCGAGGGTCCCATGAGCGCCACGAAGTCCTTCGGGGCGAGCGAGATCGATGCGCCGCGCACGGCCTGGACGCCGTTCGCGCCCCGGTACGTGCGGACGATGTCGGTGGCCGAGAGCAAAGGCTCGCGATCGTCCGGCGTGCGCGGTGGGGCGGGCGCGCGGGCGCCCTCGGAACCCGGTGGCCGCCAGCGATCACTCACCGATGAGCCCCCCCTCGCCCTTGCGCCTGATCCGGACCTCGCCGTCCCGCACCTCGACCTCCAGGTCGACGCCACTCAGCGCGTCGATCGCCTCGTCGGGTAGCCGCGCCCGCCCGTCGGTGCCGAGCGGCTCCATCGGCTTGCCCTCGACGAGCAGCTGGCCGTCGCGGAGCCGCAGCTGCCGGTGCGCCCGCTTCGCGGCCAGCAGGTCGTGGGTGACCATGACGATCGTGACGCCGAACTCGTGGTTTACGCTCTGGAAGGCATCGAGCACGAGGGCGGCCGACTCGCTGTCCAGCTCCGCCGTCGGCTCGTCCGCGAGCAGGATCATGGGCAGGTTCGACAGTGCGACGGCGACCGCGACCCGCTGCTGTTCGCCCCCGGAGAGCTGGCCCGGCCTGTGGTTCGCGCGGTGCGTGAGCCCAACCACTTCGAGCAGCTCGCGCGGCGTCCGGCGCGCGGCGGGGATCCTCACGCCGCTCGCGGTCGAGGGGAGCCGGACGTTCTCGACGACGCTCAGGTACGGCACCAGGTTGCGTGCGGTTCCCTGCCACACGAAGCCGACGCGGTCGCGCCGGTACGCGGTGAGCTCGTCCTCGTCGAGCCGTCCAAGGTCGCGACCCTCGACCTCGACCGAGCCGGCGGTCGCGCGGTCCAGGCCGCCGATCATGTTCAGGATCGTGGACTTGCCGGAGCCGCTCGGGCCCACGACGGCCAGGAACTCGCCCGCGGCCACGTCGAAATCGACGCCGCCGAGCGCGACGACGCCGGTGTCGGCGACGCGATAGATCTTGAAGACGTGCCGGAATCGCACGAGCGCCTCGCGGAAGGTGCCGATCGGCTCAGCCCCACGTCGCAGCTCCGTCTCGATGCGCCGGCCCGTCGGTCCCCCCACCGCCTGGCTCATTCGGCCTCACCCCGCAGCACGGAAGTCACCGAGGAGCGCAGCAGCGCGCGGAGCGCCGCGAGCAGCCCGATCGCGGACGCGGCCACGATGGCGCTCAGCGAGACCGCGAGCGCCGGCCAATCGAACACGAGGATCGGGGGCGGGAAGGCCGACCCGATGCTTCGGCCGACGTACGGCATGAGCAGCCGGAGCACGCCGAACCCGATCCCGGCGCCCGCGAGGATCGCGAACGTGATCATCAGCCCCTGCTCGAGCAGCAGGACGCGGCTGACCTGCCCGGGCTCGGTCCCCATCGCGCGCAGCGAGGCGAACTCGAACTCGCGGCGGCGCTGCGCGAAGTACAACCCGATCGCCACGCCGAGCACGACGAGCCCGAGCCCGCCGACGGCCGTCGCGAAGTTCATCCCGACCGCGAGCGACTGCGGCAGCTGCGCGAGCGCCCCGATGATCGGCCCCGCCGCCTGCGTCGGGCCGGGGATCATCCCGGCCCGACGCAGGGCCGGCCGGGGATCCTCCTCGCCCATCGCCCACACCTCGTTCAGCGCGAGCCCCGGTTCTGGGATCCGCACCGCCGCGCGCAGGAGCGCGGGCGTCGAGACGACCACGAACTCGCCGAGCACCGAGGGGAATGCCTGGGCGAGCGCCACCTGCTGGAGGTCGAGCCGCTGTCCGCCGATCGTCGCGACGAAGGGCGAGCGCTGCGACCGCGAGATCTCCGGCGAGACCAGTGCCGGCAGCGGGCCGATCGGTGGGGCGATGCCCCCCACGACGTGTCCCGCACCCGTGTCGATCGTGACCGAGATCCCCGACCCCGCGGGGGTCACGGTGCCGTCGCTCCCCCGCCATTGCAGGGGTGTCCAGGTGCCGAGGTCGACGGGTTCGCCCGCGGCGACGTCCCGCAGCTCGAGCGCGAAGGAGTCGGGGGCCTCGGTCGCAACCTCGAGGAAGCTGATCGACACGAGGGCGTCGGCGCCGTCCAGCGCGGCCTCGTACGTCTTCGTGCCCTGCACGATCGTCCCGGCCGACACGGTCCGCACGTGATCGTCGCCGGTCTCATACGTCACCTGGAGCTGGAGGCCCTCGGCGGGCGCGCCGGCCGTGACCGTCGCCGCGAAGGATTCGCCCGAGACCGGGACCGCGGGGTCCGGTACCTCGATGTCCCGAAGCCACGTGTCGAGCGGCGTCTTCGAGTAGTCCGATCGCCACCATCCACCGTTGGCGTACCGCTCGGGATCGACCGCGATCACCGAGGGCGTGAGGGTGAACGAGCCCGGGAGCTCGAACACGGGCTGGCTCCGGATCACCGCGACCGCGTTCGGTGGGATGGAGCTCGCGGCGATCAGCGGGTCGTGGGGGACGGCGATCTGGACGTTCCAGTCGGCACCCACCTGCTGGTGCGCGGTGTCCTCGTGGTTGCGGAGCACGATCGCCCGGTACGAGGTCGAAACGATCAGCAAGCCGACCGCGAGCACCAGCAGGAGCGAGGTCGCGAAGCTCGTTCCGGGGGAACGGCTGAGTCGGCGGGTCGCCAGGTAGGTCGGCAGGCTCTTGGTGCGCGCGACCGGGCGGTCGAGCCGGCGCAGGACCCAGAGCAGGAGCCGAAGCGCGAGGAACGAGAGCGCGAAGATCAGCAGCGTCGGCGTCAGGAGCACCAGGGGGTCGAGCTGGCCCCGCGCGCTCGTCGACTGGACGGCGGTTCCTCGGAGCTCCACGAACGTGAACAGTGCGACCGGCAGCACGAACAGCTCGACGGGCACACGCGAGATCAGCGGCCGGTCCTCGCGCGAGAGCAGCCGCCGTTCCTCCAGGATCGTCCGACGGACGTGCGGCAGCGACAGCAGGAGCAGCGTGATCGCGCCGATCAACGCCCCGGCCGCACCGAGCGCGAGTGCGAACGTGGACAGGCCGATCGGGAACAGCACCCCCGGCAGGGACGGGCCGTTCGCGTTCGAGGCGAGCTTGGCCAGGGCCATGCCGAGCAGCAGGCCGAGCGGGTAGGCGACGATCGCCGTGAAGAGGGCCTGGACGCCTTGCGCGGCGAGCAGCTTGCCGCCGGAGAACCCGCGGCTGCGCAGGACGGCGAGCTCGAAGGACTGTCTCGACAGCACCAGCGAGCCGACGCCCGCGAGGATCGCGAGCGTGACGGCGCCGATCTGGAACACGACGAGGAAGATCGGGACGCGGAGATCCGCGACCCGCTGCCGC
>JBKPRY010000208.1:0-2451 GCA_046734755.1 Actinomycetota bacterium | reverse complement strand
GGTCTCCTCGACGAGCGGATCGTGGGAGGCCGGCGTCGGCGGCGCGCAGCCCGGCGTCGTCATGCTCGCGCAGCCGGCCGTCGGCGAGCGTTACCACCAGGAGTTCCTCAAGGGCGAGGCGGAGGACGTCGGAGCCGTCGTCGCGATCGATGACCGCGTCAGCGTGCCGTACGGGTCGTTCGATCGGGTCGTCGTGACCGAGGACACCACGCCGCTCGAGCCCCAGATCCTTGAGCACAAGTTCTTCGCGCCCGGGATCGGCGTGGTGCTCGAACGCGTGCTCCGCGGCGGCCAGGAGGTGTCCCGGCTTGTCTCGTACACGCCGCCCTCGTAGCGCTCAGAAGTCGAAGCGGCCCGCGAAGTGCTCGGCGACCTCGGGGCGGACGAGTTCGTACAGGGCGACGCGGTGGCCGCCCGGTGTTCGGAACGAGCAGCAGGGCCCGTGCGGGATCTCGAACGAGCGCTCCCGCTCCCACCCGCGGCCCGCGAGGTCGTCGAGCACCGTCGCGAGGCTGCCCACGCGGTAGACGAGGATCGGGCGGTCGCCCTCGACATGGTCGGTGAGGAGCACGAGCGGCGGCCCCCCGGTCAGCTCGACCGCCGCGACCCTGGTGCCCATCGCGTCGATCGCGAACACCGCCCGGCCGCCGAGCACCTGCGTGAAGTACGTCAGGTCGCGCGGAACGTCGGTCGAGGGCGTGTAGAGGAAGTCGAGCCGTTCGAACGGTGGCGCGGACGCGTCACCCACGCGAGGTCGCGGCCGCGGGCACGGTTCCGAGGATAGCCTGTGGGCCGTTCGGACCGAGGGGTGTGTGCCGATGGACCGGGGAGAGGCTATCGCGCGGCTGCGTTCGGCTCGGGTCGGCCGGCTCGCGACGGTCACGCCTGATGCGCGTCCGCACGTCGTGCCCTTCGTCTTCGCGATCGTCGAACGCGACCTGGACGTCGTCGCGTACTGGGCCGTCGATCGCAAGCCCAAACGCACCGAACGGCTGCAACGGCTCCGGAACATCGAGGGCAACTCCGCGGCCGAGTTCGTCGTGGACGGCTACGACGAGGACTGGCGCGCGCTGTGGTGGGTTCGAGCCTCGGGGACCGGGCGCGTGGTCGACGATGCCTCGCGCGAGCACGTCGCCGCGATCGATGCGCTCGCGGCCAAGTACCGGCAGTACGCGGGCGACCCCCCAGCGGGTCCGGTCGTCGCGATCGACATCGATCGGATCTCGGGGTGGCGGGCCGAGCCGGGGCTCGGAGACCGCCCGTGAGGCCGGACCGAGCCGGAGCGGTCCGGATCCCGCTCGCTACATCACCGCGAAGGTCTCGTACACGGTGATGGTGGCGCCATGACACGTCGTCCGCGATCGCGCGGACGCGGCCGGCCTACGTGGACCCGGTGGCGGGGATCGGGGTCGGCTGGCTCTCGGACTGGGGCGGGTTGAGGTTCGGGGCCGCTCCGACCCACGGCTGGATGTCGCCGCAGGCGATCTGGGTCAACGGGTCGTCCAACACGAGCTGCCAGTCCGTGTACAGCCCGACGTACGTCGCCGCGATGGCCCACGAGCCGTTCGCCTTCGTGAGCTCGTAGGTCCCCAGGTATCGGTCGGCGGGCAGCGTGCTGGTCGGGTCGCCGAGCCCGACGAGGTACACCAGGTGATAGGAGGTGTCCGCGCCCTTGCCGCACGTGGAGACGCCCAGGACCTGCAGCTGCGCGCCGCCGAACTCGTCCGAATACTCCTCGTCCACCGCCTCGACGAAGAAACCGAGCGTTCGCCGGTAGTCGGCGGGCCCGTTGACGAACAGGTGACCCTGATGGTCGCCCACCACGTAGCCCTCGAGCATGCCCCGGTCATCGCACTGGGGGAACTCGTCGCGGTCGAGATCCGCGCAGTCCATCGACACCCGGCGGCTGAGGTCGAAGACGGCGTCAGCGTCGGACAGCACGAGGGCGTTCGCAAGGTTCGCCGCCTGTTCGCAGAACGCCGGGTCGCCGACGGGGCACCCGTCCGCGGTGAAGGTGGGCGTCGTCGAGATCGGTCCGGTGGGCGCGACCGTCGCAGGTGCCGACGAAACTCCCGTGGCGGCACCGGGCGTGTCGATCTCGGGCTGATACCCACAGGCCGCGAGGCCCACCGCGAGCATGGCCACGATCGTGGCGAGGATCGGTCGACGCACCGCTGGAAGATACGGGTTCGGCCGCTCGAGAGGCTCGCGGCAGTCAGGTCAGGGCCGGACCGGATCCCAACCCTGGTAGGGCTCGGCCCGGCCGGGAGCCAAGTTCCAGTAGTCGCGTTCGGCCACTACTCGGCCATCGACCCCGAACCGCAGCAATGCGACCCCGGCGATCGTTTCGACGGTCCCGTCGCGAGCGGTGCTGACCGCCCAGTACTCGACGACGGCACCGTCGTGGCCCGACAGTGCCGGTTCGGCGAACCAACACTCGGCCTCGGCCTC
>JBKPRY010000207.1:0-1723 GCA_046734755.1 Actinomycetota bacterium | reverse complement strand
GCGCACACCCCCACGATCCTCGCCCTGGCGAGAGGGCTGCTCGCCTCGGCCCTCCCCACCATCGAGCGTCAGGGGATCACCCTGATCGGGATCACGTTCGGCAACCTGAGCGACGACCGAGCGATCCAGCTCGCCCTGCCGTTCGAGCGCGGAGGGACGTCCGTCGTCGACGAGACGCTCGACCACGTTCGGGAGCGCTTCGGCTCGGCGGCGATCACCCGGGCCGTGCTGCTCGGTCGCGACCGGGGGCTGTCGGTTCCCTTGCTCCCGGACTGAGACCGTGCCGTCGAAGGGAGCGTCGACTTTCGACCGAAGGACGATTGGCCGTTCGGCCGATGGCGATTTCCCCCAGATGGCTTACGGTCGTTGCATGCAGGCGTTCGACGAGCAAGCCGGCCGCAGCGAGTCGACTCGGATCTTCTGTCGGGTCTGTGAGCACTCGGAGTTCGTGCACGGAGACCACGACGACCGGCTCTGTCTGTACTCCGATTGCGGCTGCCGCGGGTTCACGGCAAAAGCCGCATAGACCGAGCTCGGCGCGGTTCGATCCCCCCATCGGCACCGCGCCCGACGCCGGGGGGTTGTAGGAGCGGGAGCTTGGCGCAATTGCGGCTCCCACACCCCCTCGGCGGTCTCATTCCCGGACGCTCTGCATGCTGAGCGTTCCACGTCTCACCCTGGTGACCCGCCGGCGAAGATCGCCCGAACGGTGTCGATCGTGTCGGCATCCACCGGGCGCTTGTCGTGCCGATACCCCTTGAGACGCGCGAACCGGAGCGCCATGCCGCCGGGGTAACGTGGACTCGCCTGCAGACCGTCGAACGCAACCTCGACCACCAGCTCGGGCCGAACGTGGACGACGATGCCCTCCCGCGAAGTCTGCAGCTCGAGGAGCCGCTCGGTCTGCCAGGCAAGCATCTCGTCGGTCATCCCCTTGAAGGTCTTGCCGAGCATGACGAAACCGCCGTTCGGATCGCGCGCACCGAGATGGAGGTTGCTGAGCCATCCCCGGCGGCGCCCGTGGCCCCACTCGGCGGCCAGGACGACCAGATCGAGCGTATGTGCGCGCTTGACCTTGAGCCAGCCCGCACCGCGGCGGCCTGCCTCGTAGGGAGCGTCGAGCGCCTTGACCATCACGCCCTCATGGCCGTGCGCGAGGGCGTCGTCCAGGAACCTCTCCGCTGTCTCGGCGTCCCGGGCGACCGTCCGCGGAACCCGCAGTCCACCGGGGAGGTGCCCGTCCATGATCTCCAGACGCTCGCGCCCCGGGCGGTCGATGAGGTCGTCGCCGTCCAGGTGCAGGAGGTCGAAGAAGAACGGGGAGAGCGGCGTCGACCGCCGCTGTCCCTCGACGTCCGTCCTGCTGGCGAAACGGCTCCCCGTGACCTGGAACGGGTGCGGCCGGCCGTCGGGCCGGAGCGCGATCGCCTCGCCATCCAGGATCGCCGCATCCAACGGCAGGCCGGACATCGCGTCGACGATCTCGGGCACCCGATCGGTGACGTCGGCCAGCGTGCGGGCGAACACCCGCACCTCCCCCCGCAGGAGGTGGACCTGCAGCCGGACGCCGTCGAGCTTCCACTCGACATCGGCGGGATGGATCCGCCCGAGGGCGTCGGCCGTGTCCTCCGCCGTCTGCGCGAGCATCGGGTAGACGGGCCGAAGGACGGTGAGGCTGAATCGGCGCAGGCCGGCCTCGCCCTCGGCGATGGCCGCGGCCGCC
>JBKPRY010000206.1:0-1045 GCA_046734755.1 Actinomycetota bacterium | reverse complement strand
GGCTTCCACTGGCTCCGCGTATGAAGTTCTACGTAGGACGGGGGTAGCCGCTTCAGTCACCCCCATGGTCTGCCGATGACGGCCTGGTATGGCCGGCCCAACGTCCGCGATCGCCCATGCACCGACCGGTGCGCCTCGGCTTCCCGCCTCGGTCCTCGCGAAGATCCGGCTCTCGCATGTCTGGGCGGCGAGCGCTGTCGCGATCCCCGTCATCGTGATCGCGGGGACACCGCTGGCTGTGAACGACCTGGCGTACCACCTGCGCGCCGGCGACATCATGTTCGACACGCACGCGATCCTTCGAACGGACGTCTTCTCGGCCGTGGCGTACGGCAAGCCCTGGCTCAACCAGCAGTGGCTGGCTCAGATCGTCCTGGCGACGGCCTTCCGGCTCGGCGGGTGGTTCGGTCTGGTCGTACTCCGCGCGCTCCTTGGGGCCCTCGTCCTCTCGTTCGTATGCCTCGCCTGTCGTGCCGCTGGTGCCGCCACCAAACGCGCGGCATGGCTCACGCTGGCCAGCGGCGTCATGCTGATGGGGGGGTTCACGCTTCGACCGCAACTCCTCGGTATGGGCTGCTTCGCGCTGACGGCGTGGCTGGTGGCACGTCGCCGAACGCATCCCCAGGGGGTGTGGATGGTGATCCCGATCACCATCCTGTGGGCCAACCTGCACGGGAGCTTCTTCCTGGCCCCGCTGCTGCTCGGACTGGCGTGGGTCGAGGACCGTTGGGTGCGTGGACGTGGATCGCACACGCTGCTCTTGGCGGGCCTGGGCAGCATCCTCGCGACGACCGTGACCCCGTATGGCTACAAGGTGTGGTCCTATGCCGCCGGTCTGGCGACGAACCCGGTCATCCGGAAAACGATCACGGAGTGGCAGCCCCCAAGCATCGAGGTGTACACGGGGGCCGCGTTCTTCCTGTCGGTCGTGGTCGTGGCGGCGCTGCTGATCGCCAGGGTGCGCCGACCCGTCCCGTGGGGGTCCCTGCTGCCGCTCGTGGTGTTCCTGGCGATCGCGCTGACCGCGATCCGCGGCGTGTTCTGG
>JBKPRY010000205.1:0-5024 GCA_046734755.1 Actinomycetota bacterium | reverse complement strand
CCTCCTGGACGTGCCGTCGGCTATTCCCTAGACACCTGGTTCGTAAGCGTTCTCTGGGGAGAACGTAGCGATGGTGCTGGCCCAACTCGCCGCCGGGCTGCGGAAGCTTCTGGACGAGGGGTATGACCGACCTGGGCCGGGAACTCGGGATTACCCGGCAGGCCGTCCGCGATCTACTCCGTCGCGCGGACCGATGAAGGTGGATATCCGGTGGATGAACCGGCCCGTATGGAGACGTTTCCCCTGGTAGTCCCAACGGGGTTCGAACCCGTGTCTCCACCTTGAGAGGGTGGTGTCCTAGGCCACTAGACGATGGGACCGTCGGTTCGGCGAGTGTAGCAACGCTATCTGCCGAGCAGCTCGAGCAGGGTCTTTCCGTGGGCCGTGAGCATGGAGTACACGCCCCGACCCTGCCGGTGGGCCTCAACCACGCCGGCGCGTCGCAGCAGGCCAAGCTGCTGCGACACCGCCGCGGGCGTCAGGTGGAGGCGGGTCGCGATCTCCGAGGTCGTCATGGGGACCTCGAGGATCCGCAGGATGTCGGCGCGCGTGCCGCCGATAAGCGCGTCCATCGCCCCCGACGTCGGTGGTTCGGCATCCCAGATGTTCGCGATCCCCCGGGGCGAGTACGACAGTGTGAATCGGTAGGCCTCGTCGTGGATCACCGCGACGCCGGGCCAGTCGAACACCGCCGGGATCAGGATCATCCCGGAGCCGGCCGGCATGACGTCGGCCTCGTGCGGCTTGTCGATCTCCAGCACACCATCTCGCCACGCGACCGACGGGTGGAGGTCGCCGAACAACAGCTCGGCTCCGCCGAGGGCGAGCTGCCGGGCGCGGTACATGACGTCACCCTCGAGCAGCGCTCGGATCCGGGGCCAGTGTTCCTCGATCGTCAGCTTCCAGTACTCCCGCATCTGGTCGACGAGCCTGGGGAGCCACGCCGCGGGATCCTCGGCCATCAGCCGAACGCGCTCGGGGACCGGGCCGTCGATGGCTTCGACAAGCCTGTCCAGCTCGGTCCGGACCCGCTCCGCAGGGGTACCGGCCACGAGCTCGAGCTCCTCGTCCAGCTCCGGGAACGGTGTCGTCGGGGGCGGGGTCACGAAGTCGGGCACGTAATGCCACCCCGACGTGAGTGCGAACAGGATGCCGAGGTCGCGGCCCTCGATCGCGGTCCTGGCCTCCTGGACCCAGGGCAGGTGGAGGGCGTGCTTGGCCGGGTTCTTGAGCGCCTTCATGGCGCTCATCACCAGCTCCCACGTCGGAGAGAAGGCGAAGCGGATCTCGGCGAGGTCCTCGGGAGAGACGTGTACTCGGATCATGCCTGCTCCAGGTGCCAGATTAAGGGATTCCTGAAATGCTTCAGCGATTGTAGCTTCGGCACTATCCTGTGCGCAAGCCCGCGATCAAGGAGAGAGCGATGATCCCCCAGAACGCGCTCCAGACGCTGAGGGACCGCGAGGTCGAGGTTCGCAGCAGATCCGAGGACGAGCGGCGCCGACGCGCCGAGCTGGATCGCCACGGCGACCCCTACGGCATGGACGCAGAGATCCGGGTCCTGATCGAACGCGCCCACGAGCCGGCCTGCTGCGACTGCGAGGTGGAGCTGACGCAGGAGGCCGGGTAGGCGCTCAATCCTCGCCCTGGTCCCGCGTGAACCCCAGCTCGCCGTCGAACTCCTGGAGCTTCTCGATGTGCATCCACGAGTGCGCGCTCGAGATCCGCATCAGCAGCTCGTGGACGTCCTCGTCGGAGAGGTCGCCCGGCTTCTCCTTGATGATGAAACGGCAGCGGAAGTGGTCGCCGGTCTCGGTCATCGCGCCGGTGGGTGGGAACACCTTGGTGCCGCGGCTCGAGATCATCTTGAGCGAGAGCTTGGTGTCGTGCGTGAGCTCCATCAGCGACGAGCCGAGCTCGCTCGCCGAGAGCGGCGACTCGACGAAGACGTCCAGGCCGACGACGGAACGGCTCGCCGGCCGAACGTAGTCCGGGCGCGGGTCGATCTTCGGCAGCTGCAGCGGCCTGACGTCGCGGATGGTCCAGGTCTCGGTGTGCTTGCCGAGGTTGCCGATGATCGCGTTCGTGTAGTCCGTCGTCGGCGTCCCGCGGTCGTACCCGAGCACGTCGCCGGTGAGCACCCCGGACTCGAGCGTGACGAACACCGCGTGCTCGATCGCCGCCGCCTGCTCGAAGAACCCGAGGTAGCGCAGCATCAGGACCGACGACAGGATCACCGCCGTCGGGTTGATCACGTCCTTGCCGGCGTACTTCGGCGCGGAGCCGTGCACCGCCTCGAAGATCGCGACCTCGTTGCCCACGTTCGCCGAGGGCGCGAACCCCAGCCCACCGATCAGCGCCGAGGACAGGTCCGACAGGATGTCGCCGTTCATGTTGGTGGTGACGATCACGTCGAACTGCTCCGGCCGCTTGACGAGCTGGTGCGCACAGTTGTCGACGATCACGTGCCAGGACTCGAGCTCCGGGTACTCGGGCGCGACGCGTTCGAACACGCGCTTCAGCGTGCCCTCGGACAGCTTCATGATATTGGCCTTGGTCGCGCAGGCCACCTTGGTCCGCCCCTCGCTCCGCGCGTACTCGAACGCGAACCGCGCGATCTTCTCCGAGCCCTTCTCGCTGATCAGCTTGAGGGCCTGAGCGACGCCGGGCGTCTGCAGGTACTCGATTCCCGCGTACAGGTCCTCGACGTTCTCCCGGACCATCACCAGGTCGATGCCCCGGCCGCTGTACGGAGTCGTCACGCCCGGCATCTCGCGAACCGGCCGGACGTTGGCGTAGGTCTCGAACAGCTTGCGAAGCGTGACGTTCGCCGACTTCTCACCGAAGCCCACGGGGGTCTCGAGCGGTCCCTTGAGCGCGACACGGGTCCGCGAGATCGACTCGATCGTCTCGGGCGGGACGCCCGACGGCAGACCCTTCTTGAAGACCTCGGCGCCGGCCTCGCACTCCTCCCAGGCGATCGGCACGCCGGCCGCCTCGATGATGCGGCGCGCGGCGTCCACGCACTCGGGCCCGATCCCGTCGCCGGGGATGAGTGTGACGACGGTCGGGTCGGACGGCGTTGCGGTCACGTGGGCTCCTTCGGGTCGAGGTGGGCGGTCATCCTAGCGCCGAGCCCTCGTTGCGACCGCCGCAGAGCGCCGCCACGTTCCCGCCCGAACGGGCGACGATTGGTACCCTCGGGCGGTTCATGCGTTCGAACCCCAGCCGTCCGCGTTTCGTCCTCGTGGCGCTCGTCCTGGCCGCGATGCTCGCCGCCGCCTGCACGGAAGCCTCGGGCCGGACGGGCTCGGCGCCGACCGCCGCGACCGGGCCGTCGGGGTCGCCCTCGCCCGGTCCCGACCTGACCAAGCTCGAACAGGCGAAGGCGCATCTCAAGCACCTGGTCTTCATCGTCCAGGAGAACCGTTCGTTCGATCACTACTTCGGGACGTTCCCGGGGGCCGAGGGCATCCCGATGCGCAACGGGAGGCCGACGGTATGCGTCCCCGATCCGATCGCCCATGCGTGTGTCCGCCCCTACCACACGAGCGAACAACTCCAGGAGGGTGGTCCGCATGGCCAGCGTCATTCCGTGCTCGACGTCGACGGCGGGAAGATGGACGGGTTCGTCAGGACCGTGATCGACAGCCCGCTGTACTGCGCCGATCACCGCTCGGCTCCCTCGTGCGCGGGGTACCTCGGGCCGCAGGGGCAACCGGATGTCATGAGCTACCACACGGCCAAGGAGATCCCGAACTACTGGCGGTACGCGAAGGAGTTCGTCCTGCAGGACCACATGTTCGCGCCCGCGGATTCGTGGACGCTGCCGGCGCACCTGTTCCTGGTGTCGGCGTGGGCCGCCCATTGCACCGACCCTCGGGACCCGATGTCCTGCTCCTCGGACCTGTACCTGAACGACGAGTTCCAGACGATGCGCGCGCACCGAGACGTCCCACTGTGGGCATGGACGGACATCACCTACCTCCTTCACGAGCAGGGGGTCTCGTGGGGGTATTACGTCGGTGACGACACGTGCTTCTTCGATCCGTGCCCCGGTCATCCCCGGGAGGGCACGGTCTCGCAGCAGAACCCGCTCCCGTGGTTCACGACGATCCGGGAGACGGGCCAGATGGATCGGATCCAGACGCACTCCCAATTCTTCCGGCAGGCGGCGAACGGGGACCTGCCGTCGGTGTCGTGGGTCATGCCCTACAACGGGGTGGGGGAGCACCCGGCCTCGGGCGCGCCGATCTGGAAGGGGCAGCGACACGTCACCAATGTCGTGAACGCGCTGATGCGTGGCCCGGACTGGAATGAGACCGCGATCTTCCTCACGTGGGACGACTGGGGCGGCTTCTACGACCACGTCGAGCCACCGCGGGTCGATCTCAACGGCTACGGGATCCGGGTTCCGGGAATCGTGATCAGCCCCTGGGCGCGACGGGGACTCATCGACTCACAAACGTTGTCGTTCGACGCCTACCTCAAGCTGATCGAGGATCTGTTCCTGAGCAAGGAGCGGCTCGACCCGGCCACCCTCAGCCGTCCGGACTCGCGCCCGACGGTCCGCGAGAAGGCCTCGATCCTGGGCAACCTGCTGAAGGACTTCGACTTCGCGCAGGACCCGAGGCCGCCGCTGATCCTGGACCCCAGACCCTAGTCCCCTTCTGTCAGGCGGATCCGTGGTTGCTGGCCCGCCTGGATTCGAACCAGGACTAACTGATCCAGAGTCAGCCGGGCTACCGTTACCCCACGGGCCAGGGTGTGACCAGCGGAAATGGTGCATTCCGCCACGGCACAGCGCTCGAACACTCGACAAGAGAGCGGAGCACCATGGGATCGGTCACGGCGGCAAGGGTAGCAGCGCCCATGCTGCTCGACGTGATCCTGTCGTTCAGGCGGCACCTTCGCGCCGAGAACAAGAGCCTCGGACCGTCAAGTCCTACCGCGACGCGGTCCGCCGGCTGCCGGCCGACGTCTCGACGATCGACTTGACGGTTGGAGGGATAACCTCCTCCCCA
>JBKPRY010000204.1:0-1984 GCA_046734755.1 Actinomycetota bacterium | reverse complement strand
TCCGAGGAGAAGGGAGGTAGGTGCTCCTTCCAGGCGAACGGCGGCAGCGGTCATGAGCTCGTCCGCATCCGCGGCCGCGCGAGCCAACGGTGGGAACCGTTCGATGGGGATCCGTCCACGCGACGGAGCGAGCCCGGAAAGACCGCCGGGGATCTGGGCGGCGGCATCGGAGAGGACGATCGTCGCCTCCGCGGCCATTCCGGCCGAGTCGGCAACGGCGGCGATGGCGTCGGTCGTACGGCCGACGATCGGCAACCACCCCACCGCTCGGAATACGAATCCGTTCGTCAGGTTCTCCGCCCGATCGAACAGATGCTTGCCCTCGCGGAACGAATCCGAAGCTGCTTCCGCCTCCGCCGCGACCAGCTCTGCGCGGCCCTGCTCCATCGCCGACCTCCCCCGGAGAAGATCCTGGCGGACCTCTCCCACCGTCGTGGTCAACGAGAGGGCGAGCAGACCGACCGCGCCGAAGATCAGACCGAGGACGACCACGATCCTGCGACGACGTCGTCGACGCTTGGGGGGAGACTCAGCGGGATGCTCATCCGGGTCCGTCGGGGCGGTTCCCTGTCGCGTGCCGCTTCGCATCTCCGTGCTCCGATCCACCGAGGCGCCCCGGACGGGCACGTCATGGTACCGGGGGGGCAGCGATCCGGAGGCCCCGTTGACCCTTGGCACTCGCATCGATATCCTGTTAGCACTCACCGTAGCCGAGTGCTAATGCGCACAGGACAAGGAGGGGGAACCGTAGATGGCCAAGAAGGACTTCAACCTGAAGCCCCTGGAGGACCGGATCGTCGTCAAGCCCGGCGACGAGGAGGAGACGACGGTCTCCGGGATCGTGATCCCGGACACCGCGAAGGAGAAGCCCCAGGAGGGCTCGGTCGTGGCGGTCGGTCCCGGACGGTTCGAGGAGGGGGCGCGGGTTCCGCTCGACGTCGCCGTGGGCGACACCGTCATCTACTCGAAGTACGGCGGCACCGAGGTCAAGGTCGCGGGCGAGGAGTACCTGATCCTGTCGGCCCGGGACGTGCTGGCAATCATCTCGAAGTAGCTAGAAGACGCTTGGAACGGGGGCGGGCCGTGCATCGGCCGGCCCCCGTTCCATCTCCGTCCCGTCATCAAGGGGAGGTCCCATGGCAAGCAAGCTGCTGAAGTTCAGCGAGGACGCCCGTCGCTCGCTGGAGACCGGCGTGAACAAGCTGGCAGACACTGTCGCCCTCACGCTCGGACCGAAGGGCCACAACGTGGTCCTGGACAAGAAGTGGGGAGCGCCGACGATCACGAACGACGGCGTCACGATCGCGAAGGAGGTCGAGCTCGAGGACCCGTGGGAGAACATGGGCGCCCAGCTCGCGAAGGAGGTCGCCACCAAGACCAACGACGTGGCCGGGGACGGCACCACGACCGCGACCGTCCTCGCGCGTGGGATGGTCCACCGCGGCATGCGCAACGTCGCGGCCGGCGCGAACCCGATGGCGCTCAAGCGCGGCATCGAGAAGGCCGTCGTCGCGGCCGTGGACGCGATCAAGGACCAGGCCAAGGACGTCGGTTCGCGCGAGGACATCTCCAACGTGGCGGCGATCTCGGCGGCCGACCCCACGATCGGCAACGTGCTTGCCGAGGCGCTCGACAAGGTCGGCAAGGACGGGGTCGTAACGGTGGAGGAGTCGAACACGTTCGGCATGGAGCTCGAGTTCGTGGAGGGCATGCAGTTCGACAAGGGCTACATCTCGCCCTACTTCGTCACCGACCAGGAGCGCATGGAATCGGTCCTCGAGGAGCCGTACATCGCCCTCGTGAACAAGAAGATCGGCGGCGTCCAGGAACTGCTCCCGCTGCTGGAGAAGGTGCTCCAGGCCGGCCGGGCGCTCCTGCTGATCGCCGAGGACGTCGAGGGCGAGGCGCTCGCCACGCTGGTCGTCAACAAGATCCGCGGCACGTTCAACGTGGTCGGGGTCAAGGCGCCCGGGTTCGGCGACCG
>JBKPRY010000203.1:0-2509 GCA_046734755.1 Actinomycetota bacterium | reverse complement strand
TCTGGACCCGACACCGGATGACGCCGGACGAGGCGGTCGCCGTCTGCAGGCAGGAGGGCGTCCGCCTCGTCCGGTTCCTGTACTGCGACAACGGAGGCATCGTGCGGGCCAAGGCCGCGCACGTCGAGCGGCTGGCGGATCGGATGCGCGCCGGGATCGGCCTGACCGTGGCCATGCAGGCCATGAGCTCCCTCGACCAGCTCCAACCGGTGGAGGGGATGGGGCCGGTCGGGGAGGTCCGGCTGGTCCCCGATCCCTCGACGCTGCGGATCCTCCCGTACGCGCCGCACTCGGCGGCGATGCTCGTCGACCACGTCCGGCTGGACGGCGAGCCGTACGAGGCCGGCCCGCGGTCCTTCCTCAAACGCATGGACGCCGCGCTCCGCGACCGCGGGATGATCCTTCATTGCTCCGTCGAGAACGAGTTCAGCCTCGCGACGCGCGACGACGAGTGGTTCGCGCCGATCGACGACAGCCTGTGCTTCTCGACGGTGGGGATGACCGCATCGCAGGAGGTGACCGACGCGATCGTGGCCGCGCTCGAGGCGCAGTCGATCCAGCTCGAGCAGTACTACGCGGAGCTCGGGCATGGCCAGCAGGAGCTGTCGGTCGTGCACCTCCCGGTGCTCGAGGCCGCCGACACGCAGATCCTGGTCCGCGAGACGATTCGGGCCGTCGCCTCCAGCTTCGGGCTGGTCGCCTCGCTCGCACCCAAGCCGTGGCCGGACCAGGCGGGCAACGGCGCGCACGTCCACTTCAGCGTCTGGGACCCGGCGGTCGAACGGAACCTGTTCCACGACGGCGCGCGACGCTACGCGCTGTCCGAGACGGCCGAACGCTTCGCGGCCGGGATCCTCGCGCACACGCCGGGTCTTCTCGCGCTCACCGCGCCGTCGTTCAACTCGTTCCGCCGACTCCTCCCGCAACACTGGAGCTCCGCGTTCGTGTGCTGGGGACCGGACAACCGGGAGGCCACGCTCCGCGTGCCGTCCACGTTCTGGGGGCTCGAGGAGCCGTCGACCAACCTCGAGTTCAAGCCGTCGGACGCGAGCTGCAACCCGTACATCGCCTTCGCGGGGCTGATCGCCGCCGGCCTGGACGGGATCGACCATGCCCTGGGACTCCCCGAGCCGACGCTGGTCGACCCTGCGACCCTCACGGCCGACGAACGCGAACGCGCCGGAGCCGCGCGGTACCCCGAGACCCTGGGAGCGGCTCTCGACGCGCTCGAACGCGACGAGGTGCTGACCGGCGCGATGGGAGAGCTGTTGACCGCGTCGTACGTCGCCGTGCGCCGTTCCGAGTTCGACGCCTACGGGGCGATGGACGAGGCGGAGCAGTATCGAGGCCACTTCGCGAAGTACTGACCCCGCGAGCAGCGGTCGCTCACTCGTCCAGGCCGTGCAGCGCGCGGCAGCTATCGCCCAGCACCATCGCGCCGAGCCGCTCGGCGTGCTCGGTGGCCAGGTAGTCGCGCTCGACGAACTTGTCCAGGACGCGTTCGAGCGCCCGCCGCGCGAGCAGCGCCGAGATCCAGAACGACTCCGGCTCCCCCGCCTCGTCCGATCCGTACAGGAGCTTGGCCGCCGGCACCGTCCCCACCAGCATCTCGAGCGCCCACTCGACCTGCCCGAACCCCCACGGGATCAGCTCGGACAGCTCGAGGTAGACGTTGGGGAGCACCGAGGCGATGTAGGCGGACTCGCGGATCCAGGGGTAGCCGCTGTGGACGAGCACGACCGGCTGGTCCTGCACCTCGACGAGCAGGGGGAACAGGTTCTCCGGTTTCGCGTGGATCAGGTCGATGTCGGGATCCCCGCCCCCGCAATGGAAGTGGAACGCGCGGCCCAGCTCCTTGGCGACCGCGAGCGTGCGCCGGATCAGGAAGTCCCGGACCGGCTTTGCCTTGTCCCGCGTCTCCCTCCACTCCTCCGAGCGCCACGCCGCGAAGGCCTCCCGGGCCTCGGCCTCGGTCGGATCGCCGACGTCCAGTCCAGTCCGATACGCAACGATCGACTTGAAGGCGACGCAGTTCGGATCGGCGGCGGCCCGGCGAGCCTCGCCGTCGACGCCTGCGACCAGGTCGTCGAACGCGCCGTCGCGGTGCACCAGGATCCAGGGCTCGAGCCGGGCGACCCGGTGAACGCGCACGCCGATCGTGCGTTCGAACTCCTTCGCCGGGACCGGCGGCTGGGGGAAGCCCTCGTCCGACAGGACCGCGACCACTCCGGCCGCATCGAGCAGCCCCTTCGTGTACGCGACGGGATCGGATCGCAGGGCCTCGGCCCGCGCCTCGACCACGGCCTGCCGATCCGGTTCGCACCCGAGGTGCTCGGCGAGCCACCGGTTCATCGCGATCCCGTAGACGGTCGAGTCCGTCAGGGCGTCCACGAACGGCCACAGGTCCTCCCGCATCCTGGACGAGGACGAGAAGCTCTCGCCGAGGAACATCGCGCGGGTATCGAACCCGCCGGGGTCGCGTTCGAGCAGCTCGTCGAGGCGGTAGGGG
>JBKPRY010000202.1:0-2445 GCA_046734755.1 Actinomycetota bacterium | reverse complement strand
TCGACCGGCTCGAGCGTGCCCTCGCCGGGTGGGCGGGCCTCCTCGACCCGCAGCGACCCGATCGCGGTCCGGCGCAGGCCGACCAGATGCGCCCCGCAGCCGAGGGACCGACCGACGTCGGCGACGAGCACCCGCACGTAGGTCCCACTCGAGCAGGTGATCCGGGCCTGCAGATCCCGCCCGTCGAACTCGGTCACGTCGAACGCATCGACCCGGATCGGGCGCGCCGGCGCCTCGAGCACCTCGCCCCCGCGGGCCGCCTCGTAGAGCTTGCGCCCCCCGACCTTGACGGCCGAATAGGCGGGCGGCGTCTGCATCGACTCGCCGACGAGCGACGCGCAGGCGCGTTGCAGTTCGGCCGGGGACACGTCGACGGGGGCCGTCCGCACGATCTCGCCGTCCGCGTCCAACGTATCCGTCTCCTCGCCCAACCGTCCGGTCGCCGCGTACGTCTTCGGGAGCTCGCCGAGGTAACGCAGCAGCCGAGTGGCGCGACCGACACCGAGGACCAGCAGGCCCGTGGCCATCGGGTCGAGGGTGCCGGCATGGCCGACCTTCCGCGTGCCGAGCGACCGGCGCACGATGTCGACCGCGTCGTGGGAGGTCATCCCCGACGGCTTGTCGACCAGCAGGAGCCCCTCCGGCGCCGGCGTCATCGATGGCTACGGGGCGGGGAGCTCGGCCCCGAGGGCTTCCTTGAGCGACTCGACGGTGGCCACCAGGCCCTTGCTCGAGGTGAAGCCCGCCGCGAGCCGATGCCCCCCGCCCCCGAATCGCGCGGCCGCGGCCGCCACATCGTGCCCGCCCCGGGAACGCAGGCTCACCTTGAACCGTCCGTCGCGCTGCTGTCTGATGATCGTCGCCACGTCCGCCTCGCGCGCCGTGCGGATCAGGTCGATCAGGTCGTCGGCGTCCCCGGGTTCCAGATCGGCACCATCCAGGTCGGCCCGCGTGAGGTACGTCCACACGAGGTCGGCTTCGGGGTCCACGCGGACCCGTTCGAGCACGACGCCGAGCAGCTTCAGGTACGCGATCCCGTGGTCCTCGTAGAGCGCCTGCACCAGCCTCGCGTGGTCGAACGGGAACTCGCGGAGCTCGGCCGCCAGGCGGAGCGTGTCGGGCGCGACCGCCTCGTACTGGAACCGTCCGGTATCGGTCACCAGCCCCGCGTACAGCGGCATCGCCGTCTCGACCCGGATCTCGCCTCCGAGCACCTTCACGAGGCGATAGACGAGCTCACAGGTCGATGACGCCGATGGATCGATGATCGGGATCGTTCCGAGGCCCTCGTTGGTGGCGTGGTGGTCGATCCAGATCAGCGTCGTCGCCCGCACGGCGGGACCCCCCAGCGACGCCAGCCGGTCGAGCGACGCGACATCGCACGTGACCATCACGGCCGGGTCCTTCGGGAACGCGGACGGCGGGACCAGCGCATCGGTACCCGGGAGGATCGAGGCCCATCGCGGTGACTCGAACGGGTCGTTCGGGAACGAGCAGACCGTCTTCTTCGCCAGGCCGCGCAGGTGATTCGAGAGGCCCAGCATCGAGCCGAGCGCATCCGCATCGGGGTTCACGTGACACGCGATCGCTATGGTCGAGGCCTCCGACAGGGCCTCTGCCGCCCTCGCGAACTGATCCGTCGTCCTCACGTCCCCTCCTGTTCGTGCAGCTCCCGGAGCAGCTGCTCGATGCGGTCCGGTCCCCCATCCGCATCCTCCTGCTCGAACCGCAGCTCGGGGAGCACCTTCATGCGCACCTGGGTACCGATCACCTTCCGCAGGTGTCCTCGGGCCGACGCGAGCGCGGCGGCCGTCGCTCGGTGTGCGCGGTCGTCGCCCAGCGTCGTGTAGAACACGCGTGCGAGGCGCAGGTCGGGGGTCACCGTGACGCCTAGGACCGTGACGAACCCGACGCGCGGGTCCTTGAGCTTCGGGATCTCCTCCGCGAGGATCTCGCGGAACTCCTCCGAGACCCGGTCCGGCCGGCTCCCCTCGGGCACGCGGTCACGCCTCCGGGTAATGCAGCGTGAGCTCGCGGTCGATGACTTCGATCTCGCCCCAGCGGTCGACGAGCTTCTCGACCTCGTGCAGGACCCGGCGAGCGTGGTACTGCTCGCCAGCGACGGCGGCCACCGCGATCGCCGTGCGCTGCCACAGGTCGTGATGATCCACCTCCGCCACCGAGACGTTGAACGTCGAGCGGATGCCGCTGGTCAGGGTCTGCACGACGTGTCGCTTCTCCTTGAGGGAGGCGCATGCGGGGATGCGCAGGTCGAACCTCTCGAGCGCAACGAGCATCGACGTGTCCCTACAGCTCTCGGGCGACCTCTCGGACCTCGTACGCCTCGATGATGTCGCCTTCCTTGACGTCGTTGAAGTTCGCGATCCCGATACCGCACTCGAACCCCTCGCTCACCTCGCGGACGTCGTCCTTGAAGCGGCGGAG
>JBKPRY010000201.1:0-4225 GCA_046734755.1 Actinomycetota bacterium | reverse complement strand
AGGACCTTGCGCACCCGAGACTCGATCTCTGCCTTGTCCATCCTTCCGTTCCTCCTCTGTTCCCTTCGTGTTCGTTCGAGACGCCGGCCCATGCTACGGGGGCCGGCGGCCTTCGACTAGGCGGTCAGCCCGCCGTCCACGGGCAGGACCGCACCGTTCACGTACGAGGCCTCGTCCGACATCAGGAAGCGCACGACGCTTGCGACCTCCTCGAGGTGCGCGGCCCGACCCACCGGCGTCTGGTCCAGGTAGTACGCGCGTGCAGGCCCGGTCAGGTGGGAGGTCATGTCCGTGTCGAGCAGCCCCGGGCACAGGGCATTCACCGTGATCCCCTTGACGCCGACCTCGCGGGCGAGCGACCTCGTCAGCCCGACGAGGCCGGCCTTCGTGGCCGCGTAGACGGTCTGACCCGCGTTGCCGTGCAGGGCGACGGCCGAGGACATGTTCACGATCCGCCCCCACTTGGCTCGGAGCATCCCCCGCAGCGAGGACTGACAGCACAGGAACGCGCCCCGGAGGTTGGTCGCCATCGTCCGCTCGTAGACATCCATTGGATATTTGAGGAGGAGCCCGTCCCGCGACATCCCGGCGTTGTTCACGAGGCCCGTCACGGTGCCGAGCTCGTCGCCGACGCGGCGGAACGCCTCGGTGACCGAACCCTCCTCCGTGACGTCCATCGCGACGGCGAGTCCCGGCGTGCCGATCGTCTCCAGGCTCGCGAGCGTCTCCTTGGCATCGGCCTCGCTGGACCGGTAGCCGATCGCCACGCTCCAGCCGTCGCGCGCGAGCGCCTCCGCGCACGCGCGCCCGATCCCGCGCGAACCCCCGGTGATGACGGCGACCTTGGGAGAGGGCACGGTCATGGTGCGGCCGGTCCCGTCCAGCGGACCAGGTTCGCGCCCCACGCGAGCCCGGCGCCGAACGATGTCAACAGCACCAGGTCGCCCTCGCGAACCCGACCGGCGCGCCACGCGCGGTCCAGGGCGACCGGGATCGAGGCGGCGGAGGTGTTCCCGACGGACTCGACGTCGACGACCGCGTGATCGATCGGGATCTTCAGGCGTTCGGCCACCGCGATCATGATCCGGGCGTTCGCCTGGTGGGGGATCAGCAGGTCGACGTCCTCCGGGGTGAAACCCGACTTCTCGAGCAGCTGGCGGCACGCGCTCGCCATCTCGACGACCGCCCGCTTGAACACCTCGCGACCGTTCGGCATCACGATCGCATGGTGGTTCGCGTCGACCGACGCATGACTCGCTGGCTCGGCCGAGCCGCCTCCGGGGATCATCAGGATCTCCGCGGCGCGCCCGTCGGCGCCGAGCACCGATCCGAGCACCCCGGGCTCCTGCGAACGCCGCAGCACCAGGGCGCCCGCGCCATCGCCGAACAGCACGCACGTGGTGCGGTCGCGGAAGTTCATGACACGAGAGAGCACCTCGGCGCCCATCACGAGCACCGTCTCGGCCTGGCCGGACTCGATGAAGGCGGTGGCCGACGACATCGCGTAGGAGAAGCCCGCACACGCGGCGTTCACATCGAAGGCAGGCGCCGCGATCCCCAACTTGCGTTGCACCCACACGGCGGTGGAGGGGATCGGGGTGTCACCGGTCAGCGTCGCGCAGATGAGGAGGTCCAGCTGCTCAGGGGCGATCGACGCCGCCTCGAGTGCCCGGGTGGCGGCGTCGGTGGCGAGGTCGGACGTGGTCTGATCGTCCGCGGCGAAATGTCGTTCGCGGATCCCGGTGCGTTCTCGGATCCATTCGTCGCTGGTCTGGATGAACGCCTCGAACCACTCGTTCGGCACGATCCGCTCCGGCAGGACCGAGCCCAGGCCGGCGACGCTGGCGTGTGGCTGCGCGCTCACCATCCCCCCTCGGGGCGACGGTCGCCGCCCACGTCGATGGTCGAGGATATCGCCCGCGGGTACTGCGCGACGCGGCGACGTCGTGGCCAGACCCGGGCGACCGGGCCGGGCGAGGTCAGGCGTATTCCCCGGCGAGGGCGGCGGCGGCCTCGGGCGAGCCGATCGCGACGGCCCGTGCCCCGGGCGCGGCCCTCTTCGCGAGCCTGGTGAGCACGTCGCCCGGCCCGGCCTCGACGAACGTGTCGACCCCCAGCTCCCGGAGGGCGCCGACGCTCGCCTCCCACCGGACGGGGGAGACGACCTGGCGCGCGGCGAGGGCGCGGAGCTCGGCGGGATCGGTGACCAGGGTCCCCGTGACGTTCGAGGCGATCGGGAACCGAGGGGGCGCGAACGCGGCCTCCGAGATCGCGGCCGACACCGGCTCGATCGCGGGTTCCATCAACGGCGAGTGGAACGCCCCGGCTACGTTCAGGCGCACGGCCCTGAGCTTGCGTTCGGCGGCGAGGGCCTCCGCGCGTTCGATCGCTACGATGCTGCCGCTGATGACCACCTGCTGCGGCGAGTTCTCGTTCGCCACGAGCAAGACGTCGTCGCCGCGAGCCTGGTCGCACAGCGCCGCCGCGTCCGAGCTCCCGACCCCGAGGAGGGCGGTCATCGTCCCGGGCCGCGCCTCGCCCGCCGCCTGCATCGCCCGCCCGCGGACCGCCACGATCCGCAGCGCGTCGGTGAGCTCGAGCACGCGCGCCGCCACCAACGCGGCGAACTCGCCGAGCGAGTGACCCGCGGCGCCGACGAAACCGACCCCGAGCGCCTCGAGCACGCGGAACGCGGCGACATCGCACGCGAGGATCGCCGGCTGCACGAACTCGGTGGTCGCGAGCGCGCCCTCGTCCCGGCTCCCGGCCACGATGTCGTGACCGATCGCGTCCGTTGCGTCGTCGAGGACCGCTCGCGCGGCGTCGTGGGTCGTCCACACGTCCCCCATCCCGGTGAACTGTGAACCTTGACCTGGGAACACAATGGCTGTGCGCATTTGACCCGCCCTCGACCAACGCTCGACGAACCCTATCGGGTGGGTCGAGGGCGAGGGAAACCGCAGGTCATCCCATGCGTGAACCCTAAGGTTGCCTCCACGTGGGGTCGAGAGTTGCCACCCAAAAAGGCGTCCTGTAGAAAGAGCGCGAACCTATGGCCGAGAAGGTTCGTCGCGAACTTCCCGTATCCCAGGGCCGTCGAAGCGCGGGCGGTGAAGGGGTCCTCGGGTTCCTGGGTCAGGACATGGCGGTCGACCTCGGGACCGCGAACACGCTCGTCTACGTTCGGCACGCAGGCACCGTCCTCAACGAGCCCTCCGTGGTCGCCATCAACACGTTGTCCGGGGCGGTGCTAGCCGTGGGCAACGAGGCCAAGCGCATGATCGGGCGGACGCCGTCCCACATCCAGGCGGTGCGCCCGTTGAAGGACGGCGTGATCGCCGACTTCGACATCACCGAGAAGATGCTCCGCTATTTCATCCAACGCGTGCACAAGCGCCGGCTCCTGGCGAAGCCCCGGGTCGTCGTCTGCGTGCCGTCCGGCATCACCGGTGTGGAGCAACGGGCCGTCGAGGAGGCGACGATCGCGGCGGGTGCTCGTCGCGCCTACATCATCGAGGAGCCGATGGCCGCGGCGATCGGGGCCGGCCTGCCGATCCACGAGCCCGCGGGCAATATGGTCGTCGACATCGGGGGCGGCACCACCGAGGTTGCCGTCATCTCGCTCGGCGGCATCGTCACCTCGTCATCGCTGCGGATCGGCGGCGATGAGCTCGACGAGGCGATCATCAACCACGTGAAGAAGGAGTACTCCCTGCTGCTCGGCGAGCGCACGGCGGAGGCGATCAAGCTCGCGATCGCGGCGGTGTACCCGACGCACGAGGAGCTCGTGGCCGAGATCCCCGGGCGCGATCTGGTCTCGGGGCTCCCCAAGACGCTCCAGATCACCGACGGCGAGATCCGTGCGGCCATCGAGGAGCCGGTCAGCGCGATCATCGACTCGATCAAGGCGACCCTGGACCGGACCCCACCGGAGCTCGCCGGCGACATCATGCACCGGGGCATCACGCTGACCGGCGGGGGCGCCCTGTTGCGCGGGATCGACAAGCGGCTCCGACACGAGACCGGGATGCCGGTCCACATCGCCGACAACCCGCTCTCCTCCGTGGCGATCGGGTCGGGGAAATGCCTCGAGGAATTCGAGGTCCTCCAGCGGGTCCTGGTGAGCCCGTCCAGGAGGTAGGTCCGCGGTGGCCCTGCGCACCCGAGCGCGCAGCACCCGCCTGCTGGTCGTGGCCCTCGTCTCGATCTCGCTCGTGACGATCAC
>JBKPRY010000200.1:0-26699 GCA_046734755.1 Actinomycetota bacterium | reverse complement strand
ATGGGGACAGGAAGGCTGCCTCGATGGTACTGAGGTGCTCACCTCGGTGAAGCGAGCGGTCCACAAGGCGCTCTCGCCCTCCCTGCACAACCTCCGAAACGACATCGGCTTCGAGCGACCTTATGAGGCCATCGATCTCTGCAGCCGCTGCGAGGCAATCCTGGACGGCGGTCCGAGCCGGGATGACGGCCCATTGTTGCAGGGACGAGTCATTGATCAGTTCCAGAAGAGCGTCGTCGAAAGGAAGAGGTGTACGACTCCCCATGGTGGAGGCGAGCACCCACCTGGCGCGAACGAATCGATCCCAAAACGCCATATGGGCAAAGAGCGCCGCGGCGGTCCATGGCGGGTCGATGGTTTGGCTGAGTTCCTCATCCGAGAGCCGCGCGCCCAATGACCGAAGCCGATCCACCGCTGCGTGATTTCGGTCCTCGATCGCCCGCCGAGCCGCCGCCTCCATCGCTATCGATCAACCTACACGGCCGTGCGCGATTGAATCGAGTGTGAGATCTTCCTGATGAGCGCGGACGGGACTGACCAGATGCGGCTCACGCACGACCAATTCGCGGACACGGTTCCTTGTCCGCCCTCGTGGCTAGCCCAGGGATCCCGCGAGCCGCGATGAGTCCTGGGGCGTCTGCGGTCGTACTGTCAACACCGCGGAGGAGGACTTCTGATGCGCAACGTGACCTATTCGATGAACGCCTCACTAGACGGCTACATCGTCGGACCGGACGGAAACTTCGACTGGGCGATGCCCGACGAGGTCTTTCGCTTCTGGATCGATGAGATACGAGAGGTCGGCGTCCACCTGTTGGGACGACGGCTCTACGAGACGATGCTGTACTGGGAGACCGCCGACCAGGATCCATCGCTCGACGACGCGCAGCTCGAGTGGGCCGCACTCTGGAAGCCGCTTCCAAAGGTGGTCTTCTCCACCACATTGTCAGAGGTTCAGGGCAATGCCCGCCTGGCCCCCGGCGGCCTGGCGGAGGAGATCGAGCGGTTGCGAGCCGAGCCGGGAGAGGGCGATATCGCGATCGGCGGCGCGATGCTCGCCGCCGAGGCCGCCGCGTTGGATCTGATCGATGAGTACCGGCCCATGGTCTACCCGGTGCTGGTCGGCGGTGGCATTCCGTACTTTCCCCAGCGCGAGCGCCGGGTGGATCTCGAACTCGTCGAGACCCGCACCTTCAGCTCGAGAGTCGTCTACCTCCACTACCGCGTGGCGCGCATGACTCACGTATCAACCACCACCGGGGCGGTCGGAACACCATGAACGCCCCCGCCTCGATCACCATCACGCCAGTTGGCGTGGCGACCCGGCGCCTAAGTGGAAACGGGTGACTGAGCGTTTGATGTGTGAGGCAAGGGCGTTCCTCTCCTGTGCATGGCTCGTGGAGCGCCGTGGCCGTTCGTGGAGAGCCCGCCCCCTCCCACAAGGAACGCGCCCGATCCTGGCGTAGCCCATATCCCGGAGCGGTCGAGAGGTGAACAAGCGCATGATCTTGTCGAGCCGCGATAGCGGCACCGGTCGATGAAGCCGTTCGGACTCCTCGCCGATGAACCGGATCTCCTTGATGCGCCACCCGTGTTCCGTCATGAACGCCTCCCAGCTCGGTGGGTCGAAACGGACGGGGACGCTTCCATGGGGCTGGTGCTTCTGATAGCCCACCAGTAGCCGCGGAGAGAAGTAGTCGATCACCCAGGACTCGCAGCCGGGCTGAGACCGAAGATCGTCGGCGAGTTCCCCCGCCTCGTGCACGTTGAGGTCCCCGAGGACCCCTTCCATGAGGACCATCGCGCGCCTCGAGGTCATCCAGATCCGGTCGAAGAGCCGCCGGCGGGCATCGACCTCGGTGAGGTCGAGACCGATCCGCTCGATCGAACACATCGGCACCTCGCTGCTCAGGTTTGCAGTCTTGCCTTCCATCAGGCTCGGATAGTCAACCTCGACCCAGTGAAGAGACGAGGGAAGATGCATGCGGTATGGACGCGTGTCGAGACCAGCTCCGAGATTGATGACCGTGTCGATCCCCGACGAGATCGCCGACTGGACGAACGCGTCGATCAAGACGGTTCGAATGGCAACCGCCCATGCGCCAGCCGGCACAGTCTTCGCGATACGGAGGCCGCGCTCGCCCGCTAGGCCGGCAGCGAGTGGATCGTGGAACAGAGCGTCCGAACGGGCAGACTCCATGGCTCGCCAGCCTGCAGTCAGCAGCGCCGACTCGGAGGTGTGCTGGATTTCTTCGTCGCCCACTCGGTCACGCATCTGAACCTCCCGACAGGTTCTACACCAGTCCCGAATGCTCGGAAGTTTCAGAACTTGGCGCCGGACGAGATGCTGCAACGCAACGGGTTCAGCGGGTGGGCGGGGAGACGTCCTACGCTGAGGCCCGCACAGCGGAGATCACGGAGCACATCTATCGGCTCGACCCCTCTGCGACCGGCGGGTGACCAGCGCCGCGTGACTACCGCCCGGGAAACGCACGTGCTTCAGTCGGCCGAGGCCGTTCCGTACTGCGGTCGCCCCTTGGGTCGGTAGACCTGAACCGTCACCCCGCCGGGAGTGGCCCGCGATTCGACCAATTCGAGCGCTCTGTCCGGTCCGGTGTCCGGGAACAGCCGCGTGCCCTGGCCGACTACCACGGGGAAGATGAGCAGGTTCATCTCGTCGATGAGGTCATCGTCGAGCAGCGACCAGATCAACTTGCCGCTGCCGTGCACCTGCAGCTCGCCTCCGGGCTTGGCCTTCAGCTCACCAACGGCTGCCGCGAGCTCACCCGAGAGGACGGTCGTGTTCGCCCATTGCGGATCGGTGAGTGTGGTCGATGCCACGTACTTGGGCTGCGTGTTCAACGCCGTCCAGATCGGGCTGTCGCCCGGATCGTCCCACGTTCCCCAGGAGCCTGCGAAGATCTCGTAGGTCCGCCGGCCGAACAGGAACGCGTCGGCGCGCTGGTAGATCTCGCCGATGATCGCCATACCCTCCGTGTCGGCGTACGGCGTGACCCAGCCGCCGCGCTCGAATCCCCCGCTGCGGTCCTCGTCCGGTCCGCCGAGCCCCTGCATCACTCCGTCGACGGAGACCATCGTGGTGGTCGTCAGCTTCATGGTCGCGGCTCCCTCCTCGTTGGTTCGGTCGTTGTTCGGTCGGACTGGGCCACCGAGCTCATCGGTCGTGGGACAGTGCGTGCTGCAGTTCATGCTCTGCCTTCCCCCAGACAACGGCAGAGAAACGTGCTCCGGAGCCCACCGTGGGCACGTGCCATAGGATCCTGTTCGCGAAGAAACGACGCCTGCAGTTGATGCAAGAGCCAGTCACACGCGCCCCGGCTTGGGACGCCCACGATCATCGATTGGAGGGTGTGATGACGTTCATCGATCTCTCGCATCCGATCGAGGACGGGATGGCCGCCTACCCGGGCCTCCCGCCCGTGCGCGTCTACGCGATCCTCGATCACGACGCCTCGCGCGAACGGTACGAAGGGAAGGCAGAGTTCCTCCTCGGTGGCGCCGAGTTGGCCGGCAACACCGGGACCTACCTCGATGCGCCGTTCCACCGTTTCCGTGAGCGCGAAGATCTCGCGAGGCTGCCGCTCGAGACGGTCACCGGCTTGCCGGGGCTCGTCGTCGACCCGGCCGGACCCGGGCGAGCGGTATCGCTCGAGGGCGTCGACGAAGGATCCCTGCGCGGACGCGCGGTCCTCGTGCGTACGGGCTGGGATGGGCGATGGGGGTCGGAGGAGTACTGGTCGGATGCGCCGTTTCTTCCCGAGTCGGTCGTCGGGCGCCTCGTGGCCGCGGGCGTACAGCTCGTCGGGGTCGACTTCGGCAACGTCGACGACACGGCGGACCTTTCCCGCCCGGCCCACACCGGCCTGCTCGAGGCCGGCATCCCGATCGTGGAGAACCTTCGAGGCTTGGAGCGACTCCCCCGCGAAGGGTTCGTGTTCTCGGCGCCGCCGATCGCGCTCGTTCGCGGCGCGGCGTTCCCGGTGCGGGCGTTCGCGCAGGTGGAGTGAGCGGGCACCCAGCCGGATGCGCAGGTCCCGGGCCCAGGAGTTGACGCTCCCAGCGCGAGATGGACCTCGGGCTACTCGATGCGCTGCAAGAAGGCGAGCGTGCGCTCCTTGAGCAGGCCCGCGGCCTGCTCGTCGTAGTCGCCAGAAGCCGGGTCGGCGAACAGGTGGCCGGAACCCGGGTAGATGAAGAGCTCCGCGTCTTCGATCTCCTTGATCATGGCCTCGGCCACGGGTCGATCCTCGTCCGCCCACGGGTCCCCATCCATCATGTGGATCTGCAGCGGCACGCCGTCGGGCCACGGGCCCTCGAACTCCGAGGTCGGCAGGGCTCCGTGAAACAGGATCGCCGCCCGTGCCCCGGGTCGTGTCTGCGTCAGCGATTGCGCGGGCATCACGCCCAGCGAGAAGCCCGCGTATACGACATCGGCGGGCAGCTCGTCGGCCGCCACCGAACCGAGGCGGACGATCTCCCCGAAACCGACCTTCCGCGCGTAGGCGACGCCCTCGTCGACGGTTCCGAACGTCTCGCCCTCGAACAGGTCCGGCGCGTGGACCGTGTGGCCGGCCGAGCGCAGCTCGTCGGCGAACGCGAGGAACCCCGGCGTCTGCCCTTGCGCGGAATGGAACAGGACCACCGTCGTCACGACGACCACTCTAGCCAACGACGGCCGAATCCCGCAGGAGCGCCGAGCTGGATCCAACTTCGGCGCGGGGGGAGAGCCGGCGCGTCGCAGGGAGATCGGGCAACTTCCCTTCGGTTGACCCTCAGGCTGGCCCCGCAGCGTGCCGAAGATACAGGGACGGCACGAGCGGGTGGACACCCACGAGGCGTCCCCCACCGGCGGAGCCACATCAGGATCCGGCGGACGTGAAGGCGGGGCCGCCACCCCCTCGGCGGCCCCGCCGCCTTTTCCGGCCTCGGCGCTCGAGTCACATTGCGGGCGACGCGCCGGTGATAATCACCCGGATGCCGAACGCCGTCCGACGGATCGGGCTCGGGACCGTCTTCGCACTGCTCGCGGGCACCCTCCTGCTCGGTCACGCACTCAAGGCGCCGTGCGCGTCCGGCGACTGGGGCGACAACCGCCAGTACACGCGGCTGTGCTACTCGGATAACGTGCACCAGCTCGCCACCGAGCAACTGCGCGGGAACCGGCTCCCCTTCCTTGACGCCTGCGGAGTCGCCACGGCCGAATGCGACGAGTACCCGGTGCTCACGATGTGGACGATGCGGGTGGCCGCATGGATCTCGGGCCCGACGACCACCGGCTACTTCTACGCGAGCGCGATCATGCTCTGGATCGCCGCGTTCGTCACCGCATTCTGCCTGTACCTGCTCGTCGGCGATCGGGTCCTGTATTTCGCGCTTGCGCCGACGCTCGCGCTCTACGCGACGATGAATTGGGACCTGCTCGCGGTCGCCCTCGCCACGGTGGGCGTGTTGGCGTACCAGCGACGCAGAGACGGCTGGTCGGGGGTGCTCCTCGGGCTCGGAGCGGCGGCCAAGCTCTTCCCGATGTTCCTGGTCATCCCCTTCGTTGCGGCCCGCTTCCGCGGAGACGAGCCCGATCGCGGGATCCGGCTGGCGTGGGCCGCGATCGGGACGTGGGTCGCCGTGAACCTGCCCTTCGTCCTGCTCGCGCCGAGGGGCTGGTGGGAGTTCCTCCGCTTCAACGCGGCTCGTCTGGCCGACTGGGACAGCCTCTGGTACCTGGCCTGCGAACGCAGCACGGGCGAGACCTGCATGAACACGCGACTGGTCAACGTGGCCTCCTTGGGGCTGTTCGTCGCGTGGGTCGCGATCGTGTGGGTCATCAAGGCGCGGCGCGACCCCGGCTTTCCGCGGTGGACGCTCGGTTTCCCGATCCTGGTGCTGTTCCTGCTGACCAGCAAGGTCTACTCGCCGCAGTTCAGTCTGTGGCTGCTCCCGTGGTTCGCGCTCGCGTTCCCCCGGCTGGGTTGGTTCGCCGCGTTCGAGCTCGCGGACGTGGCGGTGTTCGTCACGCGCTTCTCGTGGTTCGGTCGCTACCTCGGCATCGACGGCGGAGCCGCCGGCTTGCCGGTCGGGGTGTTCGAACTCGCGGTCGCGATCCGCGCGGTGATCCTCGTTGCCTGCGTGATCGGGTGGGTTCGGGGTGCGCAAGTGGGGCCGAGGGTCGCCCCGCGGGACCAACAACAGCCGGAGGCGGCGGAGGTCCTCGCGTGATGTCGCGCCACGACGCGAGCGAACCGGCCGGTCCGCGCCCGTCCCCGGCGGCCCCCGGCGGCGGTGATCGGGCCGTGCAAGCCACCAGGCGAACGATCGGGATCGGTGTCGTGATGCTCTTGGTCACCGGGACCCTGGCGATCGGTCACGCGATCAAGGCGCCCTGCGTCCACGGCGACTGGAGCGACGGCCGGCCGTTCACGTGGCTCTGCCACACGGACATCATCCCGCTGATCGGGAACGAGCAGCTGTACGGCGACCGCCTCCCCTACCTCGACCCCTGCGAGGAGACGGGTGGCACCTGCGACGAGTATCCGGTCCTGACGACCTGGATGATGCGGCTCACGGCCTCGGTGGCGGGACCGCACAACACGCGCTTCTTTTACGCCAACGCGATCCTGTTGTGGCTCGCCGCCCTGTGGACCGCCTACCTCCTGTATACGGTGGTCGGGCGCCGAGCCCTGTACTTCGCGCTCGCACCCACCCTCGCGATCTACGCCACGCTGAACCTCGACCTGCTTCCCGTCGCGCTCGCCACGGGTGGAACGGTGGCGTACTTGCGCCGGCGAGACGTCACATCCGGGGTGCTGCTGGGACTCGGCGCCGCGGCGAAGCTCTTTCCGGCGCTCCTGGTCATCCCGTTCGTCGTCGGTCGGTTCCGGGGCCGCGAACCCGACCGAGGGATCTATCTCGTCTGGGCCGCCGTCGGCGCCTGGATCGCGGTCAATCTCCCGTTCGCGCTCGCCGGCACGAGCGGCTGGTTGGAGTTCTTCTCCTACAACGCGTCCCGACCCGCCGACTGGGACAGCCTGTGGTTCGTCGTGTGCGAGCAGGCGACCGGCCTGGGGTGCACGAATACGCGCCTGGTCAACCTGGGGTCACTCGTGTTGTTCGTCGGATGGGTGGCGATCGTGTGGACAATCAAGGGACGGCGCCAACCCGGCTTCCCGCGATGGACGCTCGGCTTCCCGATCCTGCTGATCTTCCTGTTGACCAACAAGGTGTACTCGCCGCAGTACAGCGTCTGGCTCCTCCCGTGGTTCGCGCTGGCGCTACCCCATCTTCGCCTCTTCCTCGCGTTCGAGGCCGCCGACATGGCCGTCTTCGTGACGCGTTTCTCGTGGTTCGGGCTGCTCGGCGGGCATCACAACGGTTTCGCCGGCAGCCCGCTTGGCGCCTTCGAGGTCGCGATCCTCATCAGGGCCGCGGTCCTGGTCGCCTGCGTGATCGCGTGGGTGCGTGCCGGCGAGCCGGTCCCCCGGCTCGAACGACCTCCGCCGGACCGGACGGATGCTCGCGTCGAGGTGCCGGTTTGACGACCGACACGGCGTCCCTCATCGACCTGTCGGGCGGTCACGATGGATCGCGCGAGCGCGCCCTCAGAGCCCTCCGCTTCTGTCTGTTCGCGTTCGTCGGGCTCCGGGTCGCGATGTTCCTGATCGGCGTGGTCGGCGTCACCCTGTTCCGGCCGCTCGGCGGCGTCGGGGTACCGGGGTGGCCCGCGCCCGCTCTCGACCCGGGCTGGCAGAACGCGTTCACCGCGTGGGAACGGTTCGACGCGCTGTGGTTCCTGCGCATCGCGGAGAGCGGTTATCGGCTCCGGGACGGGAGCGCCGCGTTCTTCCCGCTCTATCCGCTCGCGATCCGAGGGCTCTCGTTCGCACTCGGGGGCCACCCCTTGGCCGCCGCGACGATCGTGTCGAACGCCGCCTTCTGGGGCGGCCTCGTCGTGACCTATGTGCTCACCGCGTCCGAGCTGTCGGAAGGCGCCGCGCGCACCGCCGTGCTGCTGATGTGCGTCTTCCCGACCGCGCACTTCTTCCTCATGCCCTACGGCGAGTCGCTGTTCCTCCTGCTGTCCGTCACGGCGTTCTGGGGTGCGCGCCGGCGGAGATGGGTGGTCGCCGGAGCCGCCGGGGCGCTGGCGGCGCTCACCCGGAGCATCGGGGTCCTGATCGCGCCGGCGCTGGTGATCGAGGCGCTGCACCAGCGCGTCGAACGGCGCGGGCCGGCGTGGCCCGGGTTCCTCGCGGCCGCTGCCACAGGGTTCGGGCTGATCGCCTACCTCGGCTCCTGGTCGCTCCGGGCCGGCGAGTGGCTCGCCCCGGTGAAGTTCCAGGCGAACTGGGAACGCTCGTTCTCGTGGCCGTGGGCGACGTTGTGGGACGGGACACGCGACGCGTTCGGTTACCTCGACCAGCTCAACGGGGGCTACTGGCTGATCGACTGGTTGATCGTGATCCCGATGCTCGCCGCGTCGGGGTACGCGCTCGTGCGCCTGCGGCCCGTCTACGGTGTCTACCTGTGGAGCGCCCTGCTGGTCCAGCTGACCTTCGTCTTCCCGGATCGTCCGCTGATGTCGATGCCCCGGTTCGTCCTGCCCCTGTTCCCGGCCTTCTGGGGGCTGGCGCTCGGCCTGGAGCGGCTCCGGATCCCGCGATCAGCGGCCCTGGCGGTGGGCGCGGCCGGCCTCGGGATCCTCTCGGTCTTGACCGTCAACTGGTACTACATCTTCTGAGCGGTCCTGCCGTCCATATAGGATGGCCCCACGCCGTCGAGGGTCCGGAGGGAGAAGCGTGACGATTCGGGTAGCGATCGCGGACGACCATTCGCTCGTGCGGCAAGGACTCCGCAGGTATCTGGACATGGCTGAGGGGATCGAGGTCGTCGGCGAGGCAGCCAACGGGCAGGAACTGGTCGACCTGGTCGGCAAGGAAGAGCCGGATATCGCCCTGGTCGATATCCGGATGCCCGAGATGGACGGTCTGGAGGCGGCGCGAAAGATCCGCGAGACCCACCCCAAGACCGGGGTGATCATGCTGACCGCGTACGACGACCGGCAGTTCGTGGTGGAAGCCGTTCGGAGCGGTGCTCGTGGCTACGTCCTCAAGGCCCGCGACGCCGAGCACCTGATCCAGACCGTCCGGCTGGTCGCCGGCGGCAACATGGTGATCGACCCCCAGCTGGTGGTGGCGCTCGCCGAGGAGCTCTCACAGGCCAAGGAGCGGGACCGCCGGGCCGAGACCCTGACCGCGCGCGAGATCGAGGTCCTGCAGCTGCTCGCGTTCGGACACACCAACCGCGACATCGCCGAGCGGCTGTACATCTCGCCCGACACCGTGAAGACCCATCTCGAACACATCTTCGAGAAGCTCGGCGCATCGGACCGAACGGCGGCCGTCGCCGAGGCGCTCCGACGCCGCCTGATCGAGTAGCCGTCCCCGTGGCCGGCGCGACGGTCCGGCTCGTGGACTAGTCATCCCGGGCTACGGCAGTACCCGCCGGACGGCCTAGGGCCGGTCCTCCGGTTGGCCCCGGTCGGGTGATGGAGGCGCGAGCCCGGCTGCTGCATCATGGTCGCTCGAGCGATGTCCACGCAGACCCAGCGCAGGGCTCCATGGTTCGCGCCCTTCGTCCTCCTCGTCGCGGGCGGCGGCGTGGCGCTCGCCTACGCGGTGTCGAGCCATTTGGGTTCCCCGGAAGACATCCGGTTCCCCGTCGTCACGGGCTCCTGCCTCCTCTCCTCGATCGTGATCCTGCTCCGGAGCCGGCACCACGGCGCATGGCGAAGCGCCCCGTCGCTCGGCCTGGGGATGGCGGCGATCGCGGCCCTGAGCGCCACGCTCCTGGTGACCGACGCGACCGGATCCGACCCTCCGAGGCTCGGCCCGTACGAGGGGGGGTTTCTCGCGGCCGGCGTGCTGTTCCTGATCGCCGTCGGGATCGAGTTCCGCGAGCACGTGCCCCGTGAGGACCGGCGCGAGATCGTGGCGGACGTCGCGCTGCTGACCGCCGCGATCGGCACGATGCTGTTCCTGTCCCTTCGCCCCGAATCGAATGCGGACGCGGCGAGCGCCGTGACCGCGGAATTCGCGCTGATCATCGCCTCGGGGGCCTCGGCCTACGGCGCCCTGGCTCTCGCACGACCCAACGTCGCGCACCTCGGGATATTCCTCGCGGTCTGCGGGATGTGTGTGGGTGTGTACGGGTTCGCGGAGCTGTGGCTGGGCGCATCGTTCGAGGTCGGACGGCCCGAGGTCGACCTACCGATCGCGTTCGGCGCCCTGTTCGTCGCGGTGCTCGTCAGTGTCATCCCCCGAAGGGTGACCGAACGGCGCAAGGATCCGGCGCGGTACGGCAGGGCCGTTCTCACGACCGTCTCGGTCGCCGCGACCAGCGCCGCCCTCGCCCTGGTCGCGGTCGACCGGCGCAGCTCGGTGATCGACGACCGCCAGGCCTCGCTCCTGATCGGCTTCCTGGCGGCCGCGGTCGCGCTCCGCATCCTCGTGAACCAGGTCCGAGGAACGCAGTCGCAACGCGCGGTCCACGACGCGCTGGACCAGAAGGAGGCCGCGCTCCGCGAGACGGACCTGGCCCTGTCACGGCTCCAGCGAGCGAACGAGACGCTGCGCGAGTCCGAGGAACGACTCCGCACCGTCTTCGAGTCCGCGGTCGACGGGATCGTCGAGCTCGACCCCCACGATGTCGTCGTCCGCGCGAACGGGGCCTTCCGCAAGATGGTCGAGCTCCCCCAGTCGCTCGTCGAAGGGCAGCCGTGGAGCGCGCTCGCCGGCTCGATCCAGGCCGACGAGCACTTCGCATCGCTCCCGGTGACCGGGCAGGGGACGATCCATCGGGAGGGTCACGCCATCTATCTCGAATCGAGGACCTCGGAGATCCCCGGCGAGCCACCCCGGCGGCTGCTCCTGGTCCGCGACGTGACGGCCGCCCGGGTTGCCGACCAGACGATCCGCTCCCTGTTCAAGTTCCTGCAGGATCGAGACGAGGACCGGACGCGGATCATGCGCCGGACCAACGCGGCGATCGAGGGGGAACGCAACCGCATCGCGCGCGACCTGCACGACGGGCCGGTGCAGGGGGTCTCGGCCGCATCGCTGTCGCTCGAGGCGGTGCTCCTGATGCTGAAGGCCGGCGAGATCGACGAGGGGCTCGGCATCCTGTCCAAGGTGCGCTCGGAGCTCTCGGAGGAGGCGGACAATCTCCGGCGACTGATGTCCGGTCTCCGGCCGCCGCTCCTGGAGGAGCGCGGCCTGATCCCGGCGCTGCGGGAGACGGTCGACCGGTTCGGCCGCGACTACCACGTCCACACCGAGTTCTCGGGCCGCGCGAGCGGCGAGATACCTCAGGACCTCGAGACCCTGGCCTATCGCGTCGTCCAGGAGGCGCTGTCGAACTCGTCCAAGCACGCGCACCCGGTCTCGGTCACGGTCGCGGTAGAGACGACCGGCGGCCAGCTCCGCGTCGAGATCGTCGACGACGGCGAGGGTTTCGACGCCGGCAAGGCGCGCGAGTACCTGCAGAGCGGAAGGGTCGGTCTCGCCTCGATGCGCGAACGGGTCGAGCTCGCCAACGGGACGTTCATGGTGCACTCGGCTCCCGGCCGGGGCACGACCGTGGTCGCCTCGTTGCCGATGGGTGCGGTGCCGGCGGCGCGAGAGTTCTCGGGCGACGACGCATCGGGACCGGCGAACGACCCGGCTCCGCACTCAAACGGCGGACGTTCCCCGCGTCAGCCCGATCCGGGGAGCGCGGGGCGTTCGGGAAGCGCGGCCGGCGGGGACGTGGTCGGCAACGGCGAGGGCGGAGGGCTCGGCGAGACGCTGGGGCTGGGCGGGGGGCTCGGCGACGGCGACGGCGACGGGGTCGGCGTCGGTGAGGGGCTCGGCTTGGGCGAAGGCGACGGCGATGGACTCGGCTTGGGAGAGGGCGACGGGGCGACCGACGGTGACGGCGGCGGCGGGGTCGGCGCGCCGAGCGAGTAGCCCTCGAACGACGGCTCGGCGAAGTCCTTGACCCGCATGTTCGCGGTCGCCTGCGACATGAAGTCGTGCCAGATCAGCGCGGGGATCGTGCCGCCGAACACCGCCGAGAAGCCCTCGACATTCGTCAACGAGATCTCGCCCTGCGGGTAACCCACCCACACGCAGGTCACGAGCTGCGGCACATACCCGCAGAACCAGGCGTCCCGGTACTCCTGGGCCGTGCCGGTCTTGCCGGCGGCCGGCCGCCCGATGTCGGCCGCGGTGCCGGTGCCGCTCTGGATCACGCTCTGCAGGGCGTAGGTGACGAGGTCGGCGTCGTTCTGGCGCAGCACGAGCTTGCCGCGCCCGCCGATCTGCAGGTCGGTCTTGCCGTCCGCGGTGTCGACCCGCTCGAGCGGCGAGGCCCGGTGCCTCCATCCGCGGGCGGCGAGCGTCCCGTACGCGTTCGTCATCTCGAGCGGCGTGACCGCCTGGGTCCCGAGCGTGATCGAGCACACCGGTTCGAGCGGCGATCGGATCCCCATCCGGGTCGCCGTCTGGCGGATCGCCTCCGGCGTCACGGCCGACGCGACCTGGGCGAAGACGGTGTTCACCGAATACGTGGTGGCCGCCAGCAGGCTGAAGTCGCCGCTCTCCTCGTCGGCCGCGTTGGAGAGCTCCCAGGGTTCGCCGTTCGTGTAGCAGGCGGGGTCCTGGATCGTGATCGAGGAGGGGCCGTGCCAGCGCGAGCTGAGCGAGTACCCCTGCTCGATCGCGGTGGCGAGCGTGAACGGCTTGAACGCGGACCCCGCCTGCCTCCCCGAACCACCGTCGCCGGTCGCGAGGTTCACCTTCGACACCGCGAAGTTCTTCCCTCCGTACATCGCGCGGACGGCCCCGTTGCGCGGGTCGATCGCGACGAGCGCCGCCGCCGGATCGCCTGGGGTGTCGAGGCGGTTGGCGACGGCCTCCTCGGCGTAGCGCTGCATCTGCGAGTCGAGGGTGGTCGTGACCCGCAGCCCACCCCCGAACACGAGTCCCTCGTCGTACTCGTCGAGCAACGACCGCCGCGTGTAGTCGAGGAAGTAGCCGAGCTTGCCCGGGAAGTTCAGACCCACCTCGATCGGATCCACCTTGATCTTCCGGCCCTCGAGCTGCGCCGCACGCTCAGGCGTGAGGTAGCCCTCGGAGGCCATCTGCTCGAGCACGTAGTTCCGCCGTTCGAGCGCGGCCTCCTCCTGCTCGACCGGGTCGTAGTAGGAGGGGCTCTGGATCATGCCGGCGAGCAGCGCTGATTCGAGCGCCGAGAGATCGGAGGCGTCCTTGCGGAAGAACGTCTGCGCCGCGGCCTGGACGCCGTACGCACCGCGGCCGAAGTAGACGGTGTTCAGGTACTTGGCCAGGATCTGGTCCTTGGTGAACTCGCGCTCGACCTTGATCGCGAGCAGGCTCTCGCGCACCTTCTGCCCGAGCGTCCGGGGCGGGACCGCGTAGGTCTCGACGCCGGTCTCGGGATCCTCGGTGTACTGGCCGGCGTAGACGTTCTTCACGACCTGCTGGGTGAGCGTCGAGCCTCCCTGCACGACCTCGCCGGAAACGAGGTCGGTCCATGCGGCGCGAAAGATCCCGCCGACGTCGATCCCGGGGTGTTCGTAGAACCCCTTGTCCTCGACGGCGATGACCGCGTGCCGGAGCTGCGGCGGCATGTCCGACAGCGGGATGATCGTGCGGTCGACCGCCGAGTGCAGGGTCGCGATCTGATGGCCCTGGCGATCGTAGATGTACGTCGTCTGCAACGGCGGCGGCGTCTCGGGCAGCTCGAGCTGCGAGTAGACGTAGAACAGCGTGAGCAGCAGGCCGATGGCGGCGACCAGGGGCACGACGACGAACACCCACCACCAGCGGCGGAGCCAGGCCTTGAATCCCTTCCGCTTCTTGGTGGGGGCGTGCCTACGACCCTTGGGGGCGCGCGCCGGCGCCGTCTCGACCGCCAACTCGTCGTCAAGTCTAGTCACCGGTCAGCGTTTGCCCCGTGCGCGACCTGCGGAAACGTCGTGGAGTTCCCGTGGAGTCTCGCGCCGAGGGAATCAGTGGGAAGGGATCAGCCGGCGCGGGCCACGAAGGCCTCGTGCAGGTGGTTCCAGTGGCACTCGGTGCAGACCTCGACCACGTAACACCAGGAGCCGGGCCGGTCCGCGGCCATGTCGAGCCCGACGTCGAGCGGCCACACGCGTCCGTTGTCGTGCTTGAGCCCGTCCCCGTACACATACGTCACGAGCTTGAGCTTGGCGTCCTGGCAGACCGGGCATTCCCTCCGCGTCGGCTCGCCCACGTGCTGGGCGGCCCGCATCAGCTCGGGGTGGGCGTCGCAGATGTCGGTCCACGAGGCGAGTCCGGTCCGGACCTGGTTGATCAGGGCGCGCTTGGCGAGCGAGTAGTCCACCGTCGCGAGCAGATGGCGGCGGCCTCGCCTGACCGGGAGCCGTTGTCGCATGGCCATCGTCGGGAAATGGTACACCCGCCTCCCGACGGCGGAGGGCCGGCCTGGGACGCGATCAGGGGGCGGCCAGGTCGACCTGGGCCCGGGCCCTGGCCTGCACCGTCCGGTCCCCGGCGACGAGGAACAGGTCGCCCACGGGCAGGCGAACGCCGACCGTCGCCTCGAAGGTCCCGCGCTCGCACGAACACGTCTCGAGCAGGGCGCCGTTCCGCTCGGCGTACTCGCCAGCGAGCGCTGCCGGTTCGGGGCCCTCCTCGTCGATCGCCAGCGCCTGCGCGGCGGCGAGTGCGGCGGCATCGGCCGCCGTCTGCGCCCGCGACGCGGCGTGGAGCACCCGGGCGACATCCGAGACGCCCATCGCGAGCACGACCAAGGCCGCCAGCACCGCCGCACTCAGCAGCGTGATCGAGCCACGATCGCCCGCCAGCCGAGGAGTCCGCGAGGCGCGAGCGTCCACGAAGCCGTGTTCGACCCGTCCGGCGGTCACGCGAACTCCTGCCGCATCGTCGCGCTCGCGCGGAGCGACAAGGACGATGGGAGCAACCATCCGGCCAGCAGCGATGCGACCGGCGCCTCGTAGGCCACGTCGACCGTCACCGGGCCACCGCGAGCTCCGCTCCACGTCGCGACCACGGTGAGCCGATCGGGATCCAGCCCGACGGCGGCCGCGCGGACCGCCGCGTCGACCGCGTCCTTGGTCCCCTGGACGGCGGCCTCGCGCGCGCCGGCGCGCGAGGCCTGCGTGAGCACGAGGGAGTCGCGGGCGATGACCCCAACCTGCACGAGTGCCAGTAGCAGGAGGAGGAGGATCGGCAACAGCAGCGCGAACTCGACCGCGGCGGAACCGCGTTCGCGAATGCGATTAGCCGGCACTTCCGGCAACCTGATCGATGATGGAGTCGAAGAACGCCGGCAACTTGCCCGAGGATCGCGCCCAGGCGATCAACACGACGGCGACCGCGGCGGCCGCGAGGATCACCAGCGCGTACTCCGCCGTCGTCTGCCCCACCTCCTCGGACAGCCGTTGGCGCGCTCGCACATAACGAGCGCGGACGTACCAGGACAAGAGCATCCCGGTTCACCCCCTCTCAGTCGATCGAACGGACGGTGGTCAGCAAGATCGGGACCACCGTCAGGAGGAGGAACGCGGGGAGGACGAGGAACACGAGCGGGAAGAGCATCTTCACGGGAGCGGTTCGAGCGCGTTGGGCCGCCGCCGCGCGCCGGACCTCCCGTACGTCGGAGGCGAGATGCCCGACCTCCTCGGCGAGCGAGGACCCGAGCGAGTCGGTCCGTGCGAGCGCACGGAGCAGCCGCTGGAGGTCGGGCAGCGCGAGGCGGTCGCCCACGACGATCAGCTCGTCGCGCCACCGACCACCGAGGTCGCTGGCATCGAGCACCGAGCGGAGCTCGTCGGCCAGGGGCCCCGTGGCGGCCTCGACGGCGCGACGGAACGCGAGCTGGGGTGGAAGCCCCGCCGACGTCGCCAACGCCAGCAGGTCCAAGACCACCGGGATCTCGCGATCGGCCGCGGCGAGCGCCCGGCGAGCGAGCCGAGCCACTGCGAGATCGGGGAGGCGCCAGGCGATCAGCGCCGCCGCGGCACCCGGCACCGGTGATGCGACCGCCGACACCGCGAACATCGTCGTGGCCGCCACGAGCGCCTTCGACGCCACGATCTGTCGTTCGCTCCAATGGGTGCCGCTCCGATCGAGTCTCGTCATGGTCACCCGCGAGAGCCGAACCCTTCGCAGGATCGGCCAGCCCCCGACGATCTCGAGCACGTTCTCGATCGTTGGGGGACCGCTGCGGACGATCGCGCTCGACGCCAGCGGATCGGGAGGCCACCCGAGGCCGATCGCCGCGATGGCGACCGCGCTCCCGAAACCCGCTTGGATCGCCACCATGGTCGCGGTCACGGTTCGATCCGGAGCAGGTGTTGTATCCAGACGTACGCGGCCCCCTGCAACGCGAGGCCGAACCCAATCGCGGCGATCCCGGCCGGCGTCTCGTACGCCGCCTCGAGATCTTGGCGAGCGATCACCGACAGGAACAGGAAGAACCCGATGGGGAGCAACCCAAGGATCGTTGCCGACAGCCTCGCCTGCGCCGTGAGGGATCCGAGCTCCCGAGCCGATGCCCGGCGATCTCGGAGCGTCGCCGCGAGGTTCTCCAGACTCGCGGCGAGCGAGCCTCCGGTCCGCCGATGGAGCTTGAGCACCCCCGCGACGAGCCGAGCATCAGGACCTCCCACGTCGCCGGCCCACGCGTCGATCGACTCGTCCATCGGATCGCCGAGCCCCGTCCGATCGGCGAGTCGGCGGAACGTCGACCCGAGCAACGGATCCAGGTCGGTCGCAGCGAGTTCGATCGCTTGCTGCAGAGAACGACCGGAGCGCATCGCCGAGGCGATGAGCGCGACCGCCTCGGCGAGTCGCTCCTGCGTGGCGATCTCCGCACGGCGCCTGCGGCGTCGGGCGGCCATCGCTGGTGCCGCGACCGCGAGGGCGATCGCCGCGAGCGAACCGACGACCCCGGCGACACGGGCACCGACGAACCCCGCCGCGACGGCGCCGGTCACCACGAGGACCTTTCTCGGCACCCGGAACGTCGTTGGGATCGGACGGCTATCGGATACAAGCCAGCCCAGCACGCGCCTTGAGCGTTCGGCGGTCATCACGTGTGTCAGGAGCGTCGTCGAGAGGACGAAGAGCCCGGCGACCGCGACCGCCTCGATCACGCCGGTTCCCACGCGTCGATCCCCGCCTCGAACCACCGGTGGTCGAGATCCTGTTCTCGTTCGGCGAGCGACGAGACGACCCGTGGCGTGATGCCCGTGCACACGAACTCACCCTCACGCCCGACCCGAGGCCGGAAGCCGAAGATCTCGACGACGACCGGGTCCCCCGCCCCGTCGAGTTCGTCGACCGCAGCCACCTGGAATACGACCCGCCGCCCGTCGCGGAGCCGAGCGGTATGGACCACGACGTCGATCGCCGACGCGACCTGCGCCCTGACATGGGCGACGGGAAGGTCGACGTCGGACATCAGCGCCAACGTCTCGAGCCGCCAGAGCGCATGACGCGCCGAGTTCGCGTGCGCCGTCGAGAGCGAACCATCGTGTCCCGTGTTCATCGCCTGGAGCATGTCGAGGGCCTCACCGCCGCGCACCTCACCGACGATGATCCGATCCGGTCGCATCCGGAGCGCGTTGCGAACCAGATCTCGGACCGTGACCTCGCCGCGACCCTCGATGGTTGCCGGGCGGGCCTCCAGACCGATGACGTGTGGCTGGGCAAGTCGTAACTCGGCGGCGTCCTCGATGGTGATGAGGCGTTCCTCGGACGGGACGAAGGACGAGAGGACGGCGAGCAGCGTCGTCTTCCCCGAGCTGGTACCACCCGAGATCACGATGTTCATGCGGCCGCGGACACACGCGGCGAGGAACGCGAGCATGTGAGGCCCGATCGTCCCGCGAGCGAGCAGATCGCCGGGCCCGAGAGGGATGGAAGAGAACTTCCGCACGTTGAGGACAGGACCGCAGAGCGAAAGAGGCGGCACGATCGCGTGCACCCGAGAGCCGTCCGGAAGTCGCGCGTCCACCCAAGGTGACGTTGCGTCGACCCGAAGACCCAGGGGCGCCACGATGCGCTCGATCACGTGGAGGACCGCCTCCTCCCCCTCAAACAGACGGTCCCCCACCCTCTCGATCCGCCCCTTCCGCTCCACGTAGACGTCGTCGGGCCCGTTCACCATCACCTCGGTGACCTCGGGGTCCTTGAGCAGGAACTCGATCGGACCCATCCCGACGACCGCATCCGAAACCGCGTTCACCACGTCCGCAAGAGCGCTCTGCGGCAGCATGTGGCCCTGCTCGCGCAGGAGCGAGAGCGCCTCCTCCCGTACCCGCAGCCGGCGCTCGGCCCGCGGCATCGCGTCGAGCTGCCGGGCATCGACCCGGCCGATCAACCGCTCGTGCACCGTCCGCCGAACGTCCTTGAGCGCATCCATCCGATTCACGATGCCTCCAGCACCTGCCGGGCGAGCCGGTCGAGCGCTCGTCCTATCCGCCCGCGCATCGGCACCAGACGACCGTGGTCCTGGGCTCGACCGACGGCACGATCCGACGGGATCACGGCGATCGGCGGTTGCCCGAAGACGCGTTCGACGTCATTCGGCGTGATCTCCGATCTGCTCGCCCGGTTGACCACGAACGAACAACGCTCGTCCAGCCCCGCGACCTCGATCGCTCGCTTGGCGTCTCGGAACGAGAGCAGGTCGAGCCCCAGCACGACCAGCACCCGATCCGCGACACCCAGCCCGGCCCGAGCGACCTCGTCGAGCGCACGCGGGACGTGGAGGACGACGACGTCGCAGGATCGCCGCGCCGCGGAGATCGCGGCCGCATAGGCCTCGGCGCCGATCCGCGAGAACCTTTGCCGGTCATCGGGTGCGAGGAGCGCCGCGAAGCCCGCCGGGTGCCGCCAGACGAGCTCCTCGACGTGCTGGGGTGCCACCTCGTCACCGAGCGGCACCAGGTCGGCGACGGTCCTCTGCTCCTCCTCGGCCGGAACGCCGATCGTGGCCGAGATGTCGGCGAAGAGCACGTCGAGATCGATCAGGATGCATCGTCGATCACGCCTGGCGAAGGCGGCCGCAAGGTGGGTCGCGACGAACGTCGCGCCGGCCCCGCCACGCGGCGCGTAGACCGCCAGCGCCCGGGCCCGTTCGCCGGTCGTCTCGTCCGGCTTGGGTCCGACACGTCCCGCGGCGAGCGCGAGCTCCTCGCGCTCGGCGGGCCAGAGGTAGAAGCCGGTCGCACCGCCACGGATGGCGCGGCGCAGCGCTCCCACCGATTGGCTCGTATCGACGGCGAGCAGCGCGGTGCCGTTCAGCGTCCCGCGCGCGGGAACGAGCGAAGGGGTGGCGACCACGGCGTCCGGCTCGAGCTGCCGAAGGGCCTCCGCGAGCTGCGCGGCGTCGAAGGCGGTCCCGACGACGCGGACGCGACCGGTCCGATCGAGGAAGTGCATGACCTCCTCGGCCACGTCCGGCGTCTCGAGCGCCAGCACGATCCGCGCGACCTCGTCCATCCTCGCTCCACGTCCAGGGGGAAGCGACGACCAACCGAATGAGGGAGGACCTTGCTCGGGGAGTCGCGGCGAACCGCGTAGGCGAACTGTACGCGGCGGCGCGAGATCGAGACAATCACCAGGCCGACCGATTCGCCGTTCTTGTCGGGGGATGTGATGGTGTTGAACGCGTCGGACCCTCGTCGCGCCTGAGGTTCTCGGGCGGCGTTGACCCACCTCGGAGGTGGGGGCTAGGGTCGGAGGCTCGGATCGACAGAGGTGGCTCGTGACATCGGGTGAGTTCACGGTGAAGATCGATGCGCAGCCGGAGACCGTGTGGCCATGGGTCGCCGACCTCTCGAAGCACGCCGACTGGTCGCCCAAGCCCTACCGGATCGAATGGCTCGAGGGCGAGCCGAACGCGGTGGGGAGCCGGTTCCATTCGGCCGGAGTGATCCCGGGAGACAAGCACCACGAGAACGAGGGCCTGATCACCGAGAACCAACCGACCACCCGATTCGCGTTCCGTTCGAGCGATCCACAGGGCGAGTACGCGCACACCTACACGTTGTCGCCGAACGGCGGCGGGACCGACGTGAAGCACCGGGTCGAGTTCGTCAAGATGCGGGGGCTCGCGGCGGTCCTGCTCCCCCCGGTCTTCGCGCTGTCGGGGAGGCCTCAGGGGCACAAGCGGATGGAGGTCCTCAAGCGCAAGGTCGAGGGCTCGGCGTAGTCGCCGGGGTCGATTGGCGGCGCGCGATCGCCGACCCGATGCGTGCACCCCGCTCCGACCGAATGCACGCCGAAGGGAGCATCTGTGACCGGGATCGAGATCCGAAGGTTCGAGCAGGCGGACGAGACGCGGACGTTCGAACACGGCTCGTTCGAGCTCGTGACGATCGGCGGCGTCACGATCGGACGCGCGAGCTACGAGCCCGGATGGATCTGGTCCGAGCACGTCGGCAAGCCGGCCGGCGAGATGCTCTGTCAGGTCGAGCATGTCGGGCTCGTCCTCTCCGGCAGCACGGGCGTCAGGATGGCCGACGGGACCGAGGCCGAGCTCACGCCGGGCGACCTGTTCGCGATCGGTCCCGGCCACGACTCATGGGTCATCGGCGACGAGCCGTACGTCTCGCTGCACCTTCTCGGCGCGAGCGACTACGCGAAACACTAGGTCCCGAGGGTCCACCCCCGGCCGAGCGGAGATCGACGAGCGCGTTGGCGGATCGTTCCAGGTTCCGAGGAAGTGTCAGACCCGGGGTCTACGCTCGGGGCATGGGTTCGGTCGTGGTCCTGTCCGAGTGGCGCGAGCGCCGAGAGCAAGACCCGTTGAGCCGCCTGGACCGCGCGATCGCGCGCTTGGACGCCCTCCTGCGCCGTAGCGGGTCGGGCCGCTTGGCCGGCAGGGTCGAATCCGAGCTGCTGGCCATCACCGGCGCCGTGTCGGCCGGCCTCGAGGACGCCGCCGCCGAGCGTGCCGAACGCCTGGCCGAGCGCCTGGAGCACCCCTCCGCCCGCCGCTCCGGCTAGGCCCGGGGCGGGCCACCTTTTCTCCCACGCCTGGAACCCGTCCGGCCCCGGGCCGGTCAGCAAGGGCGGACCGGAAGCTTCCGGGAGGGAGGCGCCCCGGCGCACGCTCGCGCTCGATCCCTGCCTGCGTGCCGGTGCGGGGCTACGCTGGGTGGCCGGCCACGGGGACAGGCGAACGGGAAGGGAAAGGGTGAACGATCCGGACCCACGCACGCTCGCGCGGGCTCGCGGGGGCGACCTGGGCGCCTTCGAGGACCTCGTGCGCCAGTACCAGGCCGACGTCTGGCGCTTCGCGTACCATTTCACGCGCGATCGGTCGCTGGCCGACGACGTCACCCAGGAGGCCTTCCTGCGGGCCTTCCGGTTCCTCGGCGGCTTCCGTGGCGACTCCAAGTTCACGAGCTGGCTCTTCCGGATCGCGCGCAACTGCGCGATGGATCAGATCAAGGCGCGCAACGTCTACGTCGAACGCGTCACCCCGATCGCCGGGACCACCACCGACCCGCAGGCGCGCGTCGAGCTGCACGCCGCGCTCGACGCGATCTCGGCCGAGCATCGGGAGCCGTTCATGCTCGTGGAGGTGTTCGGCCTGTCGTACCAGGAGACGGCCGACGTGCTCGGCGTCCGCGTCGGGACGATCAAGAGCCGGATGCACCGGGCGCGTCGAGCGATGATGAACGCGCTCCAGGTGGAGGAGGAGGCACGGTGAACCACGAGCAGGCCGAGCGTCTCCTCTCCGCGCGCATCGACGGCGAGCGGCTGTCGACGCGGGCGAACGCGTCGCTCGAGCAGCACCTCGAGACCTGTGCCGAGTGCCGCGCGTTCGAGCGCGGCGCGTATCGGTTGCGCGAGGCCACCCGGTTCCAGGTCGCCCCCGCCGTCCCCGACCTGGTCGACCGGGTCATGAGCGCCGTCGGCGCCGAGGCCGAGCGCCCTCGCTCCCGCTTGCGGGTGGTCCGGCCCGCCCGATCCCCGCGTCGTTCGATCCTCCCGCGGCTCGCCCCCGTCGCCGCGGCGCTGGTCGTGGGCGCCCTGATCGGCAGCCTGGTCGTCGGCGGACCCTGGCAAGGGCCCGAGAACGGGTCGGCGCTCGCCGCCACCGAAATCACCGAGGGCATCTCGGCCGCCGCGACGCGGCTCGACGCGTACCAGGCGACGTTCTCGATCGACGAGCGGCACCTGTCCCCCGAGGTGCCCGAGCGCCACCTGACGATGCGTGTGTCGTTCGCGGCGCCCGAGCGCTTCCGCCTGGACGTCGTCGACCGCACGGACTACCCGATGGCTGCCACGCCGACCGACCTGAGGCTCGTGGTGGACGGCTCGACCTGGTACGCGGCCGGGCCGGCGCCGTGCCCGACGGCGACCTGCCCACAGCGCGAGTCCGTCGTGCGCAACCGCCTGCCGTTCTCGACCTCCGCACCGATCCCCACGGACCTCGTGCTCCCGATCTCGACCCTGGCCGACGCCGACCGCCTGACGGTGCTCGGTCGAGGGACGGTGCTCGGCCGGCCGGCGGTGCGGGTCGAGGTGCCGTTCGAGCGCGCCGAGCCGCTGTTCCCGTTCCTGTCGATCGGCGGCGACTGGCGGCCGTTCTTTCCCAACGATCGCGTCCGGATCTGGCTCGACGAACGCAACTGGTTCCCGTTGCGCTGGGACGTCTACCCGGCGACCGGCGCCGAGCGCGACGCCTGGGCGCTCCGGTTCGGCCTTCCCGACGAGCCCTCGCTGCGCTCGGTCTTCTCGGTGCGGGCGCTCCACGTGAGCCTCGACACGCCCGACGCCAGCGAGTTCGACATCCCCGCGTCGAACTCCTCGCAGGACCAGGGCGCCCGAGTCGTGGAGCTCGGCGACGTACGACGGGCGACCGGCTTCGAACCCGTCGCTCCGAGCATGGTCGGTGGGCTCGACCGTTATCGGGTGGTGCTCCCACGGGACGACGCCGGTGAGACGCTCGTCGCCTACGCGGACGGCCTCGCGTTCCTCAACCTCGGCGAGACGCGCTCGTGGAACGGCGACGCGCCGTTCGGACCTGTCGGCGTGCAGGCGGAGGAGGTCTCGCTCACCGGTGGTGGGGTCGTGTACTACGAGCCGGCGTCGCAGGACCAGGGCCGTCGCGTCGCGATCCACGCGGCCGGGACCGACCTGTACCTCGAGTCCAACCTGCCGCGGTCGGAGCTGCTGGCAGCCGCCGCCACGCTCCCTGTCCAGGGGCTCCCGATGCCCGAGGCGTGGACGCATCGCCGGGTCGGCTCGGCGACCGCGGTCCGCGTCTCGCTCAAGAGCGCTCGGGCGTCCGTCCCGTTCCCGATCGAGCTCCCGACGGCGCTCCCCGCCGGGTTCGGGCTCGCGAGCGTGGAGCTCGTGGACGCCGGGTTCGGCGCCGGTGTGACCCTGTACCTGCGCGACCGGGACGCCGACGCCGGCATCGGCACGATCCGCCTGCACCTCGAGGCCGCGAGCTCGCTGCCGCCGGCGACCTCGGCGGCACAGTCGACCGTGGACGTCGGCGGTGTGCGGGGCCGGTTCACCCCCGACCGGTCGCAGCTGGAATGGATCGACGGCGGCCTCTACCGCTCGCTCGATGCCCCCGGGCTCGGGCTCGAGGAGCTCCTCGCCATCGCGACGTCGATCGACGGGGACGGGACGGACGGATGAGGCGACGCCGCGCCGCTGGCGTCGCGGCGGGCGTCGCGATGGGCTTCGCGCTCGGCGCCTCGCTCACGCTCGCGATCCAGGGCTTGGCGACCCTGCCCGACCCGGGTTCGGTGGCCGAACCCACGGCTCCGCCGACCGAACCCGAGCCACCCCAGGCGTTCCTAGTCTGGACGTCCGGCGGCATGCCCGACGGGTTCCGAGCGGCGGTCCGCCGCCTCGACGGGATCCATCGTTCGGTGGTGATCGCGAGCGACAACACGTGGCTGGACCGCTCGTGGTCGGCGCAGGGCGAGGTGGTGGACGACCCGCGTCCCGGCTTCGCGATCCCGCTCGAGGTCGCGGCGGTCGATCCCGAGGAGTTCGCTCCGTTCCTGCCGCCCGCCGACCGGTCCGATGCGCTGGCGCTCGCCGACGGCCAGGGCATCCTGGGCGAGAGCAGCGCCCGGCTCCGAGGTCTCGGCCCGGGGGCGGTGCTGAGGTTCGGCGACGTCCGGATCGAGGTGGCGGCGATCCTGCCCGACGAGCTGGTCGGAGCCCACGAGCTGATGGTCTCCCGCGAGGTGGGCAGGTCGATCGGCGTGACGCGCGACCGCTACGCCCTGGTAGTACCCGACCACGCACGGACCGCCACGGCGGTCGAACGGCTCCTCGACCCGATCCTGCCGACCGACCCTCCCTCGAAGGTCCGCGCTCCCGGCGACACGCCGTACTTCCGGCAGGGCGACGCGGTGCTTCCGCCGGTTCGGATCAAGCTGCTCTTCGGGGAGTTCCAGGCGCGACCCGAACCCGGCAACCCGGGCTTCCTCGACCTCGACCCGGCGTGGGTGAACCAGAACATCGACACCCAGCACGTCCCGCTGCTCGGGACGGTCACCTGCAATGTGTCCCTGTTCCCACAGCTGCGCGGCGTCGTCCACGAGCTGATCGCCCGGGGGCTGCGGGACACGATCCACTCGTACTCGGGCTGCTACTCGCCACGGCACACCAACCGGATCCCGAGCGCCGGCCTGTCACACCACTCCTGGGGCATCGCCGTCGATCTGAACGTGCAGCAGGGGAACCTGTTCGGGCAGATGCCGCATCAAGACCCTCGGCTCGTGGACGTGTTCGAACGGTGGGGGTTCGTCTGGGGCGGGACCTTCATCGTGCCCGACGGGATGCACTTCGAGTACCGGCGCGAACCCGCGGAGGCCTGATCCCGCACGGGGCCGGGCGTACGCGAAGGGAGCAGCGAGCATGCGCAGCCTGCACTCTGCTCGGTGTCCGGCGGCCGGAACCACAGGGCCCGAGCATGCCTCCCGCGGCAAACGCGCGTGGGTTTCTGCTCCCTTCGCGGTCGCCCGAGGGCGACGCGGCCATCGTACCCCCGGCCTCCTCGCCGCGCGAACACGTTCGGGGCGCTACGCCGCCGTCGACCGACGACCGGCCAGCCGGGAACGAACGATCAGCCAGAGGACGATCGCGGCGGCCGCGCTGGCGGCGACCACGCCGGCGGCCACGCGGGTCTTGGGGTGCGCGGCCGTCTGCACGATCCGGGTCCGGAGCCGGACCGGGCGCCGGAAGTTCCGGATGTCCCAGCCCTTGGTCTCGGCCTCCCTGCGGAGCTCGCGATCCGGGTTCACCGCGACGGGATGACCGACCGTCCGCAACATCGGGAGGTCGGTCGAGGAGTCGCTGTACCCATAGGAGGACTCGAGATCGATCCCGCGTTCCTCGGCAAGCGATCGGATCGCGTCCGCCTTCGCGTCACCGTAGCAGTAGAACTCGAGCTCTCCCGTGTACCGCCCGTCCTCGATCCGGGCGCGCGTGGCAAGCACGCCGGCCACGCCGAAGTGCCCCGCGAGCGGACGGACCACCTCCTCCGGCGAGGAGCTCACGATGTAGATGTCACGCCCCTCGGAGCGGTGCAGATCCATGAGGTCGAGGGCCTCCTGGTACACGAACGGGTCGATCACGTCGATGAGGACCTCCTCGACCAGGCGCTCGACCTCGTGCCGGTCCCAGCCGCGTGTGAGCTGGAGCATCCCTTCTTTGAGCCGGTCCATCTTCTTCTCGTCCGCACCGACCAGGGCGTAGACGAGCTGCGCGTACGCGCCGCGCACGAGTTGCCCGCGTGTGACCATCCCCGCCCGGTACATCGGCCGGGACAGTGCAAGCGAGGACGAGCGCGAGATGATCGTCTTGTCGAGGTCGAAGAACACGGCTTCCATACGTTCATGGTATCGGTGGCCACCGGCGCCGCTGAACACGCATGGGAGCCCGGCGACGGCCCGCCGGGCTCCGCAGCGTGACCGAACTAGAAGGTGGCGCGCCCCACGCACACCTCGTCCGTGGACAGGTTCCGAACGCGTGCGCGGAAGGCGTCCGGCCCGGCCATGTCGTTCTCGACGATCCGGACCTCGAACGAGCCGCTCGCGTCCCTCGTGGTTCGGATGCCGCGGAACGCGAGGTCGCCGTCGTGACGGATCCTGACCCGCCAGCGGTCGCCTGAGACGTTCTGATCGACCTCGAACTCCACCTCGAGCCGTCCGTTCTCGGGCGAGACCTTCAGCTTCCAGTCGCTCGGTAAAGGTTGGACGCTATCCTCGCAAGCGGAGGCGTCAGGGCGCCTGGTGGGCCCCCCGGTCTTCAAAACCGGTGTGGGGGCGAAAGCTCCCAGGCGGGTTCGATTCCCGTCCGCCTCCGCGTGGAGAGATCGGGGAGTGATCGTGGGGTCCAACAGGCTCCACATCCTCTCCTCGCCCTGCAGCGCTTCCGTCCATGCAAGACGGGGGGGCGCAGACGCGGTGCGCCCCCGCTTGATTGGCGGATCGGTCAGGGGTGGAGTACGTGACGTCCCATCCTCCTGATCGGGCTATTCGCCAAACTCGGGCAGAGAATTGGCGACATCGTCCATGCGGAACTGCTGATCGTTCGCCTCGGAGGAGGAGAGGAGCTCCGTCATCC
>JBKPRY010000199.1:0-2445 GCA_046734755.1 Actinomycetota bacterium | reverse complement strand
GATGGGCGCCAAGATCCCGCGGGGCGTCCTGCTGTTCGGGCCGCCGGGATCGGGCAAGACGCTGCTCGCGCGGGCCGTGGCCGGGGAAGCCGGTGTCCCCTTCTATTCGATCTCGGGGTCGGACTTCGTCGAGATGTTCGTGGGCGTTGGGGCCGCCCGGGTCCGGGACCTGTTCGAGCAGGCGAAGCAGAGCGCGCCCGCGATCGTGTTCATCGACGAGATCGACGCCGTCGGTCGCCACCGCGGAGCCGGCCTCGGCGGCGGGCACGACGAACGCGAGCAGACGCTCAACCAGCTCCTCGTCGAGATGGACGGGTTCGACCAGCGCACCGCGGTGATCCTGATGGCCGCGACCAACCGGCCCGACATCCTCGACCCCGCCCTGCTGCGGCCCGGACGCTTCGACCGCCAGATCGTCGTGGACCGGCCCGACCTCGAAGGACGCAAGGGCATCCTGAAGGTCCACGCGCGGGGCAAGCCGTTCGACGAGACCGTCGACCTCACGACGATCGCCCGCCGCACCCCCGGGTTCACGGGCGCCGACCTCTCGAACGTGATCAACGAGTCGGCGTTGCTCGCCGCTCGCTGGGGCAAGAAGGCGATCTCGATGAAGGAGGTCGAGGAGGCGATCGACCGTGTGATGGCCGGCCCCGAACGCAAGACGCGCGTGATGAGCGAGCGCGAGAAGCGGGTGATCGCCTACCACGAGGGCGGGCACGCGCTCGTGGCTCACATCCTGCCGAACACGGACCCGGTCCACAAGATCAGCGTGATCCCGCGGGGCCGCGCGCTCGGGTACACGCTCACGTTGCCGGAGGAGGACAAGTTCCTGATGACCCGCGAGGAGCTCGCGGACGAGCTCGCGATGCTCATGGGCGGCCGCGTCGCGGAGGAGCTCATCGTCGGCGACATCACGACCGGAGCCGCGAACGACATCGAGCGGGCGACCAAGGTGGCCCGGCAGATGGTGACCGAGTACGGGATGTCGGACACGATCGGGCCGCAGACGCTCGGGCAGAAGCAGCACGAGGTCTTCCTCGGGCGGGACTTCCAGACCCAGCCCGACTACTCGGACCAGGTCGCGTTCGAGATCGACAACGAGGTTCGCCGGATGATCGACGAGGCTCACGACGAGGCGCTCGACATCCTGCAGAGCAACCGCGGCAAGCTCGACGAGCTCGCGACGATGTTGGTCGAGCGCGAGACCCTCGACCGCGACGAGGTCGAGACGTTCCTGTCCGATGTCCCCAAGCGAGGGCAGCGCGACCAGTCCGTGCGCGGCGCCGGCCTCGCGGTGTCCCGTCGGGCGATCCGGACGGGCGGGCAGCCGAGCACCCCGGGCACGATCCCACCCAAGCCCATCGGCTAGGCTTCGCGGCGCGATGGCCGCGGACCGCTGGGCGACGTTCGACTGCTACGGCACCCTGATCGATTGGATGGGTGGGATCCGCGACACCCTGTCCGACCTGTGGCCCGAGCACGACGCGGAGCTGCTGCTGTCCGCGTACCACGAGATCGAGCCGGAGGTTCAGCGCGGTAGAGCCCTACCCTACCGGCAGGTGCTCGCCGAGTCGCTCGAACGGGTGGCGCACCGCGAGGGGCTCGAGCTCGCCGACGACGACCGCCAGGCGCTCGGCGACTCACTGCCGACCTGGCCGCCGTTCGACGAGGTCCCGGCGTCGCTGGCCGAGCTCCGGTCGCGCGGCTGGCGGATCGGGATCCTGTCCAACACCGACCCCGCGTTCCTCGACGCCTCGCTCGAGGCGATCGGCGTCCCCGTCGACGTCAAGATCACGGCCGCCGAGGCCGGTTCCTACAAGCCCGCGCACGGGCACTGGGAGCGGTTCTTCGAGCAAACGGGCGCCGAACGCCACCGGAACGTGCACGTGGCGGCGTCGCTGTTCCACGACATCGCGCCGGCCCACGAGCTCGGGCTGCGGGCCGTCTGGATCAATCGCCTGCGCGAGAGCTCGGACCTGCCGCGCGAGGCCGAGCTCGAGGACCTGTCGAAGCTGCCCGAGACGCTCGACGACCTGGTGAGCGCCTGATGGCCGAGATCGACCGCGCGAAGATCGAGGCGGCCGTGCGCATGATCCTCGAGGGTATCGGCGACGACCCCGATCGCGAGGGTGTGGTCGACACGCCTCGACGGGTGGCCGACATGTACGGGGAGATCTTCGAGGGGGTCGGGGTCGACCCCACGCCGGTCGCGACGGTCGTGCCCGGCGCGAACTTCGACGAGATGATCATGGTCAAGGACATCCCGCTGCAGAGCCTGTGCGAGCACCACCTGCTGCCGTTCAACGGCCACGCGCACGTCGCCTACATCCCGAACAAGGACGGGCGGATCACCGGCCTGTCGAAGGTGGCGAGGGTGGTCGACATCCTCGCCAAGCGCCCACAGGTGCAGGAGCGGCTCACCACCGAGATCGCCGACACGATCGA
>JBKPRY010000198.1:0-7136 GCA_046734755.1 Actinomycetota bacterium | reverse complement strand
GGGCAAGATCATGCGCAGGCTCCTCCGCGATGTCGCCCGCGGTCGCCCGCTCGGCGACGTCACCACGCTCGCGAACGCCGAGATCGTCGAGCAGATCCACGAGATGGTGGAGACCGGCGGGACCGACGAGTGACCCGTGTGGTCGCGCGGTGGCCGTCGTCGGCATCGTCGCGTCGCTGATCGTTCCGGTGGCTGTGGCCGCAGGGGCGCCCGAGCCCGCCGGCTCGTCCGGGTGCACGATCTCGGGCACGAACGGGAACGACGTCCTGCGGGGGACCGCGAGCCGGGACGTGATCTGCGGTCGCAACGGGGACGACGCGCTCGTCGGGGTGGGCGGCGACGATCGGATCGTCGGGGGCCGGGGCAACGATCGGATCGACGGGGGACCCGGCGCCGACGATCTCAACGGGGGGGCGGCGGCCCGATCTCGTCGCGGGGGAAGGCTCCGACGACCACGTCGAGGGCGGCCCCAGCCGCGACGCGATCCGGGGCGACTCGGGTTCGGACATCGTGCAGGGCAGCCGGGGTCGGGACTTCTGCGTGGCCACCGATGACGGCATCGTGGGCAACGACATCGCGAACGGCGGACCGGGCCAGGACGCGTACCACGCCGACGCAGGGGACACGCTCGTGAGCGTCGAGGCGGCTCGGCATTGCTAGCTCACGCCGGAGGTCGTCTGGCGCGCCTCGATGGAAGCGTGCCCAGGTAGAGGGTCGGCGAAGCGACGTGGCGGGGACCGCCTTGCCATCCGGCGGCCGGGCTGGGTACCATTCGTTAGCACTCGGTTGCCGAGAGTGCTAGCAGTCATCGAGGGTATCTGCGCAGGCAGCGGCGCGGAACCGAGCACGGAGGAGGAGCGATGGCACCGAAGCTCATCTCGTACGACGAGGAGGCTCGGCGGGCGCTCGAGCGTGGCATGGACATGCTCGCGAACGCCGTGAAGATCACGCTCGGCCCCAAGGGTCGCAACGTGGTCCTGGAGAAGAAGTGGGGCGCCCCGACGATCACCAACGACGGCGTCTCGATCGCCAAGGAGATCGAGCTCGAGGAGCCGGTCGAGAAGATCGGCGCGGAGCTCGTGAAGGAGGTCGCAAAGAAGACCGACGACGTCGCGGGTGACGGCACGACCACCGCGACCGTGCTCGCACAGTCGATCGTCAAGGAGGGCCTGCGCAACGTCGCGGCCGGCGCGAACCCGATGGCGATCAAGCGCGGGATCGAACGGGCCGTCGAGCTCGCCGTCGAGAGCATCAAGAACCAGTCCAAGGAGGTCGAGCAGAAGGAGGAGATCGCCCACGTCGGCGCCATCTCCGCCGCCGATCCCGAGATCGGTGAGCAGATCGCCGAGGCTGTCGACAAGGTCGGCAAGGACGGCGTGATCACGGTCGAGGAGTCCAACACCTTCGGCATGGAGCTCGAGCTCGTCGAGGGCATGCGGTTCGACAAGGGCTACATCTCCGCGTACTTCGTCACCGACCCCGAGCGCATGGAGACGGTCCTCGACGAGCCGTACATCCTGATCGCGAACTCCAAGATCTCCGCGGTCAAGGACCTGCTGCCGGTCCTCGAGAAGGTCATGCAGGGCGGCAAGCCGCTACTGATCATCGCCGAGGACGTGGAGGGAGAGGCACTCGCGACGCTCGTCGTGAACAAGATGCGCGGCACCTTCCGCTCCGCCGCGGTCAAGGCCCCTGGGTTCGGCGACCGGCGCAAGGCGATGCTCCAGGACATCGCGATCCTGACCGGCGCCACTGTGGTCTCCGAGGAGGTCGGCCTGAAGCTCGAGAACGCGACCCTGGACCTGCTCGGCACCGCCCGGAAGATCATGGTGACGAAGGACGACACCACGGTCGTCGAGGGCGGCGGCAAGGAGGCGGACATCAAGGGCCGCATCAACCAGATCAAGGCCGAGATCGACAAGACCGACTCGGACTACGACCGCGAGAAGCTGCAGGAGCGCCTGGCGCGCCTCGCCGGGGGCGTCGCGGTCATCAAGGTCGGCGCCGCTACCGAGGTCGAGCTCAAGGAGAAGAAGCACCGGATCGAGGACGCCGTGCAGTCCACGAAGGCCGCCGTCGAGGAGGGCGTCGTGCCGGGCGGCGGCGTCGCCCTGCTGAACGCGCAGGCGGTGCTGGACAAGGTGGACCTGGACGGTGACGAGCTCACCGGCTCGCTCATCGTCCGGCGGGCACTCGAAGAGCCGATCAAGCAGATCGCGACGAACGCCGGCCTGGAGGGCGGCGTCGTGATCGAGAAGGTCCGTGCCCTCGACGTCGGGTCCGGTCTGAACGCAGCGACGGGCGAGTACGAGGACATGTTCAAGGCCGGGATCATCGACCCGACCAAGGTGACGCGCTCCGCCCTGCAGAACGCGGCGTCGATCGCGGCCCTGTTCCTCACCACCGAGGCCGTGGTTGCAGAGAAGCCGGAGAAGGAGAAGGCCCCGCCCATGCCGGGCGGCGGCGGCGACATGGACTTCTAGGTCCGGTCGGTCCGACGTACATCGAGGCGGCCCTCTTCGGAGGGCCGCCTCGTAACTGCTCGGATGCCGGGAGGCCCGTGAACCGGAGGGCGGGTCGAGGCGAACGAGCAGTAGGAGCCCCCTCTCTCACGCCGAGGCCCCGGAGCCATCCGGGGCCTCGGCGTATCTGTCCGCGCATCTTGGGATCCTCCGCCGCCCGCGCGCCGTGCCAGAATCGGCCGTGGGCACGGCTCGGCTCCACCTCACGTTCCCCGGACACCTCGCGTCCGAACCGATCCTGCACAAGCTAGCGACCGAGTTCGGGCTGGTCACCAACGTCCGGCGCGCGAACATCGAAGAGCGGGGCGGCTGGGTGATCGTGGAGGTCGACGGGCACGACGACCGGATCGCGGAGGCGGTCAGGTGGCTTGCCGACCGGGGCCTGGGGGTGGACCGGATCGATGAGTGACCCCCGCATGCTCCGCCGCTCGACCTCGCGTCCGGAACGGGCCCGGCCCTGATGCTCGAGAAGCGCATCGAGATCCGCTGGCGTGACGTCGACGCCTACGGCCATGTGAACAACGCCGTCTACCTCAACTACCTCGAGGAAGCGCGGGACGCGTGGGTGCAGTCGGTCCTCGGGCGGGTGTCGGGCACCACGTGGGACTTCGTCCTGGCCCGCGTGGAGATCGACTTCCGCGCCGAGCTCGCGCAGGACGACCGCGCCGTGATCGTCCGGTGCACGCTCGACCGCATCGGGCGCTCGAGCATCGGGACGCGCGAGGAGGTGCGCAAGGAGGACGGGTCGATCTCGGCGGAGGCACGGTCGGTGGTGGTGGCCCGAGACCCGGAGACGGGCCGCTCCCGGCCTCTCACCGAGCCCGAACGCGAGGCTCTGGAGGCGGAACGAACGGAGTGACGGGAGAACTCCACGCCACACGGGTTCCGCTAGCCTGCCGGATCATGCTGGGCGAGCGCGATGCCGTGGTCGTCGAGGTGAAGCCGTGGGACGTCCACGGCGTCGGCTACGTCGACGTGACCGTCATCTACCCGGATCGGATGCTCGAGACGGCTCGCCTGGGGCCCGAGAGCGTCCCCGAGGACCTCGAGGCGGGGGAGCACGTGATGGTGACCAAGGCGGTCAACATGATCGTCGGGATCCGCAGGGCCTGATGTACGTCTGGGCCTACCTCGATGGTGCCGGCGAGGAGATCGGGCACTCGCCTCGGTTCGCCGCCGCCGACGAGGCCGAGGATTGGATCGGGTCGTCCTGGCCCGAGCTGCTGGAGAACGGCGTCCTGGCCGTCGTGCTGGTCGACCAGGACGGCGACAGGCAGCTGTATCGGATGGGCCTCGGCGCGGAGTAACGCGCTAGGAGGTGGGGCCCTCGCCTCGTACCTTCTCCACGCCCGAGAGCGCCTCGCGTAGGTCCTTCAGCCACTCGTCCTGCCTCTGCGCGACCAGACGCACGCACCACGCGAGCGCATGGCTTCGCGAACGCGCGACGCCCCCCTCGACGAGCGTGTCGAGGACCCTTCGCTCGTCGAGGCGGAGCCGCGTCATCGCGGGCACGCTGACCGTGGTGAACAGCTTGCGGACGTCGCCGCAGGACGCGCCCCACGAGACGCGCCGGCCGAACCGATGCTGGGCCTCCTGCGCGATCCGCATCCGGTGTTCGCGCGTGTCCTCGCGGAAGCCGTCGATGCGCGCGATGCGCGCCGAGGCCGCGACCTCGGCGGTCGCATCCGACGGGAGCTCGGGATCGGAGAGGGTCCCGACCACCAGGATCTCGTCCCGGTCGGACAGGACTTGGGGGGTTCCCGCGAACCAGTCGGCCGGGATCCGGCCCGCGAACCAGCCGCTCAGTTCGTCCATCGAGGCGGTGCCGTGTGCGTTCATAGGCGCGAGATTACACCATTACACGTAATCGTCAAGGCTCCCGGGCCCCTCCGTGACCTTCTGGCGGGATGCGCTCGACGTGGCCGTGCCCGGATGGAAGGATGGCCGGCGACCCCCCTATGCCGGCACTCGGAGGCCCGGATGGACCAGACGGAGAGCGTCGCCCCGACACCGGTTGCCGGGATCCTCGGGGTCGTCGGTGGCGCCCTGTTGGCTGTGGGATCGTTCCTCACCTGGGCCGAAGTGACCGGGGGCGGTACGAGCGTGACCGCCAAGGGCGTCGACGGCTCGGACGGGTACATCACGCTCATCGCGGGCGTCGTCGCGATCGTGGCGGGCATCATGATGGCGAGGGGCACCAGGCGCGTGCTCGCCGTCCTGGTGATCCTCGCGGGGATCGTGGGAGGCGGGATCGGTTTGTACGACGCGCTGACGGCGAAAGACAGCGTGCTCGATGCGGCGGCCGAGGAGCTCGCGCCGACCTTCGGAGCCTCCGCCGAGCAGGTTCGGACGGTCCTGGACCAGGCGATCGACGCCGGCCAGCTCAGCGTTTCGATCAGCATCGGCCTCTATGTCGTGATCGGCGGCGGCGTCGTGGCCTTGGTCGGCGGGATCCTCGGTCTGCGCTATGCAGGCGAGCGCGCCGTTCCCGGCAGGACCACCGCGCCCCCAACACCGCCCTCCACGATCGGCCGTCCGGGCACACCGCCCGCGACCATTCCTCCGCCGGCCTCGCGGTCCGACCCCGACGCCTAGCGTCGATGCCGGGTCGAGACGTTCTCGCGGGGGCGCTGGCGCTCGCGGGAGGTGTGCTGGCGGTCGTCGGTTCCCTCCTGGTGTGGGCCGAGGTGTCCGCGGGACCGTTCACCGAACAGTCGAAGGGCATCGACGGCTGGGAGGGCAAGGCGGCGATCGTCTCCGGCGTGGTGATGGTCGTGGCCGGGATCCGTGTCCTCGCCGGATCCCACCAAGCGATGGCTCGTCTGCGGCCGAGCGCCGCGATCGGCGGTCTCGTCGCGCTCGGTGTCGGTCTCTACACGACCCTCACGATACGCGAGCAGCTCATCGAGGCCATTGCGAGGGAGATCCCCAGGGCCGATGTCGAACGCGCGCTGGACAGCGGCCTGCTCGAGCTCACGATCGGGATCGGCCTCTACCTGGTGATCGCCGGGGGCGTCCAGGGCGTCGTCGCGGCGCTGATCGCGCTGGGTTCCCGGGACGACCCGGCCGTCTCGTCCGGGTCCGGGCTCCGTGGCTGGTCGAGTCTCGGTGATGGGGCCGACGGCACCCCACCGACCCCGCCCTCGATGCCCGAGATGCCCGCGCCGCCATCGGGCCGCGTTCCGAACGAGGGTGGCGAGCCACCGAGGTGAACACCCGGGAGCACCGGATCGACACGCGGGACCGCCGCGTGGTCGACGTCACCGACCTGGTCCAGACGTTCTGCTCCTCGGTCGGCGGGGACGGGCTCGTCAACGTCTTCGTGCCGCACGCGACCGCGGGCGTCGCCCTCATGGAGACCGGGTCGGGCTCCGAGGCGGACCTCGAGGAGCTCCTCGAGCGCATCCTGCCCCGCGACGACCGCTACCGGCACCGGCACGGCTCGGTCGGTCACGGCGGCGACCATCTCCTGCCGGTCGTCGTGTCTCCCTCGCTGATGATCCCCGTGGACGCGGGCCGGCTCGCGCTCGGTACCTGGCAGCGGGTCGTGGTGGTAGACCCGAACCGCGAGAACGATCAGCGTCGCCTGCGCCTCACCTTCGTCCCGGGATGAACACGGTGCGGCGAGGGCGGTCCTACAGGTAGAGGCCCGGCTGCCGCTCCTTGCCGTTCGGCGAGGACGATACCGCCTGCACGTCGCGCTCGCGGAGCAGGAGACAGTCCCGTCCGTCCAGCTCGACCTCGAGACCGGCCTGCGGCAGGTACAGGATCCGATCCCCCGCCTTCGCCGAGCGGACGTCCGGTCCCACCAGGAGCACCTCGCCCCACACGCAGCGCTTGGGGGCCGGCGCGGCGGTCGCGGGGATCAGCAACCCGCTCCTGGACGTCCGTTCGCCGTTCTCTGGGTTCTCCACGACGATCCGGTCACCGGTCAGGCGGATGTCTTCCGCCCTGGCCGAGGGGGTCCGCTTCTTGCGGGGTTTCGCGGTGCGGGCCTTCGGGGATCGCGCGGCCTCGGGCATGGCAGCGATTGTAGCCAGGACCACGCGGCGGGAGGCCGAGCGCCTCTGCGGGTACCATGCTCGCCCGATGCAGACGCCAAGGAAGACGAAGGAGATCCTCACCGATGCCGTCGCGACGCTCAAAGCGTCCACGGCGATCGATCACTGGCAGCGCGATCGCGAGGAGATCGAGGCCGAGGAGCTGCTCGCCTACGCGCTCGGCGTCGACGGCGTCGCCCCGAACGACGAGGTCCCACCGAACGTCCACCGACGCTTCGACCGGATGATCGCACGTCGTGCGTCGGGCGAGCCCGTGCAGCTCATCACGGGACAGGCCGTCTTCCGAGGGCTGCAGATCGAGGCGCGGGCCGGGGTGTTCGTGCCGCGGGACTCGACCGAGTACCTCGCGGAGCAGGCGGTGCGGAGGCTCCGCGGCCGCCGGCGCCCGGTCGCCGTCGACCTCGCCACCGGTGGCGGGACCGTGGCCCTCGCGATCGCGAACGAGGTGCCTGGGGTACGGGTGTTCGGCACCGACATCTCGCTCACGGCCGTCCGGGTCGCCCGGAGAAACGCCGAGCTGCTCCGCCTGCGAGCGACATTCGCGAAGGGGGAC
>JBKPRY010000197.1:0-1740 GCA_046734755.1 Actinomycetota bacterium | reverse complement strand
AGGACCTGCCGCGGGATCGGCGGCGGCTCGGCCGCGTCGACGGCGTTCCGCCACTTGGCGAGCTCGTAGACGAGCGTCTTCGGGACGTCCTTGATCGGCGCGAACCCCCCCGCCATGTCTCCGTACAACGTCGCGTAGCCGACCGCGTACTCGCTCTTGTTGCCGGTGGCCAGGACCATGGAGCCGAAGCGATTGGAGATCGCCATCAGCAGGTTGCCGCGGATCCGCGCCTGCAGGTTCTCCTCGGCGACCCCGGTCTTGCCGCCCCCGAACGTTCCGCGAAGGGTCTCCAGGTGGGCCGCGAACGCGCCCCCGATCTCGAGCACGTCGAACCGGATCCCGAGCCCGGCGGCCACCTGCCTCGCGTCCTCGAGGCTCTCGGGCGAGGAGAAGGGGGAGGGCATCGCGAGCGCCCGGACCGCCTCCGCGCCGAGGGCGTCCTTCGCGAGGACGGCCACGAAGGTCGAGTCGATCCCGCCCGACAGGCCGAGCACGACCTCCTCGAAGCCGTTCTTGTGAACGTAGTCCCGCAGCCCGAGGACGAGGCCGAGGTACACCTGCTCGATGTCCTCGGGCCACGGGGGGCGCTCTTTCGCGCTCGAGGTCTCGCCGTCGACGTCGATGACCAGGAGGTCCTCCTCGAACATCGCGGCGTGGTGGGCGAGCGAGCCGTCCGGCCGAACGACCACGCTCCCGCCGTCGAACACGAGCTCGTCCTGGCCGCCGACCGCGTTCACGTAGACGATCCACGAGCCGGTCTCGAGCGCGCGCTCCCTGCAGATCTCGACGCGCTCGTCGGCCTTGCCGCGGTGGAAGGGCGACCCGTTGATGTTGAGGATGACCGGCGTCTTCCGCCGCGCGTACTCGTCGAAGGGTGGACCCGGCGTCCACGCGTCCTCGCAGACCGACAGCCCGAGCTCGGAGTCGGCGAGGCGGATCGGGCACGCCGCGTCGCCCGGCGTGAACGTTCGGGCTTCGTCGAACACGCCGTAGTTCGGGAGCTTGATCTTGTGGTACCGCGCGATCACCTGGCCGTTGCCGATGACCGCCGCCGAGTTGTGGATGCCCCGCTCGCTCCGGTCGACGAACCCGACCACGATCGAGGCTCCGCCCGCCGTGTTGGCCGCGAGCGCGTCCAGGGCCGTCAGGTTGTCCTCGACGAACGACGGGCGCAGCACGAGGTCCTCGGGCGGGTAGCCGGTGATCGCGAGCTCGGGGAAGACGACGACGTCGGCGTCGGCCTCCGTCGCCCGCGACGCCCAGGCGGTCAGGAGGTCGACGTTGCCGGGTAGATCACCCACGGTGGTGTCGACCTGTCCGAGCGCGATCCTCACGAGCGACAGCCTAGACGGGGCGGGCTACTCGATCCCGCCGATGTCGAGGTTGTAGGCCTCCCAGACCAGATCCGATCCGAGCTGACGGTGACGCACGATCTGACCTAGCAGCCGCTGGAGGTCGTCCCTCGCGTCGCGCAGCGGCCACGCGGGTCCGACGGGCGTGGTCTGGAGTCGGGCAATCAGAGCCGTCGACCGCTCGCGCAGAACGGGGTGTTCCTCGCGGAGCGCGTCGATCTTCGTCGATAGGTGCGGGGCCTTGGCGGAGATCTCGTCGTACAGGCCCTCGGTCTGCTCCGTGATCTGGATGTGCTCGTCGATCGCGTGCGCGAGGCTCTCGAGCCGGAGCAGGACCTCCTTGGTCCACTCGGGCTCGCGCCCCACGGCGGGTCGCGAGCTCGCCTGC
>JBKPRY010000196.1:0-4132 GCA_046734755.1 Actinomycetota bacterium | reverse complement strand
AGCGCGATGGCCGCGTTCCCGTCGCGCGACCTGCCCGCGTTCCTCGAGCACGAGGCGAAGATCAAAGCCGACCCATCGGCGATCAAGCGAACGATCGTCGCCGGCGGGGCAGTCGTCGGCTGGATCGGGAGTTGGGCGGTCGAAGGCGAGCGCGAGGTCGGGTTCTGGATCGGTCGCGATCACTGGGGAAACGGCTACGCGACCGCGGCCCTGCGCGCGTTCCTCGACGTCGACCTCCACAGGCCGTTTTACGCCCACGTGGTCGACCACAACGTCGGTTCCAGGCGCGTGCTCGAGAAGTGCGGCTTCGTACTCGACCACTCGATGCAGGAAGAAGACCTATTGGAACATGTGCTCGTGCTGATCGATTGACGCGGCAGGCGATGTCGTTCAGGCAGAACAGCATCCCGTTCGTGGACGAGTGAGACTCCGGGCATGGGTCACGTGGTGCCCGAACGACCTCGCTGTACGCTTGCCTCCGTCTAGGCTCCCCGGGGGAATGCTCGACGATCAAGCCTGAGATGGGAGGGGGCGATAGCGTGGGCGAGACGATCATCGAACGAGCGGATGCCCTCAAGAAGGTGATGCAAGAGGCCATCGCCGAGACAGAGAAACAAGGGGGGATGAGGGCGGTCTTCCGATCTAGCGTCGAGTTGAAGAAGAACACGACCGTCGAGGCAACCGCCCGTAAGTTCCACTTCACCATGGACGAACCCTCCGACGACGGTGGCGAGGACAACGGCCCGACCCCCGAAGAAGTGATCCTGGCCGGTGTCGCGGCGTGTACGGCCATGACCGCCGCCTTCTACGCGGCCCTGAACGACATCCCCATCAAGAGTTACCGGATCGACATGAAGGGCTACGCGAACTTTGGTGGCTTCTACGGCGTGAGCGACAAGTTCCCGGTCGGGTTCGATCGAGTCGTCACTGACGTGTCCATCGAGACCGATGCTCCCGAGGAGCAGGTGAGGCAGTTCCAAGAGATGGTTGAGCAGCGGTGCGTCGAGCACGGGACGATGATGCAGCCGGTCGCCATGGAGTCGCGCTGGAAGATCAACGGCAGGTCTGTTGGGGGACCGGCTGGGTCGGAAGCCGACTAGTCTGGCCAGGCACGTTGACAACTTGTCAGGCGCTCCGGCGCGCTGCCGACGACCTGTCTACGACCTGTCTACGACCAGCGCTTTGGCCCCAGCAAGAAGGGTGTCGGATCGATCCGGCCCTCGCCGATCGAGGGGTCTTGGTCAGCTCGGCGCAAGGAACCGAAGCCGCTGACGACGGATGCGGCTCCTCTTCTCCGCCCGCTGTGGGTCTTGACCTCGCTAAGCCGTACAGGCGATCTCGCCCTGGCTCGCCTGAGGAGATTGAGCACGGGTCATGGGCCATCGGCTGGATCGGACCTCGGCGCCTCAGGCGGGCAGGTTGAGACGAACCGCCAGGCCACCGCCGGGAGCGCTCTCCAGCCAAATCGTCCCGCCCTGAGCCTCGACGAGGGTCTTGGCGACCGCAAGTCCAAGACCCGCGCCCCCGGTCTCGCGAGCTCGACTCGGATCGGCGCGGACGAATCGATCGAGCGCTCGGGCCCTGAGCTCTGGTGAGAGGCCAGGCCCCTGGTCCTCGACGACCACGACGGCGCTCCTGCCTTCCCGACTCCATCGGACGACGGCCGCACCGCCGCCGTGGACTGCGACGTTCTCGAACGCCGCGTCGAGGACGGCCTGGGTGGCTACCGGATCGCCCAGGGCCTGCACGCCATCACCCTCCAGCGTGATCCGGTTGTCGGAGACTTCGGTGCTCCGCCGCGCCGCCGACCGGCAGACGGCCCCCAAATCGAACGGGACCCGCGCGAGCCCGAGAGGGCCGCGCTCGGCCCGCGCAAGGAGCAGCATCCGCTGCGTGAGCCCAGTGAGGTAGTCGATCTCGCCGAGGACCTGTCCTCCGAGTGCCGGGTCGGACTCGGCCAACACCTCGACACCGGATCGGACGAACGTGAGCGGCGTTCGCAGCTCGTGGGATGCGTCGGCCGCGAAGTTCTCCTGGACGGCATACGCCCGCTGCACCGGGCGGATCGCACGTCCGGCCAGCCACCATCCGGTGAACAGGCTGGCAACGATCGCGAGGGCTCCTCCAATCACCAGTAGTGCCCGGACGCGATGGAGCACTCGTTCTTCGGCCGAAAGCGACCGACCCGCCACAACCGTGGCGATCGGGGTGCCCTCGACCGTGACCGACAGGGTGACCACGCGGATGTCCTCGCCGGCCACGCGTCCGTCCTCGATCGTCTTCGTGTTGGGATGGAGCCAGCTCGGGTACTCGGGCGCTTCACCGACGGGCCGGCCGCCGGAGTCGAACACACCGATGCGCACGACGTCGCTCGAGGGAACATCGGTATCAGGAGCCGGCACGGGTCGTCCCGCTTCGAGGATGCGACTCTCTTGACCCCTTGCTGCGCCGAGGAGCTGTCGGGTGGCCGCGTCGTCCAAGCTGCGCGACAGCGCGAGGTACCCGCCGCCCCCCAACAGGATCAGGATCACCGCCAGCACGGCGGCGTGCGATGCGGCCATCCGGACCCGGAGCGACCGGAACATCTAGCGCCCCACGGCGTACCCGACGCCCCGGACCGTCTGGATCAGCTCCCCGGCGGATCCGAGCTTCTTGCGCAGGTAATGGACGTAGAGGTCTACGACCTTCGTCTGCGCGTCGAAGTCGAAGTTCCACACCTGCTCCTTCAGCTGCGCTCGGGTCATCACGCGGCCCACGTTGCGGAGAAGGCACTCGAGGAGGTCGAACTCGGTCACTGTGAGGGGGATCTCTTCACCGTCGACCATGACCCGCCGGCTCGCCGCGTCGAGGGCGATCGGACCGTACCCGAGCTGCTCTCTCGGCATCATCCGGCGTCCGAGCGCCTCGATCCTCGCGAGGAGCTCCTCGAACGCGAACGGCTTCACGAGGTAGTCGTCGGCGCCCGAGCGGAGTCCGCGCACGCGATCGCCGATCGCGTCACGGGCCGTCAGCATGAGGATCGGCAGCTCGAGCCCTCGAGCGCGCACTTCCGATGTCACCTTCATCCCGTCCATCCCTGGCACCATCACGTCGATCACCGCCAGGTCGAAGCCCGACGAGGACGCAAGCTCGAGTCCAGATGGGCCGTCGTGCGTCACCGCAACCTCGTGCCCGGACCTCTCCAGCCGTGCCGCCAGGAGGTTGGTCAGGCGTCGGTCGTCCTCGATCAAGAGGAGCTTCACGCCGCACATGGTCTCGCGTTCCGGGGCGAGCGACCGGATCTGGGGCTTCGCAGAGGCGAACCCTCGGTCGGTTCATCCCGATCTCTAAGACGATCCAAACCGTATCCCAACGTCCGTCTGGCAGCGTGCGACGCATGACTCGTGTGAGGACTGGTTCCGGCATGGGCTCCCGACGCCGCGTCAGCCGTGACCGAGAGGACGGCATGCGGTCCGTGGGGCGGATCACTCGGCTTGCGCTGGCCGCGTCGCTGACGTTGGCCGCGGTCTTCTCCGCGCTGGCGGACGTCGCCTTCCCGGGGCGTTCGGTCTCAGCGGCGGGGGAGCAGGCCCCGCGAGCCGTGGTGGGAACCGGCCCGTCGGTTCGTATCGCGCTTCCGCCGAGGAACGGGGGAGACAGCCTGACGCCGCCGGCCGCGGCCCCCGCCCCCGCCGGCGGCGGCTCCGTGGCCACATCGGGCGGCTCGTGATCTCCGGGCTCGCCCGAAGGGCGTTCGACGCGCTCGGCACGACCGCCGTCGTCGCGGCCGATCGCGATGGGATCGCGACCGCCGTGGCCGAGGTGCGGCGCGAGGTCGACGCGATCGACCGGACGTGCAGCCGGTTCCGTTCCGACTCGGATCTATCACGGGTGAATGGCGGCGCCGGAACGTGGACGCGGGTTGACGAGCTGTTGCTCGAGGCCGTGCAGGTGGCGCTGCGCGCGGCCCGGCTCACGGAAGGGATGGTCGATCCGACCGTCGCCCATGCGATGGTGCGGCTCGGGTACGACCGAGACTTCCGGCTCATCACGAGCGACGGCACGGCCTCGACGATTCCATTGGCGCCCGATCCACCACGCTGGCCGCAGATCGAGATCCGTCGCGACCGCTCGCAGATCCGGATCCCAGAGG
>JBKPRY010000195.1:0-3947 GCA_046734755.1 Actinomycetota bacterium | reverse complement strand
GGCCCGAGCTGGTCCACCCCGACGATCGCGAACGGATCCTCGGGGCGTCGATGCTCGCCGAGCAGACGAACGGCACGTACGACGTCGAGTACCGGATGATCGCGAAGGACGGCCGCGTCGTGTGGGTGCACGACCAGGCGGTGCTGATCCGAGACGATCGGGGCATGCCGAAGTTCTGGCAGGGCGCGTGGATCGACCTGACCGAGCAGAAGCGCGCGGCCGAGCTCGAACGCGCGCTCCAGGCCGAGCGGAAGGAGGCCGCCGAGCTCCGCGCGATCGACGAGCTCAAGACAACGTTCCTGCAGGCCGTCTCGCACGACCTGCGGACACCACTCGCGGCGATCCTCGGGCTCGCCGTGACCTTGGAGAGCCAGACGGACCTGGGGTCGGACGAGGCGCACGATCTCGCGTCGCGCATCTCGATGAACGCTCGCAAGCTCGACCGGATCGTCTCGGACCTGTTGGACCTCGACCGGATCTCGCGCGGGATCCTCGAGCCCCACCTGCGCGCCACCGACCTCGATGCACTCGTTCGACGCGTCGTGACCGAATCCGACCTCCTCGCCGAACACCCCACGGAGCTGGACCTCGAACCGGTGACGATCGAGGCGGACGCCGGGAAGATCGAGCGCATCTTCGAGAACCTTCTGTCGAACGCCGCTCGCCACACGCCCGCGGGTTCGAAGATCTGGATCCGCGTCTGCCCGGAGGCGGGCGGTGCGTTGCTGGTCGTCGAGGACGACGGCCCGGGGGTGCCACCCGAGCACCGCGAGGACATCTTTCAGCCGTTCGGTCAGGGCGCCGGCGCGCCCGAGCACTCCCCCGGCGTCGGGATCGGCCTGGCCGTCGTCTCCCGATTCGCCGAGCTCCACGGCGGCCGCGCGTGGGTGCAGGAGCGGGAGGGCGGGGGTGCCTCGTTCAAGGTGTTCCTGCCCGGCAAGCGCTCGCGCGGCGCTTGAGGACCGCGACTCACGGCATCGGCCTCAGGCGCGCGTGAGCTTGGAGCCGACATGCCACTGGAGCTCGACGCCCTCCATGGCCATCCGCAGCTCGATGGAGAGCTCGTCGCCCCGGCCGTGGATGCGGCGCCGAAGCTCGGTGACGGGGCTTGCGGTGGGCGCGAGCGAGACGGCGGTCGACGAGAGCTCGATCACGCCGTCGTCTACGGTCCCGACCGCGATCTCGGTGATCCCGATCGGGTGGGCGAGCAGGAGCTCGACGACGCCTGGGCCGGCGGGTCGAAGGAACCCGCGTTCGAAATGGATCGGCGATCCGTCGTCGAGGGACCAGGACCGCTGCGAATACAACAGGAACGGGTCGCCGACGAACTCGAACGTCACGTCCTCGGCGTAGTCGAACGGCTCGCCGGGCGACCAGACCCCCTCACCCGTACCGCGCCACTCGCCCAGCAGGAACGCCAGCCCGGCCAGGTCCTCGTGCAGTTGGGACGGCGTCGCCATCGGCGGGCGCGCCGCGTGCTCTGCGCCCGGTCGCCGCGCCTCCATCGAGCCCGACGCTACCACGCGCCCTTCGTCGGACGGGGTTGGTAGCGTGTCGCGCATGCCGACCGTGACGCGCTTGAACGTGACGCCCGTCAAGTCCACGGCACTGCACCATCCCGACCGCATCCGGCTCGGCGAGCGGGGCGCGACAGGCGACCGCCGGTTCTTCTTCGTGGACGGGTTCGGCAAGCGATTCTCCGGAGCGACCAAGGCCCCGATCCTGCCGATCCGAGCCGCCTACGACGAGGCCGCCGACACGCTCGAGCTCCGGCTCCCCAACGGCATCGTCGTGTCCGGCACCGCGGCGCCCGACGGCGAGGCGCTCGAGGTCAACTTCTACGGTCGCCCGGTGGCCGCGCACGTCGTCGGCGGCGACTTCGGCGAGGCGGTGAGCGCCTACGCCGGCCACGAGGTGCGACTCGCGCGCCCGGACCGACCGGGCGACGCGCTCGACGTCCGGCCGGTCACGCTGGTGTCGCTCGAATCCGTTGCCGAGCTCGCGCGCACGGGCAAGCACGAAGGCACGCTCGACCCGGGCCGGTTCCGGATGACGATCGAGATCGAGGGCGTCTCGGCTCCGCACGAGGAGGACACGTGGGCGGGGCGGCAGGTTCGCGTGGGCGATGCGGTGATCCGCATCGAGGAGCCGGTCCCCCGTTGCGTCGTGACGACGCTCGACCCGGGGACGGGCCTTCGCGACTTCCCGACGCTCAAGGTCATCCGCGACTACCGGGGCATCAACGCGGAGCAGCAGCTCGAGTTCGGGGTCTACGCGGACGTCGTCGTGCCGGCCGAGGTCTCGGTGGGGGACCCGGTCGAACCCCTCCCGTGACGCGAGGCGTGGCGCGGGTCCGAGCCGGCTACACCCACGCGTGGCACACGATCGCTCCCTGCCACAGCTTCGTCGTGATGGGCGGGCCGATCCCGGTCCGCGCACGCACCTTGGCGGAGAGCCGGTGGCGCAGCCGCGTCGGCCGGTCGACGATCTCGACGCGTTCGAAGCCGGAGGCCCGAAGCATCCCGACGACCGCGGCGGGGTTCGGGCCCCACCAGTTGGTCGGATCGCGGTTGGCCTCCGAGCCCTCGTAGAACGCCATCGCGGGCCCGGGCCACCAGGTCATGTCGACGAACGTGCTCATGATCAGGCGTTCCCGCGTCACGCTCCGCACCTTCTCGAGGGCGAGCATCGGATGCCTCATGTGGTACAGGATCCCGAGCATCAAGACCACGTCGAACGTGCCGACGGTCTCGGGCGACAGGTCGAGCACGTCGATCTCGCGGTCCTCCACCCCGGAGCCCAGCACCCGCCGCGCCAGATCGAACCCGTCCTTGGTCCCCCACCCGCCGCCGCCCCAACAGTAGGAATCGGTCGCGAGGACGCGCTCGGCGCCACGCCGCTCGGCCTCGAAGGAGAAGAACCCGTCCCAGGCACCCACGTCGAGGACGCTCCTCCCGCCGAGGTCCTCGGGCAGATGGAGCTTCTGAAGGCGGAGCGAGCTGTTCTCGACCCCCGGCGTGACGATCCCGTCCCCGAGCGGGATCGAGTGATACCAGTTGACCTTGGCGATCTCGGTCTGGAGTTCATCGGTCTCCACGGTCAGCTCCCATGCCTTCGGTGGGGCATGTCAACGCCACGGGATGCCGGGGGCGGAGCCCGCGACGCGAGTACAACAGCCGCTCTCGTTCGACTCACACAGAGGGTACGCGGAACCGCGACGACGAGCCGATCTGGGGTCCAGGTCGCCGTCGAGCACCGTGCCAGCTGAGTGAGCCTCGCCGGCCGAGACGGATTCCGTCGACGTTGGCTCGGCGAGCGCGGGCTGCACTCACCAAGCCTAGGTGTCTACATCTGGGTTGAGAACGCCGCTAGGCCTCGCAGTTCGAGACCGTCTCGCCGTTCGCGCAGGTGTCGACCCCGTCGCTCCCATCCAGCGTGTCGGTCCCATCGCCCCCGTCCAGCTTGTCATCGCCGGCGGCGCCGGAGATCGTGTCGTTTCCCGGTCCTCCGAAGAGCCCGTTGGCATTCAGGTCGCCGGTGATCATGTCGTCGTGCCGGGACCCGAAGACCTGCCCGATCCCGGTCAGGGTATCCGTTCCCTCACCCGTGGCGGTCCCGGCGGTGAGGTCGACGACGACCGCGTTCGCGGAGAAGAAGAAATCGACCAGGTCGGTGGTGCCCCCGCCCCCGTTCACGGTGTCGTTGCCCTCGCCCGGATAGAAGAAGTTCTCCCCGGAGCTACCGACGAAGCTGTCGTCGTAGGGAGAACCCTCGAGGTCCTCGACGCCCGTCAGCCTATCGGTCCCCTCACCGCCGGTCGCCGTGCCCGCCGTGAGATCGGCCTGGACGCCTGACGGCGCGAAGAAGTAGCTGGCCAGGTCGAAGCCCGTGCCGCCGCTGAACTTGTCGCTCCCAGCGCCGCCGAAGAGACCGTCATTGCCTCCCCC
>JBKPRY010000194.1:0-1177 GCA_046734755.1 Actinomycetota bacterium | reverse complement strand
GCGCGACCTTGCGAAGGTCGCCGTGATCGAGCGCCACCGGGACACCGGGCGGATCGGCGTTGGCTTCGCGCAGGGGTTCGGGCTGCAGGCGGGGGCCATGGCTTCGAGCCACGCCCACGACGCCCACAACGTCGTGGTGGTAGGCATGACCGACGAGGATATGGCGGCGGCGGCGAACCACCTCCGTGCGATCGGCGGCGGCCAGGTCGTCGTGATGGAGGGCAGGGTCATCGCCGAGCTGCCCTGCCCGATCGGCGGCCTCCTATCGGACCTATCGTTCGAGGAGGTCGCGGATCGCGCCCGCGTGCTGGAGGAGGCCGCGGGGGAGCTCGGCACCACGCTGCCGTCGCCGTTCATGGCGATGTCGTTCCTCGCCCTGTCCGTGATCCCCGAACTCAAGCTCACGGACCGCGGCCTCGTGGACGTAGACCGGTTCGAGCTCGTGCCGCTCGAGATCTAAAGGACGGGCGTTCAGCGCAGCAGCGACCGAACGCGGTCGGCGATCGCGGACGCCGAGATGCCGGCCCAGTCGCGGAGTTCCTCGGGCGTTCCCGAGCCCGGCATCTGCGTCACGGCGACCTTCTCGACCGTGCCCGAGAGGGCTCCGCCGTCCGCGAGAGCCGCGAGGACGGCGTCGCCGAGCCCTCCCTCGATCCAGTGATCTTCGATCGTGACGAGCAGGCCGGTCTCGAACGCCGCCGCGCGGAGCGTCTCCGCGTCGATCGGCTTGATCGTGTAGCAATCCACGACCCGGGCCGCGATGCCATCGGCCTCCAGCGACCGCGCGGCCCCGAGCGCCTCGTGGACCGTGATCCCGGCGCCGACGAGCGTGACCCGGTCCGCGTCCGAGGACCGCAGGGTCTTCGAACCGCCGACCGGGAAGTCCTCGTCGTCCCCATAGATCGCGGGGGTCTTCTCCCGGGTCGTCCGGATGAACGAGATCCCCGGCAGGTCGGCCATCGCCGCCACCAGGCGCGCGGTCGAGTTCCCGTCGCACGGGTAGAGCACGGTCGAGCCGTGGACGGCGCGCATCATGGCCAGGTCCTCGAGCGCCATCTGCGACGGACCGTCCTCGCCGATCGACACTCCCGCATGGGAGCCGCTCAGCCGGAGGTTTGCGCGACTGATCGCGGCCATCCGGATGAAGTCGTACGCCCTGGTCAGGAACGCGGCGAAC
>JBKPRY010000193.1:0-7969 GCA_046734755.1 Actinomycetota bacterium | reverse complement strand
TTCCTCACCGCGTGGCTGCAGGCGCATCGAGCCGGCGACCGGGAGCTGGAGGAGATCTTGGAACGCCGGTTCACCCCCGACTACGCGATTGCCTTCCGACAGTGGCTGGCGACCGACCCGTTCACGGATCCGGATGCGCCGTCGGGCCCGGCGGCCATGCCCGGTTACTCGAACCCCGCCATGACGAGAGCCGCGAAGCTCAATGCCCAGGCGTCCAGGTACTTCGACGCGGGCACTGCCGCCCGGGAGACCGCCAACAAGTACGTTCGGCTGACGGTACTGTTCGCTTCCGTGCTCTTCTTCGTGGCCATCGCACAACGGTTCCGGTTGCGGGGCGTCCGGGCGGGAGCGAACGCGATCGCTCTGGTCTTGCTCGCCTACACCGTCTACGGGGTGGGATCGCTCCCGCGGATTTGATCGAGAGGAGTGACGACCCCCTCAGATGCAAGGGAAGGCAACATTCCGCGTGATCGGGATATGATCCCGACCCGATCGAGCGTGCCTGAGGAGGGATCTCGCTGAGCAAGGCGGTGACCGCGCACCGCGGGCCGTCCACCCAACCAGAGCACCCTCCTTGGTACGGGATGGCCGCCGAATCCGTCGCCGAGCAGCTAGGCGTGCAGCCCGATCGCGGCCTCGAGTCGGGTGAGGCGGCTCAGCGGCTCCAAACCGGCGGTCCGAACAAGCTCGCGGGAGCCAAGAAGGAGTCCGGCTTCCATGCGTTCCTTCGCCAGTACCAGGACTTCATGCAGATCATCCTGCTCGGCGCCGCGGTCGTGAACGCGATCGTCACGGACGACACGGGGACGACCGTCCTGCTGGCGGGGCTCACGGTGTTCAACGCGGTGATCGGCCTTCGCCAGGAGGCCAAGGCGGAGGAGAGCGTCGCGGCGCTCGCCGAGATGATGAAGACGATCGCGAGGGTGCGGCGCGACGCTCAGGCGGTCGAGATCGACGCCGAGGAGCTGGTGCCCGGGGACATCGTCCTGGTCGAGGCAGGCAACCGCATCCCGGCCGACGGCCGGATCCTCGTCGCCGCCACCCTCGAGATCGAGGAGGCGGCCCTCACGGGGGAGAGCCTGCCGGTCGGCAAGCAGACCGAGCCCGTCCCCGGCGAGGACGTCCCGCTGGGGGACCGGATCTCCATGGCCTTCATGAACACCTCGGTGACACGAGGGCGCGGCGAGCTGGTGGTGACCGAGACTGGCATGGCGACCGAGATCGGGCACATCGCCAACATGCTGGCGAACACCGAGAGCGAGAAGACCCCGCTGCAGAAACAACTCGACGGCCTGTCGAAGATCATCGCGTCGATCGCCGCCATCGCGCTGGTCCTCGTCGTGATCCTCGGGCTTTTGCGGGACGAATCGTTCGAGACGCTGTTCGTCACCGGCGTCACGCTTGCCGTCGCCGCGATCCCCACCGGCCTGCCCGCCGTCGTCACCGCGCTGTTGTCGATCGGGACCAGGGAGATCGCGCGGCGCAACGCGATCGTCAAACGGCTGCCGGCGGTCGAGACCCTCGGTTCGACGTCGGCGATCTGCTCGGACAAGACGGGCACCCTGACGCTCAACAAGATGACCGCCCGCGAGATGGCGATCCCGGGGCAGAACCTCTTCACGGTCACCGGCGAGGGCTACAGCACCCAGGGTGAGATCAAGCACGTGGGCGGATCGCACTTCGACCTTGACCCCTACTTGCTGCCGACGGTCCTGTGTGCCGACGCGGTGCTCGACGGGGAGAGCCTGATCGGCGATCCGACCGAGGGCGCGCTGATCGTGCTCGGGGCCAAGGGTGGTCTCGACATCCAGGAGACGCGGGCCACCTATCCCCGCATCGCGGAGGTCCCGTTCGACTCCGAGTACAAGTTCATGGCGACGTTCCACGAGATGACCGGGCAGGACGGCCGGCCGGTCGTGCGCTGCTACGTCAAGGGTGCGCCCGACGTGTTGATCTCGCGCGGCGGGTCGTACCGGGACCCGGACGGGACGCTGCAGCAGGTCACGGACGAGAATCGCCACCTCGCCTTGGAGGCCAACGACCGCATCGCGGCGGCGGGCGAACGCGTCATGGTGGTCGCTCAGCGGGACTTCGACCCCTCGACGTTCGACCCGGGCGGCGACCTCCTGAGCCAGGTCCAGGACCTGACGCTGCTTGCGATGGTCGGCATCGTCGACCCCCCCAGGCCGGAGGCGAGGGCCGCGATCGCCGAGTGCAAGAGCGCCGGCATCCGCGTCCGGATGATCACCGGCGACCACGCGACGACCGCAGGAGCCATCGGGAAGGAGCTGGGGATCGAGGGACGCGCCATCACGGGGGCCGAGTTCGCGGAGATGAGCGACGACGAGCTGCTCGCGGGTCTGGACGAGATCGGTGTGATCGCGCGCGTCGCGCCCGAGGACAAGGTGCGGCTGGTGCGGCTCCTCCAGCAAAGCGGCCAGATCGTCGCGATGACCGGGGACGGCGTGAACGACGCCCCGGCGCTCAAGGCGGCGAACATCGGCGTCGCGATGGGCATCACCGGCACGGAGGTCTCCAAGGAGGCCGCGGTCATGATCCTGACCGACGACAACTTCGCCACGATCGTCGGCGCGGTCGAGTACGGCCGGGGGCTGTACGACAACCTCCTCAAGTACCTGCGGTTCCAGATGTCGACGCTGGTCGCCTACATCGCGATCTTCATCGGCGCCGGTATCTTCGCCATCGCGGGCGGGATCCCGCTCGACCCGCTGCAGATCCTGTGGCTCAACATGGTCATCGACATCCCGATCGCCGTCGCGCTCGGTTTCGACGAGCCGTCCGGGGGCCTGATGGAGCGGTCGCCTCGGCCGGTGGGCGCTCCAGTGCTCTCGACATCGAACTGGGTCCGCCTGTGCGTCCAGGGATTCGTCATGACCGTGGGCACACTGGTTGCCTATCAGATCGGAGAGGCCAACTACAGCCTCGCCGTCGCCTCGACGATGCTCCTGACCACGCTGTCGCTGTTCCATCTCGCGGCGGGCCTGCTGGCGCGAGACCAGGTGCGCACGATCTTCAGCCGAGCCGCCATCCCCGGCCCGACGCAGCTGCGCCGGTACGGCCTGGCGCTCCTCGCGATCATCCTCGTGACCGAGATCGGGTTCCTCCAGCGTGTCTTCTCCATGGTCGACCTCACCCTCGCGCAATGGGGGATCTGCATCGGTATCGCACTGTCGCTCGTGGTGGTCGAGGAAGCGATCAAGTTCTTCATCCGGCGGCGCGCCCGGACGGCGGTTCGCGCGGACCGCGGCGCGATCGCGGTTGCGTGAGAGGGAGGAGGAGAGCATGGCGTTCAACCTTCGGAACCGGAGCTTCCTCAAGGAGCTCGACTTCACACCCGACGAGCTGCGATTCCTCTTGAAGCTCTCGGCCGACCTGAAGGCGGCGAAGTACGGGGGGTACGAACGGCAGCACCTGGCCGGCAAGAACATCGCGCTGATCTTCGAGAAGACCTCCACGCGAACACGGACGGCGTTCGAGGTCGCGGCGCACGACCAGGGCGCCGAGGTCACATACCTGGAGCCGGGCGGTTCACAGATCGGTCACAAGGAGTCGATGAAGGACACGGCTCGGGTCTTAGGCAGGACGTTCGACGGCATCGAGTACCGTGGGTTCGCGCAGGAGACCGTGGAGATCCTCGCCGAGCACGCCGGCGTCCCGGTGTGGAACGGCCTGACCAACGAGTTCCATCCGACGCAGACCCTGGCGGACATCCTCACGATGACCGAGCACTCGGACAAGCATCTGGGCGAGATCGCCTACTGCTACCTGGGCGACGCCCGCAACAACATGGGGAACTCGCTGATGACCGCGGGATGCAAGTTCGGCATGGACGTCCGGTTGTGCGCGCCGGAGCACCTGTGGCCCGAGGAGGAGCTCGTCCGGACGTGCCGCGCGATCGCCGAGGAGACCGGGGCCAGGCTGACCCTGACCGCCGACGTCGGCGAGGGGGTCAAGGGCGTGGACTACCTCTACACGGACGTGTGGGTCTCGATGGGGGAGGACCCCGGCGTTTGGGAGGAGCGGATCAAGCTCCTGAAGCCGTACCAGGTCAATGGCGATGTGATCAAGCGAACGGGCAATCCCAAGGTGAGGTTCCTGCATTGCCTCCCGGCGTTCCACAACCGTGAGACAAAGGTCGGCGAGGAAATCTTCGAGAAGTACGGCCTCGACGGCATGGAGGTCACCGACGAGGTGTTCGAGTCCGAGCACTCGATCGTCTTCGACCAGGCCGAGAATAGGATGCACACGATCAAGGCCGTGATGGTGTCCACGTTGGGCGACTGACGTGCGGGTCGTGGTGGCACTGGGCGGCAACGCCCTGCTGAAGCGCGGCGAGCCGATGACGGCGGAGGTGCAGCGGGCCAACGTGCGTTCGGCGGCGCCGGCGCTGGCGGCGGTGGCCCGCAATCACCAACTCGTACTGTCTCACGGCAACGGTCCGCAGGTCGGACTCCTCGCGCTGCAGGGCGCCGCGTACGAGGAGGTCGAGGCCTATCCGCTCGACGTCCTGGGCGCGCAGACCGAGGGCATGATCGGCTACGTCCTGGAGCAGGAGCTCGGCAACCTCCTGCCGGTCGAGGCACCGTTCGCGACCGTCCTCACGATGATCGAGGTGGACCCGGCCGATCCGGCGTTCGGCGACCCGACCAAGTTCGTGGGTCCCGTCTACGACAAGGCCGAGGCCGACGGTCTCGCGGACGAGAAGGGATGGGTCTTCAAGCAGGACGGCGACCGGTGGCGCCGAGTGGTGCCCTCGCCCGAACCCAAACGCATCTTCGAGATCCGCCCGATCCGGTGGCTCCTGAACAAGGACGTGGTCGTGATCTGCGCGGGCGGCGGCGGGATCCCCACGATGTACGACCCGGGCGCGGAGCGGACCCTCGTCGGCGTCGAGGCCGTGATCGACAAGGATCTCGCGAGCGAGCTGCTCGCCCGGGAAGTCGAGGCCGAGCTGTATGTCATGGCGACCGACGTGGACGGCGTGTACGCAGATTGGGGCACCCCGGAGCAGCGACGCCTCGAGCGGGTGACGCCGGGGGAGCTTCGCGCATCCTCCTTCGCCGCCGGGTCGATGGGCCCGAAGGTCGATGCGGCGATGCGATTCGTCGACGCCACGGGCAAGCGGGCGGCGATCGGGAGCCTGGAGCAGATCGAGCAGATCGTGGACGGCACTGCGGGGACCCAGGTGGTGCCCTCGTGAGCGCCGACGGAACGGAGGGATGATGGCGGACTTCGGTGCCAACTCGGAAGTGGGCAAGCTGCGCAAGGTCATGGTCCACCGGCCCGAGCTCAGCCTCCAGCGTCTGACCCCCTCGAACCACGACGAGCTGCTGTTCGACGACGTGCTCTGGGTCGAGCGCGCGCAGTACGAGCACGATCGGTTCGTCGAGAAGATGCGGGAGCGCGGCGTCGAGGTTTTCCTGTTCCGGGACCTGCTGTCCGAAGCGCTGGCCGCGAGCGACGAAGGGCGTCGCAGGTTGATCGAGGTCGCGGCATCGGAGTACACGGTCGGCGTGTCGCTCGTCGACGAGGTCCGGAGCACGCTGTCGAACTTGAAGCCGGACGATCTCGCGGACCACCTGATCGGTGGCCTGACCGTCGCCGAAGCGGGGATCGACCTCGGAAAGTTCAGGGAGTTCTCGCTGCCGGCGGCGGCGCTCGACGACACGAGCACCTTCGTCCTCCCGCCGCTGCCCAACACGCTGTTCACGCGCGACTCGTCCTGCTGGATCTACGGCGGCGTCTCCATCAACCCGATGTACTGGCCCGCCCGAAGGCTCGAGGCCTACAACGTCGCCGCGATCTATCGGTACCACCCAATGTTCCAAGGCAAGGACTTCGAGTACTGGTACCCGGAGCTCGGCGACGATGGGAAGTTCCAGGCCGCCGACTTCGGACGGGCCTCGCTCGAAGGCGGGGACGTCCAGCCCATCGGGAACGGGACGGTGCTGATCGGACTGAGCGAGCGGACCCAGGCCAGGATGATCGAGCAGATCGCGAGGGCACTGTTCGCCAAGGGTGCCGCGGAGCGTGTGATCGCCGCCGTGATGACGAAGGATCGCGCACACATGCACCTCGATACGGTCTTCACCCTGCTGGACCGCGACAAGGCCACGGCATACCCTCGGGTGGTGGACCAGGTCCGGGCCATCAGTCTTCGACCGGGGGCCTCGGAAGGTCGTTTCCATGTCACGGAAGAGGAGGGGTTCCTGCCCGCCGTGGCGGACGCGCTCGGGGTGAAGAAACTCCGCATCGTCGAGACCGGGGGCGACGCGTACCAGCAGGAGCGCGAGCAGTGGGACGACGGGAACAACGTCGTCGCGCTCGAGCCCGGAGTCGTGGTCGCGTACGAGCGGAACACCTACACGATCTCCAAGATGCGTGAGGCCGGCGTCGAGGTCATCACGATCGAGGGGTTCGAACTCGGGAAGGGTCGCGGCGGCGGACACTGCATGACCTGTCCGCTCCTCCGCGACCCGCTCTAAAGGGGGTCGAGATGAGCGATGGGCCTAGGTGGATCATGGTGGTTCTCGTCGCGCTGCTTGTGATCGGCCTGATCGCGTTCGCTCGCGGTCCCGATCACCGCCGCGGCGACGAGACGGGGGAGGGATCGATCGGGGCCACCGTCCTGGCGATCGGGGAATGATCGACGGCCGTGCCTGAGGAACCGTTGGCGCGGGAGGGTCGCCAACCCAGGCCGCCGAGCCTGGTCGACGCGCTCCTGCCGATCGTCGTGCTCATCGTGCTGATCGCGACGTCGATCGTGCTGTTCGGCGTTGCGGCGACCGACGGGCCGTTGCAGGTCGCGCTGTTCGTCAGCGCGGCGTTCGCGAGCCTGATCGCGTTCAAGAACGGGTACACGGTGGCGGCGATCGCGGATGCGGCGGTGGGCGGGGTTACCTCGGCGATGGGTGCGGTGTTCATCCTTCTGGCCGTCGGCGCGTTGATCGGCACGTGGAACATGGCCGGCACGATCCCGACCGTCGTCCACTACGGGATCGGCCTGCTGTCCCCGACGTGGTTCTACGTCGCCTCCGCCGCCATCTGCGCGCTGGTCGGCATGATCACCGGGAGCTCGTGGACCACGGCCGGCACGCTGGGGGTGGCGTTCGTCGGCATGGCGAACGTCCTCGGCCTGTCCGAGAACATCGCGGCCGGGGCGGTGATCTGCGGAGCGTACTTCGGCGACAAGATGACGCCGCTCTCCGAGACCACGATCCTCGTCCCCAAGCTCGTCGGCGGCGGTCTCACGGTCGCGCAGCACGTCAGGAACATGTTCTGGACGGCGGGCCCGGCGATGGGGATCAGCCTGGTCCTGTTCCTGATCATCGGGCTGAACGCGGAGCCGAGTGGCGCCGCGAGCACCGAAGCGGCGCAGAAGGCGCTCGAGGGCGCGTTCAACATCTCCGCGCTCAACCTGCTTCCGCTCCTATTGCTCGTGGTGTTCTCGATCCGGAAGTTCCCCCCGTTCCTATCGATCCTGGGGTCGGCGCTGTTCGCCGGCATCCTCGCGTGCTTCACGCAATGGACCGCGGTCCAGGCCTTCGTGGACGATCCGAGCCTGGGACCCGTGGCCACGGGAGCCAAGGCGGTCTACGGCTCGATGGCAACGGGCTTCGTGAGCAACACGGGCAACGAGGCGATCGACCAGCTCTTCTCCCGAGGCGGGATGGCGAGCCTCCTCACCACGGTGTGGCTGGTGCTCGGCGCGCTCTCGTTCGCCGCGGTCGTGGAGCACGCGGGGTTCCTCCATCGCCTGCTCGCGCCCATTGTGGCGAGGGCGAGGACCCGAGGCAGGCTCATCCTCGCGGTCAACGCCAGCGGGATCGGGCTGAACGTGATCGCCGGCGACCAGTACGTCGCCGACGTGCTCCCCGCTCGGATGTTCCGAGAGGAGTTCGAGGCGCGAGGGCTCGCCCCGCAGGTGCTGTCCCGCGCCGTCGAGGAC
>JBKPRY010000192.1:0-5904 GCA_046734755.1 Actinomycetota bacterium | reverse complement strand
GCCGATCGCGCCCGCGAGCGGGAGCGCGAGGAACACCGCGAACCCCCACCCGACGCAGGCCCACGGGGAGTCGTGCGCCGCGGAAGAGACCGCGTCCGCAGCCCTCGGGCCACCGAGCAGGAGCAGCAGTCCGAGGGCGAGCACCGAGGACCACACCGCCAACCAAGGTGCGAAGGCGCCGAGCGCCTCGATCGGAGTTCGGAACGTGAACGTCACGCCCTCGCGAACCTCGCCGTCCACCCGGGCGCCCGGTGCCGCCACGACGCGCTCGTGCGCGAGCACGTCACCCAGCACGCGCGAGCTCGGTCCGAGCGCGACGGAACCGCCCACGCTCACGACGGCGCCGCTGACCTGTCCGGTGACGTCGATCCGCCCGTCGAGCACGACCACGTCGCCGCGGACGACCCCGGCCACCATCGCCGTCCCATCGAGGACGACGACCTCGCCGACCTCCTGGCCGCGCCGCACCTGGACGTCTCCGGACAGGACGATCTGGTCCCGCGGCTCGGCCGTTCCCCGCTCGGTCTGGCCGAGAGCCGCGAGGGGGACGGCGAGCCAAAGGGCGAGCGGAACGAGCGCGAGTCCGGTGCGGCCGCGTTGCATCGCCGGGCATCCTACCGGCGGAGCCCACCCCGCCCCAGGCCGTGTCGTGCGTTCGCGGTACGGTGGGACGGTGAGCCTGGAGGGGTTCTCCCCCGCCGTCCGAGCGTGGTTCGAGAGCACGTTCGAGGCGCCCACCGCCGCGCAGGCGCAGGGATGGCCCGCGATCGCCGGCGGCCGGCACAGTCTGATCCTGGCGCCCACCGGCTCGGGGAAGACGCTGGCGGCGTTCCTGTGGGCGCTCGACCGCGTGATGATCGAACCACCCCCGCCCACCGATCGCCGATGCCGCGTCCTGTACATCTCGCCGTTGCGAGCGCTCGCGGTCGACATCGAGAAGAACCTGCGGACGCCGCTGGTCGGCATCGGCCTCGCGGCGGAGCGGCTCGGCGAGCACGTGCACGAACCACGCGTCGCGATGCGCACCGGCGACACCACCGCTGCCGAACGCCGTCGCATCCAGACGCGGCCTCCCGACGTCCTCATCACGACCCCCGAGTCGCTCTACCTGATGCTCACGTCGCAGGCGCGCGAGCTCCTGCGGAGTGTCCGCTGGGTGATCGTCGACGAGATCCACGCGATGGCCGGTTCCAAGCGCGGCGCGCACCTCGCGCTTTCCCTGGAACGCCTCGAGGAGATCGCGCACGAGTCTCCACAGCGGATCGGACTGTCCGCGACCCAGCGCCCGCTCGAGGAGATCGCGCGGTTCCTGGGCGGACAGACCTCGAGCGGCCCGCGTCCCGTGACGATCGTGGACGCCGGGCTCCGCAAGCCGATGGAGGTCGAGGTCGTCGTGCCGGTGGAGGACATGGCGGACCTCTCGGACGTCGCGGAGACGCCGCAGCGGATGCCACCCATGCTCGGGCCGGCGACGCCCGGCACCGCGCCGCCCCAGGCGTCGATCTGGCCGGCGATCCATCCGCAGGTGCTCGAGCTGATCCGGGCGCACCGCTCGACGATCGTGTTCGTGAACGCCCGGCGACTGGCGGAACGGCTCGCCGCGCGCCTGAACGAGCTCGCCGCCGAGGAGCTCGCCCGGGCCCATCACGGCTCGATCGCGCGTGAGCAGCGGCTGCAGATCGAGGACCAGCTCAAACGCGGGACCCTGAAGGCGATCGTCGCGACGAGCTCGCTCGAGCTTGGGATCGACATGGGCGCGGTCGATCTCGTGATCCAGGTGGAGTCGCCGGGCTCGGTCGCGCGCGGCCTCCAGCGGATCGGTCGCGCCGGCCATCAGGTGGGCGAACCGAGCCGTGGCAAGGTTTTCCCCAAGTTCCGCGGCGACCTGCTCGAAGCGACGGTCGTCGTGCAACGGATGCTCCAGGGGGCGATCGAGGAGACGCACTACCCGCGGAACCCGCTCGACGTGGTCGCGCAGCAGATCGTCGCGATGTGCGCGATGGACGAGTGGCACGTCGGGGATCTCGGCCGCGTGCTGCGTCGCGCGGCGAACTTCGAAGAGCTCTCGGACGACTTGCTCCGCAACGTTCTCGACCTGCTGGCGGGTCGCTACCCGTCCGACGAGTTCACCGAGCTCCGGCCGCGGATCGTCTGGGACCGACGGACGGATACGCTGCGGGGACGCGAGGGCGCCGGCAGGCTGGCAATCGCCTCCGGCGGGACGATCCCCGATCGAGGGCTCTTCGGCGTGTTCACCGTCGACGGTCGCCGCGTGGGCGAGCTCGACGAGGAGATGGTGTACGAGAGCCGGCGCGGTGAGGTGTTCATGCTCGGCGCGTCGTCATGGCGGATCGAGGACATCACGCTCGACCGCGTCGTGGTCTCGCCGGCGCCGGGCGAGCCGGGCAAGATGCCCTTCTGGCACGGCGACAAGCCGGGGCGGCCGCTCGAGCTCGGACGGGCGATCGGCGCCGTCACCCGCGAGCTCTCGTCGTCGGAGCACGACGCCGCCATCGGGCGTCTGCGGATCGAGTTCGGATTGGACGAGCTCGCCGCCGAGAACCTCACGGCCTACCTCGACGATCAGCGGGAGGCGACCGGCGCGGTCCCCGACGACCGAACGATCGTGGTCGAGCGCTTCCCCGACGAGATCGGCGACTGGCGTGTCTGCGTGCTGTCGCCGTTCGGCGAGCGGGTGCACGCACCGTGGGCGATGGCGATCGAGGGCCGGCTTGCCGAACGCTACGGTCTGGACGTCCAGGTGCTGTGGAGCGACGACGGCATCGCGATCCGCCTGCCCGAGTCCCAGGAGCGGATCCCGGTCGAGGACCTGCTGTTCGACCCCGACGAGATCGAGGAGCTCGTGGTCGCCCGCCTCCCCGGGACCGCCCTGTTCACGACGACGTTCCGGGAGGCGGCCGCCCGCGCCCTCCTGCTCCCCCGCCGGACGCCGGGGCGACGGACGCCGCTGTGGCAGCAGCGGCAGCGCGGCGCGGACCTGCTCGAGGTCGCCTCGCGACACCCAACGTTCCCCATCTTGCTCGAAGCCACGCGAGAGGTCTTGCGCGACGTGTTCGACGTGCCCGGACTGCGGGAGGTGCTCGGCGGCGTTCGAGCGAGACGGATCCACGTGGTCCCGGTCGACACCCCGCGATCGTCGCCATTCGCGCAGTCCCTGTTGTTCCGCTGGGTCTCGGTCTACATGTACGAGGCGGACGCACCGATGGCCGAGCGGCGTGCCGCCGCGCTCTCGCTCGATCGGGAGCTCTTGCGCGAGCTCCTCGGCGCGGAGGACCTGCGCGAGCTGATCGACCCGATCGCGCTCGCCGAGCTCGAGCTCGAGCTGCAGCACCTGGCCGAGGGCCGTCGCGCTCGAAACGCCGACGACGTGCACGACCTGCTCCGGCGGCTCGGACACCTGAGCACGCACGAGGTCTCGGCGCGCTCGAACGCGGATCCGTCCGGGTGGCTCGACGATCTCGAACGCGACGGGCGCGCGATCCGCATGCGGGTCGGCGGGGAGGACCGGTATGTCGCCATCGAGGACGCGGGGCGCTACCGGGACGCGCTCGGCGCGTCGCTCCCGCTCGGCGTCCCCGGCGTCTTCACGGAGGCGACGCCCGCGCCGCTCGAAGGGCTCGTCGCCCGGTTCGCCCGGACCCACGGGCCGTTCGGGACCGCCGAAGTAGCGGCGCGGTTCGGCATCGGCGAGGACCGGGTCGCCGGAGCCGTCGCCTCGCTCGAGGCGCAGGGGCGGGTGGTCCGTGGCGAGTTCCGGCCCGGCGGTCTCGAACGCGAGTGGTGCGACGCCGACGTGCTGCGCTCGATCCGCCGGCGTTCGCTCGCCGCGCTGCGCAAGGAGGTCGAACCGGTCGAGGCGCCCGCCCTCGGGAGGTTCGTTCCCGAGTGGCAGGCCGCCTCGAGCCCCCGGCACGGCCCGACCGCGCTCGTCGATGCGATCGCGCAGCTGCAGGGCGCCTCGATCCCGGCCTCGATCGTCGAGTCCGAGGTCCTGCGATCGCGCGTGCGGGGCTATCGCCCGGCCGATCTCGACGCGCTGTGCGCGAGCGGCGACGTCGTCTGGATGGGCGCCGGCGGGATCGGGGCCGACGACGGAAGGATCGCGCTTGGGTTCCGCGAAACCCTCCGGCTCGTCGCGCCGCCGCTCCCCGAGACTCCACCGGGGGGGCCGGCCCACGACGCGATCCGCGACCACCTGCGCCAACGAGGCGCGAGCTTCTGGCCCGAGCTGCTCGACGCGGGAGGCATCCCCGACGAACGGATCGTGCTCGCCGCCCTGTGGGACCTGGTCTGGGCAGGCGAGGTCACCAACGACACGATCGCGCCGATGCGTGCCTTCCTGGTCCGCCGCCCGACGAGGGCCGCCCGCTCCGGCGCCAAGCCCCGGCCGGGAACCCTCCGGCGCGCCGGACCCCCCTCGGCGGCGGGCAGGTGGTCGCTCGTCCGAACGCTGCTCGAGCCGGAGCCGTCTCCCACCGAGGCCGCGCATGCGCGAGCGATGCAGCTCCTCGAACGCCACGGGGTGCTCACGCGCGAGGCGGTCCTGGCCGAAGGCGCGCCGGGCGGGTTCGCCGGCGTCTACGCGGTGCTGCGGGCGCTCGAGGAGTCGGGCAAGGTCCGGCGCGGCTACTTCGTCGACGGTCTCGGCGCGGCGCAGTTCGCGCTTCCGGGCGCGGTCGAGCGGATCCGTGACCTCCGCGAGGCCCCGCGGGAGCCGTCCGTCCTCGCGCTGCCCGCGGCGGACCCGGCCCAGCCGTACGGGGCGGCCCTCCCCTGGCCGCCAGGAACCGGGCGTGGCAGCGGGCGACCCTCGCGGACCGCGGGGGCGTACGTCGTGCTCGCGAGCGGCGAGCCGGCGGCGTTCCTGGAGCGCGGCGCTCGGACCATGCTCACGTTCGCGGCCGGCGGTGACGGCGGGTGGATCGACGCCCTCGCCACGCTGGTCAAGGACGGCCGGCTGCGCCGGATCGAGCTCTCGAAGATCGACGGTCAGCCGGCCGCCGGGTCCGCGTTCGCGGAGGATCTGCGCACGGCAGGCTTCGTGGACGGCTACCGGGGGCTCGTCCTCCGGGGCTCATAGCACCCGTGCCGCAGGTGCTGAGATCGCCCCGCGACCGGACTACGATCCCTTCACGATGACGCGCGCCGAGCGGGGCCGGCTGCTTACGGGTGACGAGCCCGAGGACGAACTCGAACGCCTCCGGGCGTTGCTTCGCGACCTCCCCGGCATGGTCTACCTCGAGGACGCGGATCCGCGGATCGAGGGGCCAGGGCCGTTCCTCTACGTCAGCCCGGGGGTGGAACGTGTCCTCGGCTACACGGTCGAGGAGTGGCTGGCCGATCCCTCTAGGTGGGTCGAGCGCCTGCACCCCGACGACGTGCCGGCGATGCGGGCCGCCTACCAGGCCGTCGTACCGACCGGAGCGCCGTACAGCGCCGACTACCGGATGTTCGCTAAGGACGGCCGGATCGTATGGATCCACGACGAGGCCGTGCTGGTGCGCGACGAGGATGGCGCCCCGCTCTACTGGCAGGGCGTGATGCACGAGACGGTGGACCGGCCGGCCACGCTCGAACGGCTCCAGGAGGCGGAGCAGCGCTACCGGGCGCTCGTGGAACAGACGCCGGTCGTGACGTACATCGACCCACACCGGCCCGACCACACGAGCGCGTACTTCAGCCCGCAGGTCGAGGCCCTACTCGGATACACCCCGGACGAGCTGACCCGCGACATCCCCCTGTGGCCCGAGCTGGTCCACCCCGACGATCGCGAACGGATCCTCGGGGCGTCGATGCTCGCCGAGCAGACGAACGGCACGTACGACGTCGAGTACCGGATGATCGCGAAGGACGGCCGCGTCGTGTGGGTGCACGACCAGGCGG
>JBKPRY010000191.1:0-2011 GCA_046734755.1 Actinomycetota bacterium | reverse complement strand
TCCCTACAGCTCTCGGGCGACCTCTCGGACCTCGTACGCCTCGATGATGTCGCCTTCCTTGACGTCGTTGAAGTTCGCGATCCCGATACCGCACTCGAACCCCTCGCTCACCTCGCGGACGTCGTCCTTGAAGCGGCGGAGGGAGCCGATCCGCCCGTCGTACGCAACGACGCCGTCGCGGATGACTCGGGCACGCGCGTTCCGGATGATCGTGCCCTCCAGGACGTACGAGCCTGCGACCAGGCCCACCTTCGGGACGCGGAACACGGCACGGACCTCGGCCCGCCCGAGCTGCGTCTCGCGCTCTTCGGGCTTGAGCATCCCGCCCAGGGCGCTGCGGATGTCGTCGATCGCGTCGTAGATCACCCGGTACAGCCGGACGTCGACGCCTTCCTTCTCGGCCAGGTCGCGCGCCTGCACGTCGGGACGGACGTTGAACCCGACGACGATCGCCCTGGACGTCAGCGCCAGGTTGATGTCGCTCTCGGTGATCGCGCCGGCGGCGCTCCGGATCACGTTGATCCGCACCTCGTCCTGCGGCAGCTTGGCGAGCGCGTCGACGAGCGCCCCGATCGAGCCCTGCACGTCTGCCTTCACGATCAGGTTCAGCTCGGGCACCTCGTCCCGTTCGGCCTGCGCCATCAGTTCCTGCAGGGTCGGCGGGCGCGCCGTCACCAACTCGGCCGCACGGAACTTGGCCTCGCGTTCCTGGACGATGTGGCGCGCCGCGCGTTCGTCTTCGACCTCGCGGATGTCGTCGCCCGCGTTGGGGGTCGCGGACCAGCCGAGGATCTGCACCGGCTTGCTGGGACCGGCCTGCTTCACCTGCTGCCCATTCTCGTCGAGCATCGCGCGGATCCTCGCCCACGACGTGCCCGAGACGACCGTGTCGCCGACGTCGAGCGTGCCTCGCTGGACGAGCACGCTCGCGACCGGCCCGCGGCCCTTGTCCAGGTGCGCCTCGAGCACGACGCCACGGGCGCGACCGACCGGGTCCCCCTTCAGCTCCTCGAGATCGGCCACGAGCAGGATCGTGTCGAGCAGGTTGTCCAGGTTGGTCCGCGCCTTGGCGGAGACATCGACGAACTCGACCGTCCCGCCCCACTCCGACGGGACGAGCCCCTGCTCCACGAGCTGTTGCCGCACGCGAGTGGGGTCCGCCTCCGGCTTGTCGATCTTGTTCACGGCGACGAGGACCTGGACGCCGGCGGCCCTCGCGTGGTCGAGCGCCTCGATCGTCTGCGGCTTCACACCGTCGTCGGCGGCGACCACGAGGACGGCGATGTCCGTCACCTGCGCGCCACGGGCACGCATCGCCGTGAACGCCTCGTGCCCCGGTGTGTCGATGAAGGTGACCTCGCGTCCGTTCGTGTGCACCTGGTACGCGCCGATGTGCTGCGTGATACCGCCGAACTCCTGGGAGACGACGTCGGTGCGCCGGATGGCATCGAGCAGCAGGGTCTTCCCGTGGTCGACGTGGCCCATGATCGTGACGACGGGCGCCCTGGGCTCGAGCCGGCTCTCGTCGACCTCCTCGTCCGGCTCCTCCTCCTCTTCGACCCCGACGATCTCGGCCTCGTACCCGAGCTCGGGGGCGAGCAGACCGAGCGCGTCGTCGGACAACGACTGCGACGCCGTCGCCATGTCACCCAGTGAGAAGAGGATCTTCACGACCTCGGCGACGCCTCGGCCCGTCTTGTCCGCGACGTCCTGAGGGGTCGACCCGTGGACGAGCTTCAACACCGGCAACGAGGGGCCCGCTGGTTCGGGGGCCGGCGGGGGTTCGACGCTGGGAGCGGCCTCGGCCGCAGGCGTCGGGGGTTCGGGCTCGGCGACCGGGGCCGGCTTGGGAGCGGCCGGCGGCGTCTCGGGCTCGAGGACCTCCTTCCTCTTCCTCGGCCGCGACGTGGGAAGTGGTTCCTCGACGGCCTCCTTGATCTTGGCCTCGGGGACTGCCTTGCCCCCCGAGGCTCGGAGCCGGGGCACGGCCTGATCGGGGACCGACGAGGAC
>JBKPRY010000190.1:0-3222 GCA_046734755.1 Actinomycetota bacterium | reverse complement strand
CGGGTAGTCCTTGAGGGGCGTCCGCTTGCCGTACCCCTGGTGCGTGACGCTGATCAGCTCCTCGCCCTGCGATGCGACGCCGAGGACGATCACCTCGTCGTTGGGGGCCAGGCGCATCCCGATCACACCCGCGGTCTGCCGGCCCATCGGTCGCACGAGGCTCTCCTTGAACCGGATCGCCTGGCCCGTGCGGGAGACCAGGATCACGTCGTCCTGGCCGTCGGTCAGACGGACGTCGATCAGCTCGTCGCCGGGCCTCAGGTTGATCGCGGCGAGCCCGGTCCGCGGCGAGTCGTACTCGGGCAGCGTCGTCTTCTTCACCATCCCCTTGCGGGTGGCGAACAGGAGGTACCGGCCCCCCTCGTACTCCTTGAGGTCGATCACGGCCTGGACCTTCTCGTCCCCTGTGATCGAGACCCCGGGCAGGTTCGCCGCGTAGGTTCCTCGCGCGGTCCGTCCGGACTCTGGCACCTCGTGGACCTTCACGCGGTAGACCTTCCCCTTGCTGGTGAAGAACAGAAGCCAGTTGTGCGTCGTCGTCGTGAAGACGTCGTTGATCACGTCCTCTTCCTTGAGGTTCGCGCCGCGGATGCCTCTGCCGCCCCGCCCCTGCCGGCGGAAGTTCTCGATGGGCTGGCGCTTCACGTAGCCCGCGCGCGAGACGGTGATGACCACGTCTTCCTCGGCGATCAGATCCTGCACGTCGAGGTCGCCCTCGTCGGCCTTGAGCTGCGTACGCCGGGGATTCGCGAACTTCTTCTTGATCTCGACCAGCTCGTCGGTGATGACGGCACGGATCTTCTTCGGATCCTTGAGCAGACCCTTCAGGTGACGGATCCGCGCGAGCAGGTCCTTGTGCTCCTGCTCGAGCTCCGTCCTGGCCAGCCGGGTGAGGCGTCGGAGCGGCATGTCCAGGATGTGGTTCGCCTGCACCTCGCTGAGCTTGAACTGCGACATCAGCTTGCCGCGCGCCTCCTCGGCGTCCTGCGAACCACGGATCACCTTGATGACCGCGTCGAGGTTGTCGAGCGCGATCAGCAGGCCCTTGACGATGTGGTCGCGTTCCTCCGCCTTCTTCAGCTCGTAGCGCGTGCGCCGGGTCACGACGTCGATCTGGTGATCGACGTAGTAACCGACCATCTCGGCGAGGTTCAGCGTTCGGGGCACGCCGTCGACGAGCGAGAGCATGATCACGCCGAAGGTGTCCTGCAGCTGCGTGTGCTTGTAGAGCTGGTTCAGGACGACCTGTGGGTTGGCCCCGCGCTTGAGCTCGACGACCAGGCGCATGCCCTCGCGGCCGCTCGAATGGTCTTTCACGTCCGCGACGTCCCTGAGCCGCCCGCCGCGAACGAGGTCCGCGATCTTCTCGGCGAGCCGAGCCTTGTTGACCTGGTAGGGCAGCTCGGTCACGACGATCCGCTGTCGGCCGTTCGAGGCCTCCTCGATCGAACACACCGCCCGGACCTTGATCGAGCCCCGGCCCGTCTCGTACGCCTCCTTGATCCCGTCGCGGCCCATGACGATCGCGCCGGTCGGGAAGTCCGGACCCTTGACGAACTTCATCAGGTCCCTCGGCTTGGCCTCGGGGTGGTCGATGAAGTGCACGACCGCGTCGATCACCTCGCCGAGGTTGTGCGGCGGGATGTTCGTCGCCATCCCGACCGCGATGCCGCCCGAGCCGTTCACGAGCAGGTTGGGAAAGCGCGCCGGGAGCACGACCGGCTGCTGCTCGTAGCCGTCGTAGTTGGGGACGAAGTCGACGGTCTCGGCCTCGATGTCGCGGAGCAGCTCGAGGGCGATCGGCGCGAGCCGTGCCTCGGTGTAACGCTGCGCCGCCGGTGGGTCGCCGTCGACCGACCCGAAGTTCCCGTGACCGTCGACGATGGGGGCGCGCAGCGAGAAGTCCTGCGCCATCCGGACCAACGCGTCGTAGATCGCCAGGTCGCCGTGCGGGTGGTACTTGCTCATCACGCCACCGACCACGTTGGCCGACTTACGGTACGGGCGGTCCGGACGCAGGCCCTGTTCGAACATCGACCACAGGATCCGACGATGGACAGGCTTCAGCCCGTCGCGGACGTCGGGCAGCGCACGCCCCACGATGACGGACATCGAGTAGTCCAGGTACGAGATCTGGATCTGGTCCTCGAGCTGGACGTCCTCGACCCGCCCGCCGAGCATGGACTCCTGTGCCACCGACCCCTCCCCGATCGTTCGGACCTAGACGTCCAGGTTCTGCACGTCGGCCGCGTTGTCCTCGATCCACTCCTTGCGCGAGGCGACGTCCTCACCCATGAGGATGCCGAACAGCCGGTCCGCCGTGGCCGCGTCCTCGAGCGTGACGCGCAGCAGCGTGCGCTGCTCCGGGTTCATCGTCGTCTCCCACAGCTGCGCCGCGTCCATCTCGCCCAGGCCCTTGAATCGCTGCGGCTCCAGCTTGCGCTGGCCGTCGACGTCCTTGCGGTAGGCGTCCCACTCGCGCTCCGTATAGAAGTACAGCTCCTGCTTGCCCTCCTTCAGCAGGTACAGGGGCGGCTTGGCCAGGTACACGTAGCCGGCGTCGATCAGCTCACGCATGTACCGGAACAGGAACGTCAGCAGCAGGGTCTGGATGTGCGCGCCGTCCACATCGGCGTCCGCCATCAGCACGATCTTGTGGTAGCGGGTCTTCGCGACGTCGAACTCCTCGTCCCCCACACCCGTGCCGATCGCAGTGATCAGCGCCTGGATCTCGGCGTTCTCGAGGATCTTGTGGAGCCGCGACTTCTCGACGTTCAGGATCTTGCCCCGGATCGGCAGGATCGCCTGGGTCGCCGGGTCGCGGGCCTGCTTGGCCGAACCGCCCGCCGAGTCGCCCTCCACGATGAACAGCTCGGTGGCGCTCGGGTCGGTCAGCTGGCAGTCGGCCAGTTTGCCGGGCAGCCCGCCGCCCTCAAGGAACGACTTGCGCCGCGTCAGGTCGCGGGCCTGCTTGGCCGCCAGTCGCGCCTTCGCGGCCTGCGAGGACTTCGTGACGATCCGCTTGGCGTCGCCCGGGTGCTCCTGGAGCCACGTCATGAGGTGCTCGTTCACGGTCGTTTCGACGAGCGAGCGCATCGTCGTGTTGCCAAGCTTGGTCTTGGTCTGGCCCTCGAACTGCGGCTCGCGCAGGCGGACGCTCACGATCGCGATCAGCCCCTCGCGCACGTCCTCGCCGAGGAGGTTGTCCTCCTTTTCCCTCAA
>JBKPRY010000189.1:0-10727 GCA_046734755.1 Actinomycetota bacterium | reverse complement strand
TGTCGATCGCGGTGATCCCTCGCGCGACCTCGAACACGACCGGCTCCACGTCGCGAGTCTACGTGGCGTGTCGTCGGGCGGTGCTACGGTCCGACGCGAAGGGGGGAGTTGGATGGTGACGGTCAACGTCGTCGTGCTCGCCGGCACCGTGGCCGCCGACCCGGTCGAACGGCGGATGCCGTCGGGCGACGAGGTCACCGAGCTCCGGCTCTCCGTTCCGGAAGCGGGGAAGCGTCTCCTCCCTCTCCCCGTCGCGGTCTGGCACAAGGACGTGGGCAAGCGGGTCCTGAAGCCGATCGCCAAGGGCGACGACGTCCTGGTGTACGGCCAGCTCGTCCGTCGCTTCTATCGGAGCGGAGCAGGCGCTCGCAGCCTCACCGAGGTGGTCGCCGCCGGCATCAAGAAGCTCGAGCCGGTCCAGCCGGCCGACTGAGGTCGGAGGTCACTCGGTCGCGTCGAGGTCGAGCGGCCGGAGCACCAGGCCCGTGCGGGGCTTGGGCCAGAAGAACGTCGACTTGCGGGGCAGCCGTTCGCCCCGGTCGATCACGTCGCGGATCCGCGCGGCGTCGGTCGGTGGCAGGAAGTACGCGGCGACGGCTTCCCGGTCACGAACGGCGTCCTCGGCCTCGACCGCGTCGGGCGTGAATCGGAGCTTCGCGTCGACGCGCTCCAGGACCCGCTCGTGGAGCGCGCACACCGCGGGCGGCGTGCCGGCGAGCTCCCCGATGCGGTGGACGAGGATCCCGTCCTCGAGCGACGCGGATCCGTAGACGAGCTTCTCGTCGCTCACGGTCTCGAGGACCTCGGCGAGATCGCGGACCCGGGTGCCGGTCGCCTCGTGCGGGCCACTCGTCTGGATCCGGTGGAACGGGAGCACGGGGGGGTCCTGCAGCGCCGCGTCCGCGATGAACATCATCACGCGGTCCCACGGGCCCGGACCGTGCTCCGCGCGCATCTCGTCCCGATACCGCAGGGCCATCGCGTAGCGATGATGGCCGTCGGCGATCATCAGGGACTCGGGCGCGAGCCACGGCGCGACCTTCGGGTTCGGCTCGCTCACCCAGACCGTGTGCTCGACCCCGGCCTCGTCGGTGGTGGACGCTGCGGGTACCCTCGCCATCGCGTCGTCCAGGAACTCGGCGAACGCCTCGCTCGGCCCCCGGAACACGGCGTGGATGCTCGACAGGTTCGTCCGGACCGCGCGCATCAACCGGAGGCGGTCTTCGATCGGCCCGGGCATCGTCCGCTCATGCGGCACGATCGAGCCGCCCGGGTCCTCGAGCTCCACCGCGCAGACCATGCCCCTGATCGCCCGGCGCTGCCCGTGCAGCGAGAACCGCATCTGGTACGGGTAGAAGCACGGGCGCCCGGTCGGGACGAGCGCACCCCGCTCGCGCCACGTCTGGAGTTCGGACGCCGCCCGCCTATACTTGTCGACCGTTCCGCCCTCACCGGTTTCACCACGTCCGAGGACGAGGCGGATCACGTTGTACGGGCTCGCCTCCTGGTAGTGCCGCCGCTCATCGTCGGAGATCACGTCGTAGGGCGGGGTCGTGACCAGGTCGTGCGAGCCGATGATCGAGCCGTCGAACAGCAGCCCGACGAAGGGCGAGACGAGGGACATGCCCCATGTATAACAGCAGCGCCCGCGGCGACCCGACCGAGGAGAGTGCCTATGAGCTGTTCTCCCGCGGCATGGGGTTCCTTCGCGACGGGCATCCTCACCAGGCCGCCATGCTCCTCGGGCGCGCCAAGCTGATCGAGCCCGACAAGGCGTCGATCCGTGAGGCCCTCGGACGCGCGCTCTACATGTCAGGCCGGACCGTTCGCGCGAGGCGCGAGTTCGCCAAGGTCGTGCAGATCGAGCCGGCGAGCGACTACGCGCACTTCGCGCTGGCGCTCGCGTGCGAACGCACGGGGCAGCGCACGAGGGCGATCGGCCACCTCAAGCTCGCGATCGCCATGCGTCCGGGGACGGGGGACTACGAGCGCGCCCTCGAACGCCTCGCGGGGTGATGCTCGCCGACCGCTACGGCTGCATCCTGTTCGATCTCGACGGGGTGCTGTACCGAGGGGATGTGGCGGTGCCCCAGGCGCCCCCCACCATGCACGAACTCCGGCGACGGGGCGTCCGCCCCGTCTTCCTGACCAACAACTCCTCCCGGACGCCACGTCAGGTGGCCGACAAGCTGCGAGCGATCGGGGTCGAGGCGGACCCGGCCGAGGTGGTCACCTCCGCGCTCGCGACCGCCGAGCTGCTCGCGGAACGGGGAGGGGGGCGTGCGTTCGTGATCGGCCAGGATGGCGTTCGCGAGGCGTTGACCGACGCCGGCATCCGGATCCTCGAGGGCGAGCCGGAGCAGGCGGACCTGGTCGTGGTCGGCTTCGATGGCGGCGCCACGTACGGGTCGCTCAAGCGCGCGTCGCTGCTGGTCCAGCGCGGAGCTCGACTGGTCGCGACGAACGCGGACGGGTCGTACCCCGCTGCCGACGGGCTGTGGCCGGGTGCCGGCGCGCTCCTGTCCGTCATCACGACAACGACGGGCGCCGAGCCCGAGATCGTGGGCAAGCCGTTCCCCCCGCTGTTCGAGGCCGGTCGCCGGCGGGGGGGAGGCGGCATTCCGCTCGTCGTCGGGGACCGACTCGACACGGACATCGAGGGAGCGGCGCGCCTGGGTTGGGACACGATGCTCGTGCTCACCGGCGTCTCGAGACTCGAGGATGTGGAGCGCACCGGCATCCGAGCCACGGTGATCGCGGAGGACGTCTCCGCGCTGCTCGAGGATCCTGGGGAGGCGGGCGGCCTCGGCGCTATCCTGGATCCTGGCGCCGGGAGGGGCGCCCCCGTGACCGAGCGCCCGAGATCGAGCTACAAAGGAGTGATCGAGATGGCGGTGGGGCTGGAACAGGTCCGCCAGTACATGGAGGCGGCGATCGGGAAGCTGTCGCCCACCAAGGCCCAGGAGCTCGCGAAGTCGCTGAAGAAGAACCAGGGCCGGGACCAGGTGAGCAAGGCAGCGAAGGACCTGCTGGCGTGGTCGAACAAGAACAGGGAGCGTCTCACCTCGATGGTGCAGACGGAGGTCAAGTCGCAGCTGAAGACGATCGGCGTCGCGTCTCGCGACGAGGTGGATGCGCTGCGAAAGCGCGTGCGCGAGCTGGAGCGCGATCAGGGCAAGAAGCCGACGCGCAAACGGTCGACGACCAAGCGGTCCACGGCGAAGCGGTCCACGGCGAAGCCCGCCACGTCGAGTCCCCCGGGCGAGCAGGCCTGACGCCGGCGCCGTGGCGCGCCGGCGACTCGACGCCGAGCTCGTGCGCCGCGGCCTCGTCGCCACCCGCAGCCAGGCGCAGAGCGCCGTCCGCGATGGGTTGGTCCTGGTTTCGGGGCTGCCGGCGAACAAGCCCTCCACCCTGGTCGACGCCGCCGAGCCGCTCGAACTCGTGGCAGAGCCCCGACGCTTCGTGTCTCGCGCGGGCGAGAAACTGGAGGCCGCGCTCGAAGGGTTCGAGATCGACGTGCAGGGTCGCGACGGCCTGGACGCGGGGGCGTCCACCGGCGGCTTCACGGACTGCCTGCTCCGTCGGGGCGCGGCGCACGTCGTGGCGGTCGACGTCGGCTACGGGCAGCTTGCCTGGTCGCTGCGAACCGACGAGCGCGTCACGGTCCTGGATCGGACCAACGTGCGCGATTTGCGGCCCGAGGACCTGCCGTACGCTCCCGGGATCGTGGTCGCCGATCTGTCCTTCATCTCGCTCGGCCTCGCGATCCCGGCCCTCGCCGGGATCGCGTCGGGCGACGCCGACCTGGTCCTGCTGGTCAAGCCGCAGTTCGAGGTCGGTCGCGAGCGGGTGGGTTCGGGCGGCGTCGTCCGCGACGCGGCCGCCTGGCGCCATGCGATCCTCGGCGTCGCGGATGCCTGCTCCGAGCACGGGCTCTCGCCGATCGCCGTGATGGCCTCGCCGCTTCCGGGGCCGGCCGGCAACATCGAGTTCCCGCTGCGTGCGAGGGTGGGCTCGGCCGCGACCGTCGTCCTCGACGTGGAGGGCGCGCTGGAGGAGGCCCGCGCGATCGCGGGGGTTCCCTCGTGACGTCCTCCGGCGAGGGCAGCGTCGGGTTGAAGGCCGCGGGGTTCGTCGTCCACCCCGTTCGCCCGGCCGCGGCCGAGGCCGCGCGCGCGATCGGCGCGTGGCTCGAGGAGCGCTCGGTCCGGACCCGCACGATCCCGGGTGACGACGCCGAGGACGAAGAGGTGGCGCGGGCGTTCGCCCGCGGCCTCGATCTCGTGCTGTCGGTCGGCGGCGACGGCACGTTCCTGCGGGCGGCGAGGGTCGCCTCCGTGTCGGCGATCCCCGTGCTGGGCGTCAAGGTTGGCCGGATGGGCTTCCTCACCGAGGTCGACCCCGAGCAGGCCACACAGGTGCTCGAAGGAATGCTGGACGGCTCGGCCCGGATCGAGGAGCGGCTCGCGGTCCTCGCCGAAGGCTCCTCGTTCGAGCCGCAATGGGCGCTCAACGAGGTCATCGTCGAGAAGAGCGCCCGGCACCGGCTGATCCGGCTCGCGGTGTTCGTCGACGACGCGTACGTGACCACGTTCTCCGCCGACGGGGTCATCTCGGCGACGCCGACCGGTTCGACCGCGTACTCGTTCAGCGCGGGTGGCCCCATCGTCTCGCCGTCTGTCCCCTGCATCGTTGTGACGCCGATCGCGGCCCACATGGTGTTCGACCGGTCGCTGGTGCTCGCGCCCGACCAACGCGTGCGCCTGCAGGTGTTGGGGGAGGAGCCGGGGTTGCTCTCGGCGGATGGCCGGCACAGCCTGGAGCTGCCGGTCGGCTCCAGCGTCCAGATCGAACGCGCCCCGACACCCGCCCGCTTCGTTCGGCGCGAGGACGCGCCGTCGTTCCACGACCTCGTCCGCGACAAGTTCGACCTCCCCGGGAACGTCGGCGGCGCGGTCTAGGATCGCGGGGTGCTCCGTGAGCTGCACATCAGCGGTCTCGGCGTGATCGACGACCTCGACCTCGAGCTGCACCCCGGCCTGAACGTCCTCACCGGCGAGACCGGGACCGGCAAGACGATGGTGACGGTCGGGCTGCAGCTCGCGCTCGGCCGGCGCGGGGGTGCCTCGCTCGTTCGCGCCGGCGTGCCGGCGGCGAAGGTGCAGGCGCGGTTCGATGCGCCGCCCGCGGCGGTGAGCGCGGGCTGGGCCGAGGACGGCGAGGTCCTGCTCGCGCGGACGGTCACGGCCGAGGGAAGGAGCACTGCGCGCGTGAGCGGACAGCTCGCACCGGTCTCGGCGCTCGCGGAGCTGGCGGGCGAGCTCGTCGAGGTCCACGGCCAACACGAAGGCCAGCGGTTGCTGTCCACGGTCGCGCAGACGCGGTTCCTCGACCGCCACGCCGGAGCCGAGCATCTCCAGGCCGTCGAGGCCCTCCGCGTCGAGTTCGGACGCCTCCGCGACGCGAGGGCCGCCCTCGCCGAGCTCGACGAGCGCGAACGCGACCGGGAGCGCCAGATGGACCTGCTCGCCTACCAGGTACGTGAGATCGAGGTCGCGTCGCCGAGGCCGGGCGAGACCGAGGAGCTGAAGCTCGAGGCAGCCAGGCTCGACCACGCCGGCCGGCTGCTCGAGCGGGCCTCGTCGGCGGAGCGTGCGCTCGGCGCTGAGGAGGGCGCGGCGGATGCACTGGGGTCCGCGTCCGCCGAGCTCCGGGCGGCGGGCGAGGTCGACCCTGCGGCCGGGGAGCTCGCCGTGCGGGCGTTCGAGCTGAGCGCCGCGGCCACCGAGCTGGCGGTGGAGGTTCGCACCTACCGCGAAGGGCTCGAGCTCGACCCCGCGAGGCTGGAAGAGGTCCGCGAACGGATCGGCGCGCTCGACGCGCTCCAGCGCAAGTACGGGAGGGGCGAGGCGGAGGTGCTCGCCTTCCTCGACCGTGCACGGGAGAGCCTCGAGGCACTCGCGGGCGTCGAGCAGGAGCGCGAGCGCGTCGCGGCCGAGGTCGCCGAACGGACCGAGCGCGTGACCGCGCTGGCCACGGCGGTCTCGGACGGTCGCTCCACCGCGGCGCCCGAGCTCACGCGGGCGCTCCGAGCGGAGCTCGGCGAGCTCGGGATGGAGGGGGCCTCGATCGAGGTGACCCTGGTCCCCAACGCGGAGCTCGGCTCGGGCGGGGCCGAGCACGCGGCCTTCGTGTTCTCCGGCGCGCCCGAGCAGCCTTCGCAACCGCTCGCGAAGGTCGCGTCCGGCGGCGAGCTCTCGCGCACGATGCTCGGGTGCAGGAGCGTGCTCGTCGACCTGGACGACGTGCCGACGCTGATCTTCGACGAGGTGGATGCGGGGATCGGCGGACTGGCCGGGGTCGCCGTTGGGCGGCGCCTGGCCAACCTCGCGCTCTCGCGGCAGGTTGTCGTGGTGACCCATCTGCCGCAGATCGCGTCGTTCGCGGACCGGCACATCCGCGTCCGCAAGGAGGGTGGGACGGCCTCGGTCGAGGTGCTGGGCGACGCCGAGAGGGTCGAGGAGCTCTCGAGGATGCTCGCGGGATTGCCCGGGAGCGACGCCGCCGCCGCCCACGCCGAGGAGCTGCTGTCCGAGGCCGGCCACACGCCCAGGCCGTCCCCCTAGCCCTACCCCGCGGTCGCCGGGCGCCACCGTCGGGGACTCCGCTACCCTTTCAGCACGAGGAGCCGCCCCTGATCACCCGGCTCCGAACGGCCGAATCGCCCGGCCGCCACGTTCAGGCAACGAGGTCGAAGGACCAAGGAGGCGTCCACGTTCGGAACCAAGCCGAGGACCCTGCTCCGGCGGCCGCTTCGTCGGCCCAAGCCCCAGGGCGGCCTCGCTCGTGTCGACCCGAGGACCAAACGGCTGGTTCAGCGCGTCGCGCCTGGGGAGATCGCGGTGATCGACCACGAGGACCTCGACGGGGTCTCGGCCGAGGCGCTGGTCACCGCCCAGGTCGGCGGCGTGGTGAATGCGGCTCGTTCGATCAGCGGCCGGTACCCCAACATGGGGCCGATCCGCCTGCTCGAGGCGGGTATCCCGCTGGTCGACACCGTCGGCACGCTGCTCCTTCAAAAGGTGCGCGATGGCGACGAGCTCCGCCTGGACGGGGACCGGCTCTACGCGGGCGATCGCCTGGTCGGGGTGGGGATCCGGCAGAGCACGGCCACGATCCGTGAGTCGATGGCGCAGGCGCAGCTCCGGCTGGCCGACCGGTTCGAGTCGTTCGCGCGCAACACGGTCGACTACATGCAGCGCGAGCACGAGCTGCTGTTCGGCGGCTCCGGTCTGCCGTCGCTGGTCCATGACCTGGCGAACCGCCCGGTGCTGGTCGTGGTCCGCGGCTACAACTACAAGGAGGATCTCGCCGTCCTGCGTCCGTACATCCGCGACGTGCGACCCGTCCTGCTCGGGGTCGACGGCGGCGCCGACGCCCTGATCGAAGCCGGGTACACGCCCGACCTGATCCTGGGCGACATGGACAGCGTCTCGGACGAGGCGCTCTCGTTCGCCGGCCCCCCGCGGCGACGATGGTTCCGGCGCAGCCGGCCGACGGAGCTGGTATTGCACGCGTACACGGACGGACACGCACCGGGTCGGGAGCGGCTCCGAGCACTCGGCGTGCCCTTCCGCGTGGTCGAGGCCGCCGGCACCAGCGAGGATGCCGCGTTTCTGCTCGCCCACGAGAAGGGCGCCGAGACGATCGTCGCGGTCGGCAGCCATGGCAACCTGCGCGAGTTCCTCGACAAGGGCCGCGAGGGGATGTCGAGCACCTTCCTGGTCCGGCTTCGCGTGGGCGAGATCCTGATGGACGCGAAGGGCGTCTCGCGCGTCTACTCGCCGCGTATCCGCACGCGCGACGCGTTCCTGCTGGTGGCGGCGGCGCTCGTCGCGATCGCGGCCGTGGTCGTGGTCTCGCCGCCGCTCCGGCTGTACGTCTCGCAGCTCGTCGAACAGTTCCGGCAGTGGCTATTCGACCTGAAAGAACTCCTGTGATCTCGTTCCGATACCACATCGTGACGATCGTCGCGGTCTTCCTCGCACTCGCGATCGGGCTGCTGGGCGGCGCCGCGTTCGTGCAGCCCGCGCTGCAGGAGCAGCTGCAAGATCAGACCGATCGCCTCCGCAACGATCTCGAGAATCGCACCCAGCAGATCGGCGACCTCCGCGACCAGCTCGGCGCGTTGAACGGCTTCGCGGACTCGGTCATGCCCTACCTGACGAGCGGGACGCTCAGCGGAACGCCGGTCGTCCTGGTCACGCAGGCCGGCGTGGAGGACGAGGTCCTCACCCAGGCCCAGGCGGCGTTGGCGAGCGCCGACGCGCGCGTCCTGACGACCGTGTCGGCCACCGACCAGCTCGTGTCGGAAGACCCGACCACCCAGGCGGAGCTGGCGACGATCGTGGGGGAGCCCACCGCGCCGGCGAAGGAACTCCCCAGACTCGCGGCCGAGGCGCTGGCCCAGGGCCTGTCGCCGTCGACGACCGTGATCGGTGGTGAGGTCCTGGGTGACCTCCTGTCGGCGGGGTTCCTAGCGCCGATCGGTCCCGGCCCCTCGCAGGCAACCCTCCAGGAGATCGGGACTCCCGGTCAGGTCGTCGTCGTGCTCTCCGGTGGCCGCGGGGAGGAGCCGACGCTCGCCCCCGAGGCGTTCGCGGTCCCGCTCGTCGAACGGCTGGCCGGACTGGGCGTCCCGGTGGCGGCGGGAGAGTCGCTGCTGACGGACTACCCGTACGTCTCGCTCGTGCGCGCCGACGGCACCGACGACACCGTGACGGTCGACGATCTCGACCAGTCGATGGGGGGCGCGGCCCTCGTGCTCGGGCTCGATGACCTGCTCGCCTCCGGGACCGGCGGCGCGTACGGCGTGAAGGACGGCGCCGAGCCGCTCCCGCCCGCACCGTGAGCGTGGGGGCTCACGGAACGGGACGGAACGCGCGACCGCTCGCCTCCCGTGAGCGACGGGTCCTCGCGCTCGTCGCGGCGCACGACGAAGCGGGGCGGATCGGCCCGTGCGTCTCTGCGCTCCGAGGGCTCGCCGACCAGGTCGTCGTCGTGGACGACGGGTCGGAGGACGGGACCGCGTCCGAGGCAACGTCGGCCGGCGCGACCGTCCTGCGGACGCCTCGCCGGCGGGGCAAGGGGGGCGCCCTCGAGGGCGCGCTGGGCCGGCTCGGACCGGCGGACGTGTGGCTGTTGGCGGACGGCGATCTCGGGGCCACCGCGTCGAACCTCGCCCCACTGCTCGAGGTCGTCACGTCGGGCGAGGCTGACCTCGCGATCGCGGTCCTGCCACTGCGGCGCGCGGGAGGATTCGGGCTCGTGAAGCGCCTCGCCGCCCACCTGATCCAGGGCCAGACAGGGTTCCGTGCCTCCGAGCCGCTGTCTGGTCAACGCGTCCTCACGTCGCAGGCGATGGAGGCCGTGCGGCCGTTCGCGGGGGGGTTCGGGGTCGAGACCGCGATGACGATCGACGCGGTCCGTGCCGGACTACGGGTCGTCGAGATCCCGATCGAGGGTCTCGAGCACCGCCCGACGTATCGGACCCCGCGCGGGTTCCTGCATCGCGGGTGGCAGGGCTGGGACATCGCGACGGCCGTCCTGCCTCGGATGCTGCGATGAGCCGCTCGGACGCGCCCCGATGAGGTGGGGGCGGCTCCTCGTCGAGAACCACCGCGGCATGCCGGTCCCGCGCATCCTCGGGATCGCGCTCGCGATCGACGCCGTCGTGTGGACCCTCGTCGTCGCCACGATCCAGGAGGTCGGCGCCGCCGGGTGGGGTGCGCTCGCAGGTCTGCTGCTGGTGTTCGGCGCCGGCCTGATCGACGATCTCGCACCCCCGGGGCCGCGTGGCTTGCGCGCGCACCTGCGTTCGGTCGCCTCGGGCCGCGCCACGACGGGACCGATCAAGGTCGTCGTCATCGTCGGATCGGCGGTGGTCGTGGTCGCCCTGCAGCCCGATCGGCAGACATCGGTAGCCGTGCTCGGCGTCGTGCTGCTGTCGGGCTCCGCGAACGTGTGGAACGGGCTCGACGTCGTCCCCGGGCGGTCGCTCAAGGCCTACGTCCTCCCGGCGCTCGCGTTCGCGATCTGGGGCGAGACGTCCGACGCGCCCGCGGTCGTCGGACTGCTCGTCGGGGCCGTCGCCGTGCTCCCGTTCGACCTGCGCGAGAGCGCCATGCTGGGCGACGGTGGGGCGAACCTGCTGGGGTTCGCGGCGGGGATCGCCCTCTACGATGCGCTGCCCGACCCCTGGGTCGCGTTGGCCGCAGGCGTCGCCGTCGTCCTGAACGTCGTCGCCGAGACCGTGTCGTTCAGCCGCGTGATCGACCGCACCCCGCCGTTGCGGTGGGTCGACGGGCTCGGACGGCGCGCATGATGGCCAGGGTTTCCCGTCGATCGGGACTCTTCTTCGGGGGAACGGGCGAGCGAGTCACCCGCCTCTGCTACGATGCCATCCCGAGGTGCAGAAACAGCCGAAATACGTCTTCGTGACCGGTGGTGTGGCCTCGGGCCTCGGCAAGGGGATCACCACCGCCTCGCTCGGCCGGCTCTTCCGCTCTCGGGGCCTCCGCGTGGCGCTCCAGAAGCTCGACCCCTACGTGAACGTCGACCCGGGGACGATGAACCCGTTCGAGCACGGCGAGGTGTTCGTGCTCGACGACGGCGCCGAGACCGACCTCGACCTCGGCCACTACGAACGCTTCACGGACGAGAAC
>JBKPRY010000188.1:0-1154 GCA_046734755.1 Actinomycetota bacterium | reverse complement strand
TGCACGAAGGATCCTCCCATCCGGATCAGTCCGGACACCAGGCGCCGGGGGAGGTGCGAGTTCGTCACGAGGGCGCCCACGAGCGGCAGCCGCACCTGGCCGCCGTGCGTGTGTCCGGCGACGGCGAACGGGTAGCCGCAGGCGGCCACCTCGGGCGCGGAGTCCGGTGAATGCATCACGGCGATCCCGAACCTGGAGGGCGAGCGCCGCGGCGCGAGGCGCAGGTCCTGACGGCGGATATGCGCGTCGTCGAGCCCCAGGAGCTCGACCGCCAGCCCACCGAGGTCGAGCTCGTCGCGCCGGTTCGTGAGGTCGTTCCAGCCGTCCGCGGTCAAGAGGGCGCGCAGCTCGTCGGACCGGCCGCGCCGACCGTGCCGCGGTTTCCGGCGAGAGGTTCGGACGAAGTATCGGAGCGGGTTCACGGCCCGAGCGGCGTAGTAGTCGTTCGAGCCGAGCACGTACCAGGACGCGAGCCTGCCTCGCGTCCCGCGCACGGCGGCGACCGCGGTCTCGACGGCCGCGGGCTCGGCGAGGAAGTCGCCGGTCACCACCGTGACGTCGGCCCGAGGGATCGATGCGAGGAACGCGTGCTTGCGTGGGTCGTCGGTCACGAAATGCAGATCCGACAGGTGCAGGACCGTGACGACCTCCGGACCGTCCGCCGGTAGGATGGCCAGACCGCGACGCACGAGCCGGTACGCTCGGCGTTCGATCGCGACGCCGTAGACGATGCACAGCACGGCGATGCTCGCGAGCGCGAGCAGGATGCGGGAGAGCACGGGAGGGGAGTCTACGTGGGCGACCCCACGCTGAAGGCACAGGTGCACGAGCAGATGACCGCTGCCCTGCGGGTCGGGGACAAGCTCCGCCTGGGCGCCCTGCGCATGCTCGCGGCGTCGATCACGAACCGCGAGAAGGAGGTCCTGCACGAGCTCTCCGACGAGGAGGTCCGCGAGGTCGCGGGCAGGGAGGTGAAGCGGCGGACCGAGTCGATCGACGCGTTCGAGTCGGCGGGGCGGACCGAGCTCGCCGAGAAGGAACGGGCCGAACGCGAGGTCCTGGAGCCGTTCGCCCCGGAACAGCTCGCCGAGGCCGAGGTGGACGCGCTGATCGAAGGTGCAATCTCGGCGACGGGCGCGGCCACGATGCAGGAC
>JBKPRY010000187.1:0-5848 GCA_046734755.1 Actinomycetota bacterium | reverse complement strand
CGGGCGATGGAGAACCCCAACGTGCACGTGATCGGTCACCCCACCGGCCGGATCATCAACAAGCGCCAGCCGGTCGAGGTCGACCTCGAGGAGGTGTTCAAGGCCGCGGCGCGTACGGGGACGGCCCTCGAGGTGAACGGCTACCCGGACCGGCTCGATCTGCGCGACGAGCACATCCTGTGGGCGCGGCGCCACGGGGTGAAGTTCTCGGTCGACACCGACTCACACGCCACCACCCACCTCGAGCACATGCGGTACGGCGTGGCGACCGCGCAGCGCGGCTGGCTCACCCGGCACGATGTGATCAACGCGTGGCCGCTCTCGAAGCTCAAGGCGTTCCTGCGGAAGGGCCGGTGAGACGCAGACCGAACGGCGCGGCGGGGTTCGGCCGCCGGCTGCCGCGCTCGTTCTTCGCACGACCGTCGACCGTCGTCGCGCCCGAGCTGCTCGGCCGCGTCCTGGTGAGGATCCGTCCCGACGGCACGCGGCTCGCCGGCCGGATCGTCGAGGTCGAGGCGTACGAGCAGGGCGACCCGGCGAGCCATTCCTTCCGCGGTCGTCCCACGCCCAGGACCGAGGTGATGTTCGGGCCCCCGGGACGGCTGTACGTGTACTTCACCTACGGGCAGCATTTCTGTTGCAACGTCGTGACCGCCCCGGAGGGCTACGGGAGCGCCGTCCTGCTCCGGGCCGCCGAGCCGCTCGACGGGTTCGAGACGATGGCAGCGAACCGAGGGACGGATGCCATCCGGCTCCTGTGTTCGGGCCCGGCACGGCTGACCCAGGCGCTCGAGATCGATCGCGCCGACAACGGGACGGACCTGGTGAAGGATCCCTCGTTGTTCCTGCTCGCCGGCTCTCCGGTCGGCCCGCGCGCGGCCGGCCGAAGCACCCGGGTGGGCGTCAACGTCGGGATCGAGCGCCGGTGGCGCTTCTTCGAACGAGCGAGCGCATTCGTCTCGCCCGGCAAGCCGTCCGTCCCCGACGTCGACGTGGCGGGGCGAGAGGCTACGGGTTCACGAGGATCGTGACGGTCGACCCTCTCTCGCCCTTGCCGGCGTCGGGCGACTGCGACCAGACGACCCCCGGCCGGTCGTTGCACGAGGTGTCGTTCGGGTCGCACTCGGCGTAGGACACCGACGCGGCGAACCCCGCCTGTCGGATCGCCGCCTCCGCGGCACCCCGCTGCATGCCGACCACGTTCGGCACCCGGGCGAGGTCGGGTTCCGGGGACGGTTCGGCGGCGCCCGTGGCCACGGAGATCGTCACCGTCCCGCCCTGGATCAGCTGCGAGCCGCCCCCGGGATCCTGCGCGACCACGGTGCCCGGCTGGACGTCAGATCGCACGAGCACCGTCGCGTAGGTGAACCCGGCGTCGTGCAGCGCCGTGATCGCCGCCTGGCGGTCGAGGCCGATCACCGACGGCACCACCAGCACCTGGTACGAGGACGGCTCGGTGCACACCTCGAGCGTCGGCTCGGCGCCGGCCGGGAATTGGAGCACGTCGACGTCCTCGGGCGGCGTGTACGGGTTCGCGAGACACCCCTGGGTGACGTCGACACGGAGCGTCACATAGTCGGCGTTCGGCGCCGTGGCGAACTCTTTCACGGGCAGCCCCCGTGTCGCCGCGAGCATGAAGGCGCGCCAGATCGAGGCCGGCCACGTCCCCCCGTAGACGGTCGAGATCCGCACGTTGCCGCAGCACATCGGGATCTGGCCCTGCGGGAAACCCACCCACACCGCGGTGACCATCTGAGGGATCGCACCGACGAACCACGCGTCGCTCGCGTTCTGCGCGGTACCGGTCTTGCCGAACTGCGGCCGCCCGATGTTCGCACCCACGCCCGTGCCCGAGCTGACCACGCCCTTCAGGATGTCGACGGCCTCGGCCGCGATCGCGGGCTCGACGGCCTGCGAAACGCGCGGGCGAGCCTGGTAGAGCACCTCCCCGTCGGACGTGGTCACCGAGATCACGGGGGTCGGCTGCGCGTGCTGGCCGACGTCCGCGAGCGTGCCGAACGCCGAGGCCATCTCGAGGGTGCTCACCTCGTTCACGCCCAGGACGGCTGCCGGTACGGCCGCGAGCGGGCCGTTCGGCTCGGTGGTGCGGGGACAGCATCGGATGCCCATCCGCATGGCGGTCTCGACGAGCGCGGCGGCGCCCGCGTAGGGATCGCCGTCACCGATCACCGAGAGCAGGTTCGCGTAGGCGATGTTGACCGAGTTCACGGTGGCGCTCTCCAGCGAGATCGTCCCGTAGGCACTGCCCTCGGCGTTGTGCGGGTCCCAGTAGGTCCCGTCCTGGAGCAGGATGTGCGCGTAGGAGCCGTTGAGCGGCTGGGTCCTCGGGATCCCGTGTTCGAGGGCCGCGACGAGCGCGAACGGCTTGAAGGCGGACCCGGCCTGTCGGCCGGTGATACCGCCGGTCGCGAGGTTGATCCGAGCGAAGTCGTCGTCCTCGTTCCAGTAGTCGCGGCCGCCGACCATCGCCCGCACGTACCCGGTGCGGGGGTCGATCGCCGTCAACGCCCCATACGGGTCGGCCGGCTCGGTCAGCACCGACCCGACCGCCCGCTCGGCGGCGTGTTGCAGGCGCAGGTCGACCGTGGTGACGATCTTCAGGCCGCCCTCGAACAACAGGTCGTAGCGATCCTGTGAGGTCTCGCCGAAATGCGGGTTCGACAGGAACCACTCCTTCACGTAGTCGACGAACCAGGGCGCGGCGTAGTGCGTCTCGTCCTCCGGGGTGAGGTCGAGGGTGATCGGGGAGCCGCTCGCGCTCTCGAACTCGGCCTGGTCGATCATGTCGAGGCCGAGCATCAGCCTCAGCACGTGGTTGCGGCGACGCTCGGACCGTCCCGGGTGACGGACGGGGTCGTAGTCGACCGGAGCGGCGATCAGACCGGCGAGCGTGGCCGCCTGCGACAGGGTTAGATCGAGCGGCTCGACGCCGAAGTAGGTCTCGGACGCGGCCAAGATCCCGTACGCGCCGTTGCCGAAGTACACGGTGTTGAGGTACCGGGTCAGGATCCGGTCCTTGCTCAGCCGCTGCTCGAGCTGCCACGCGAGATACGCCTCGCGGATCTTGCGCCCGACCGTCTGCTCGTCCCCGACGTAGAGCTTCTTCACCAGCTGCTGGGTGATCGTCGAGCCGCCCTCGACGACCTCCCCCGTGGTGGCGTCGATGTACGCGGCTCGCAGCAGCGCCCGCACGTCCACACCCGAGTGATCGTAGAAGCGCTGATCCTCGATCGCGATCACCGCGTCGCGCACCACATCGGGGATCTTCCGGGAGCGGACGACCACGCGGTTCTCGCCCGCGTGGAGGGCGGTGATGAGCGCCCCGTCGGCCGAGTAGATGAAGGAGGTCTGCGGGAGAGCATCCGCGTTCTTGCGCGCCTCGTGGAGGGACTGGAGGTCGCACGCGGATGCCGCGAGGGCGAAGACGAACATGCCGACCACGAGGGTCCGCGAACGAGGGGCCATGGTTCCACCATCTTGCCACGGGTGGAAGCGCCCCACTGCTAGCCTTCGCGCCATGGGACCGGAAGACCTGCCGAGCCTACTCGCCGGTTCCGCCGAGGTCGTGCCCGCGGAGGAGCTCGAGCGCAAGCTGAGCCTTGGAAGGCCGCTGCGGGTGAAGCTCGGACTGGATCCGACCGCGCCGGTCGTCACGCTCGGATGGGCCGTGGTACTCCACAAGCTGCGGCAGTTCCAGGAAGCGGGGCACACGGCGGTCCTGATCGTGGGTGACTTCACCGCGCAGGTCGGCGACCCGTCGGGGAAGACCGAGACACGGCCCCGCCTGTCCGAGGAGGAGGTGCGTGGCTACGCCGAGCGGCTGCTCGATCAGTTCTGGAAGATCCTCGATCCCGCGCGCACCGAGGTCCGGTACAACGCCGAGTGGCTCGAGCCGATGGGCATGGAGGCGATCCTGCGGCTCACGGCGTCGACCACCGTCGCGCGGATGCTCGAGCGCGACGACTTCGCGAAGCGCTACGCGGAGGGAAAGCCGATCTCGATCATGGAGTTCCTGTACCCGTTGCTCCAGGGGATGGACTCGGTCGCGGTCGAGGCGGATGTCGAGCTCGGCGGGAGGGACCAGACGTTCAACCTGCTCGTTGGTCGGGATCTGCAGCGTACCTACGGGCAGGAACCGCAGGTCGCGCTCACCACGCCTTTGCTCGTCGGCACCGACGGCGTGCAGAAGATGAGTCAGTCCCTCGCCAACTACATCGGGATCACCGATCCACCGGAGGAGATGTTCGGCAAGCTCGCGAGGGTACCGGACGAACTCATCCCCACGTATCGGCTCCTCGCGCTCGACTTCTTCCGCGACCCCGCAGAGGCGGAGAGGGTGGACCAGGGCCTGGCCGACGGATCGCTCGACGCGTGGAGCGAGAAGCGCCGGCTCGCGCGCGAGGTCGTCGACCTGTACCAGGGGGACGGTGCGGGGGCCGCCGCCGAGCAAGCGTTCGACCGCGTCCATCGCGAGCACGAGCTGCCGGACCAGATGCCCGACGTCGCCATCCCCGACGACCTGATCGTCGATGGGAGCGTGTATCTGCCCGGGCTCATGAACGAGCTCGGCCTGGCGGACTCGAACTCACAAGCGCGGAGTCTGATCGAGCAGGATGGGGTCCGTCTCGACGGGAAGCCGGTGCCCGGCGATGCGCTCGAACTCCCCGTCGCCGACCTCCGCGGCCATGTGCTGCAGGTCGGCCGACGGCGGTTCGTGAAGTTGAGATGAGGGGGCGGGCTGCCTTCGCCGCCCGCCCCTTCCGACTCCGTCTACCCGTCGGGAACCCACCGGTCAGGGGACCCGCCGGGCCCTCGTTCGACCAGATCGCGATCCCGCCCCCCGCCGCGTCCGATCCCTGCGCGAGCGGCGACGAGACAGGGCCGGCGTCGTTCAGGAACCCGAAGTTGCTCGCCGACTGACTGGTCCCGAGCTAGCCCCGCCCTCGGTCGAAGAACGCGCTCAGCCGATCACGCGCCAGGTCGCTCTGTGGTTCGGACGGATACGCCTGCCCCGCGTTGTAGATGACGCGGAAGGGCAGCGGGGATCGGTTGCGGGGTTCTCTCGAACGACCGTTCGGGCGGGGCCGGGCCGTCGCCCCGACGGCAATCGAGCGTGCTGACCTCCGGGCGGTTGACGCCTCAGGCGCGCGTGCTTACCATGATGGGTCGCGCGACCCCAATTCCTTGGAGTCCCTTCCTTCGGGTCGGCGCTCGCACCTTGAGAACTGAACAGTGTGCCAAAAGCCAGTGCGTTTTCCCCGTTGATCTCGGGAGGCGCGGTTCGCCGTGCCTGTCGGCTCGACGGTCGTACGGAACAGCAACACAGGAAGGCCGAGCCGGGTGTGCTGCCCGGGGAGGCCGACTTTCCAACAACGAACCCGAAAACCGGACCCGAGCAAGCAGCTCGGGCCGGATCCAACGGTTCTCTACGGAGAGTTTGATCCTGGCTCAGGACGAACGCTGGCGGCGTGCCTAACACATGCAAGTCGAGCGGGAACCTCAGGAGGGGTAACCCTTCTGAGGGGAGAGCGGCGAACGGGTGAGTAACACGTGGGCAACCTGCCCCGGACACCGGGATAACCCAGGGAAACCTGAGCTAATACCGGATACTCCGGCGCGATCGCATGGTCGCGCCGGGAAAGCTCCGACGGTCCGGGATGGGCCCGCGGCCTATCAGCTTGTTGGTGGGGTAACGGCCCACCAAGGCGACGACGGGTAGCTGGTCTGAGAGGACGGCCAGCCACACTGGGACTGAGACACGGCCCAGACTCCTACGGGAGGCAGCAGTGGGGGATCTTGCGCTAATGCGCGAAAGCGTGACGCAGCG
>JBKPRY010000186.1:0-3732 GCA_046734755.1 Actinomycetota bacterium | reverse complement strand
CACATCGTCGAGTCCGGCACCGACGGATCCGGCACCGACGAGTAGACACCATCCACCGGGCGGCCCCGAGTCTGGGTCCGCGGGTGGACTCAGACGAGGCGGACGGCCCGGATCGACGGGAGGCCGGTGCCGGCGCGCGTCCAGTGCTCGCCGGCGTCGTCCGAGACGAAGACCTCGCCGTCGCCCGTGCCGAACGCGACCTCGGATCCTCGCCCGTCGAGCCGGCCGGAGTCGATGTTGCCGTCGAACCACTCCGGCAGTCCCTCGGTGCAGCGCTCGAACGTGGAACCCGGTTCGAGCGCGACCCGGTAGACCGCGGCTCGGCCACCTCGGGGGCCGTTCGAGACCGACAGCAGGACCCGATCGCCGGCGACCGCGACGGCGCGGGCATACGTGGCATGCAGACCCTCCCGCTCGATCCGCCAGCTCGAACCCCCGTCCACGCTCACGGCGAGTCCCACGGCGCCCGCCGCGAGTACGACGTCGGGTTCGGTCGGGTGCGCGACGACCTGGTGGACGTCCGCGTCGATGTCGATGGTCGGCTCCCAGCTTGCCCCCGCGTCGACCGAGCGGGGGATGCCGCCCACGTGGACGTTCGCGTGGAGCCGCCCGGCGAGGTCCTGGGCGATCGAACGCACGGCCGGCGGGCCACCCCACGGCGTGAACCATGTCTCCCGGCCCTCCACCGTTTCGAACGCCTCGACCGGCGTGAGGATGCCGTCGTCGCCGGCGAGCCGGAGCAGGTGGGCCTCCTCCGTCCCGGCGAGCACCCCGTCCGAGGTGGAAGCCAGGCAGGCGAGATCGAACGCATCGCTCCGTGCGACATCCGTCCAGGTCCCGTCGGGTTCACGCCGCACGATCGCGTTGCGCCCGGCCACCGCCCAGGCAGCGTCGTCATCGACGACAAGCGCGGCGACCTCCCGCTTCCCGAAGCTCGGGTCGGGATGCGGCTCGCCGCCGGCGAGGCCGAACAGACCCTCGCCCGTGCCGATCAACAGCTCCGTCATGAGATCACTCGCCTACCCGCCGAACGCGGCCGCTGCGGCGCGCTCGATCTCCTCGCGTGGGACATCCCGAAGGTGCTGGGCCATACCCCAGCGATGCCCGAACGGATCGGTGACCTGACCCTGCCGATCCCCCCAGAACTGGTCCGCGAGAGGGTGGAGGATCTCGGCCCCCGCACGGACGGCGCGATCCCAGAGCGCGTCGACGTCGGCCGTGAGCAGGTGGAGGACGACGGGCGTACCCCCGATGCTCTGGGGAGACAGGATGCCCGCCTCGGGGAACTCGTCCGACACCCTGACGGCCGAATCACCGAACCACAGCTCCACGTACATCAGCTTGGCACCGGACATCGCGAGACGGTCGCGTTCCTCCGCCCCGAGGGCGGAGACGTACCAATCGGCCGCCCGAGCCGCATCTCGGACCACGATATGCGGCGTGATGGTGTGCATCCCTTCGGGGATCGCCCTGGCGTCCACGTCGGCCTCCTGTCGATCGGGCAACACCGAGGCTAGCGTCCCAACGAGGATCTGATTCCCGCGTGTGCCACTCGGCGTCGCGGTAGCGATGGTCGCGAGGAGCGTCGGCCCCCTGCTGCTCCCAGTCCGAGTGCCAGCGGCCCCGGCGCCGTACCCTGGTAGCCGAGCAACGGAGAAGGCGGGCATGTCCGAACCAAGCGACTGGAACGCCGGGATCATCGAGGAGTTCCGCGCGAACGCAGGCAAGGTCGGCGGGTACTTCGACGGCGCCACGCTGCTGATCCTCCACACCAAGGGCGTGAAGACCGGCCTCCCGCGCCAAAAGCCGCTGGTGTACCTGCCAGACGGCGACCGGTTCGTGGTGTTCGGCACCATGGGCGGCGCACCGACCGATCCGAAGTGGGTGCGCAACGTGCTCGCGGACCCCCAGCCATCGGTCGAACTCGGCGACCGCACGGTGGCCGTGCGGGCGGTCGAGATCACCGGCCCCGAGGCGGACGAGCTCTACGCTCGGCAGGTGGAACGGCGACCCGGGTTCGCCGAGTACAAAGAGAAGACGTCGCGGTGGATCCCGGTCATCGCGCTCGAACCCGCGACCTGACCGTCCGTTCAAGGCGCGAGGTTATCGAGCCGAAACATCCCAGGTGAGCTCCCACGGTGAGACCGCCCGGAGGAAGATCGACGAGGCGCTCGGCCGCCCGAGCGCGAGGCGGAGCACACACACGAGCTATCGAGAGGCCCTCGTAGCGCATCTCGTCATGAGCCTCGCCGACCTCCGGCTCAAGAGGCGAACCGAGGAGCGTGCGCGTCGGCAGGCCTCCAACTCCGTTTAGGTACCGGCCCGCCAATCGATCGCGACCACGTGCACGGGCTCGTCGAGCCCCTTCAGCGCGACCTCGCGCTCGTCGCCGTAGCCGAACGGGATCGATCCGGACGAGACGGTCGAGGCCGTCGCGAGGATCTCGCCGCCCTGAGCGATCGCGCCGATGCGCGCGGCCTCGTGGACGCCGAGACCCGCGTAGTCGTCCGCGATCATCGTCGCCTCGGCCGAATGCAACCCGATCCGCACCTGCGGCGCGAATCCGTGCTTGCGACGGTGGTCGGTGAGCCGCCGCTGGATCGCGACCGCGCAGCTCGCGGCCGCCGCCGCGTCGCCGAACGACGCGAAGAACCCGTCGCCGGTCGTGTGGACGACCTCTCCACGGTGCGCGCCGATCTGGGTTCGGAGCGTGTCGTCGTGCCAGCGCAGGATTCCCTCCCACGCCTCGTCACCGATCGTTCGGACCAGGTCGGTCGAGCCCACGATGTCCGTGAACATGAACGTGCGCACGACGCGGCGTCCGGCGTCGCTCGCGTCGCCGGTGCGGATCATCTCCTCGCTCCGTTCGGCATCCCGGACGGCGCCCAGGCGTTCGAACGCATCCTTGGCCGCCCGCAGCTCGAGGACGGCGGAGGCCTCGTCGCCACCCGCGCGGAAGGCGACCGCCAGCCAGCGGCGGGCCTGGGCGGCCTCGAAGGGCGCCTCGGATCCGGTCCACGCGCGGACGGCACTCCGCAGCTCGGCGATCGCGGCCGCGGCGTCCTCCTCGTACGTCAGCGTCGCACCGAGCGCCTGGTGCGCGGCCGCGAGCAGCATCGGTGCCCCGATGGCCTCGGCGGTAGCGGTGAGCTCCTCCGCAGCCTCGCGCGCCTCGGCCACGTCGTAAGCGGCGAGCGCGATCTCGACCCGAGCCGGCAGCAGCCTCGCTCGGTCCAATGGGTCCCCCGCGTCCGCGAGCGCCGTGCCGATCGACGACCGAGCCGCGTCGACCTGCCCCCGCGCGAGGCGGAGCAACGCGATCCCGGGCTGTGCCTCGTTCCCCAACCGGTGGGCCTGCTCGAACGCCTCCTCGGCGCCGTCGAGATCGCCCCGGCGCAGACGCACCTCGCCGACCTCGTTCGCACCCGCGCCCGCCTGCGGGAGCCGCCCGAACGCCTCGAGCTCGGTGCGCGCCTTGCTCGCTTCCTCCTCGGCATCGGTGTACGACCCGCGGAGCCGCATGATCTCGGCCCGCTGCACTCGGCAGACGCCCGGGAAGGCGGTGATCCCCTCGCGCTCGCACCACCGGGCGGCCGCCTCGGTCCACTCCGACGCGCGCCGGTAGTCGGCGACGCTTCGACAGATGCCGATCGTGATGCAATAGATGTTCCCCGCCGCGTACGGCGTGAGCTCGCCCCCAACGGCGGCCAGCGTCGCCTCGTCCACGAGCGA
>JBKPRY010000185.1:0-9701 GCA_046734755.1 Actinomycetota bacterium | reverse complement strand
TGTGGGTTCTCGCCCTGTGGGTGACGCGGAAGCCGGGGTCCGCATGAGGAAGCTGCAGCCTCTGGTCGCGCTCCTCGTGCCGCTGGCGCTGATCGCCGGCGCGGCGTACGCCGACCGCGATGCCACGCCCCGAATGTTCGCACCGGCGAACGAGGCCCGTGCGACCTCGGGTGCATGGTTCTGCCCGCACGGCGGCGGACCGGCGGGGTGGGAGGTCCGACTGCAGGTGGCGAACCCGGGGGAGCGAAGCGCGACGGTTCGGGTCCGATCCCTCGACGGAAATAAGCCCGGCGAGCCTGAGACGTTCGAGGTGCCGGCCGGCGGGTTCATGCAGATCCCGGTCGATTCGCGAGGCCGCGAGCGCTCGTCGATGGTCGAGTGGTTCGGCCAGTGGGTGGCCGTCGGGTGGCTCGCCCGCGCCGGTGGGGGCGAGGGGGGCGTGGCCGCCGAGCCGTGCGCCCCGGCGGCCGGCGGTCGCTGGTTCCTGCCGGACGGCGCGACCGACGTCGAGAAGGATCACGACTACGTCGTCGTGATGAACCCGTTCGCCCGCGAGGCCGTCTTCTCGATCACCCTGTTCTCCGAGCGCCAGAGACCGGTGCAACAGGGCTCGCTCACCGACGTCGCCCTGCGCCCCTTCCGCAGCGTCGCGTTCGACCTTGGCGACGTGGTCCTCGGCGAACCCACCGTCTCCGCGCTCGTCGAGGTGTCCGTCGGACGGGTTGCGGCCGCGACGCTCGGCGTGTCGGATGCAGGCGGGATCAGGTCCGCGCTTGGGTATCTCGGGACCCCCCCGGGAGCCCTCACCTTCCCCGGCGGCGCCGACGCCGGCCGAACCGAGCTCGTCGTCATGAGCGCGGGCGCGGCCAACGGGGGACCCCGGGTCTCGTTCGACGGCGACATCTTGGTCCGGGGCGGACCGGCGCAGGTGTTCGCCGGTCTCGCGGAAGCGAGCATGCCCGCCGCCGCCGCTCGGACCTTCCCGGCCACGACCTCGGGCCCGACCTCGGTCCGCCTCACGGTGTCGGGGCGGGACGTGGCGGTCGTCCGGCGGACGTTCGGGGTGGTCTCGGACCAGGCGTCCGTCACCGGGGCCCTTCCCGCGTCGTCTTGGGTCGTCCTGCCGGCCGTCGCCGGGGAACCCTCGAACCCCGGCCTCGTCCTGGCCAACCCCGGCGTCGAGGCCGCCGTCGTCACGCTCGGTTTCCTGTCGCCGGGCCCCGCCGAGCAGATCACCGTGAGGGTGCCGCCGGGCTCGACCGTGGAGGTGCCCGAGGAGTTCCTCCGGGTCGCCCCCGAGGCCGGGGTGACGGCGGAGGCGACCTCCGGAACCTTCATCCCGGCGGCCGCGTCCTACTCGCTCGGTCACGACGGGTTCGCGACCTACGCGGTCGCGCTGGGGATCGCGATCCCGCAGGGCGTCTTGTAAGCCCAGGGCTCATCTGGACGCTCGGCGCGCCGAAATAGGATGATGTGTCTCGCGGCAACCGCCGTGAGGTGGCCTTCGACGAGGACGGGTCGGGACGTTGGCACGAGCGAAGCATCGACGGGGCGGACGATGGGTGATCGCCGCGGTGACGATCGGCGTGCTGGCGGTCGTCACGGCGGGGACCACGTTCGCGGCCTACCGGTACGACGCCTCGACCTCGGACCGGATCCTCCCGGGCGTGTCGGTGGGCGGCGTCGACGTCGGCGGCATGAAGCGCGACGAGGCCGTCCGAACCCTCCGCGAGCTCGCCGAGCAGACGCTCTACGGTGAGCTGGTCGTTGAGGCCGCCGGCCATAGCTGGAACGTCACGCCTGCCTCGCTCGGCATGACGGCAGATGTCGAGGGGGCGGTGTCGAGGGCACTCGCCGTCGCGGACGACCTGTCGCTCACGTCGCGCGTCTACCACCGCCTTCGCGACGTCCCGGTGGATGTGTCGCTCGACCTTCGGTTCGACGAGCACCGGCGCGAGGTCAAGGCGTTCGTGCAGCAGGCGTTCGACGAGGTGGCGATCCCCGCGGTCGACGCCCGGTTCGCGCTCGTCGACGGCGAGCTCGTGACGAATCGGTCGCACACCGGCCGCGAGCTGGCGATCGGGGAAGCTACCGACCAGATCGTCGCGGCCCTCGGGCAGCGGACCGACGCGGTCGAGGTCCCGGTCCGTACCGTCGAGCCCTCGGTGACGACGGCCGCGCTCGGGCAGTCGATCGTCGTGGATCTGTCCGAGAACCACCTGTATCTGTACGACGGGCTCAAGGTGGTGGCGAACTACCCGGTCGCGACCGCCGCCGCCGGCTACACCACGCCCGTCGGGACGTGGGAGGTCGTGGACAAGCGCGAGAACCCGACCTGGTACAACCCGGCGCAGGACACGTGGGGCGCGGATCTGCCGCCGATGATCGCGCCCGGTCCGGGCAACCCGCTGGGCACCAGGGCGATCTATCTGAACGCTCCCGGGATCCGCATCCACGGGACCTACAGCTCGTCGTCGATCGGGACGTACGCGTCGCACGGCTGCATCCGGATGTACATCTCGGATTCGGAGGAGCTGTTCGATCTCGTCGACATGGGCACGCGCGTCATCATCAAGCCCTAGCCGCCGGCCGTTCCTGTCATTGTTTCTGCCCGCCCCGGGAGATCGGTCCTTGCGCGAGCCCTCGGGCGGCGGATACGTTGACCGGGTACTCCGCGGAGACCACACGGGGCGACCCGGCGGCCACCGCGGAGTGCATCTCGTTTGGGGTTCGCTCCCGACCCCCGGGCCGGGTCCGCAGCGTCCCGCACCGGGTCCCAGTTCCGCACCGTGCTTGAAATCACATCCGTGTGATCTAGCATGCCGCTTCGTGCGGACCTGTTCGAGGATCGGCTGCTCCGTGCCCGCCGCCACGACGGCGCTGGTCCGCTACGAGGCGCGCGAGATCGAGTTGCGGCCCCTCGTCGACGAGCCCGACCCCCATCTGGTCGACCTGTGCTCGGACCACGGGGCCCGGCTCACGCCTCCGCGCGGGTGGACGATCGCAGGCGACGGGCTCCGACAGGCCGTCTCGGCCTGAGGGCGGGCGACCGCGTGGTCGTTCGGCGTACCCGGACCATCCCCCGCGCGATCGGTCGGACCATGCCTTGGAGGATGCGACCGGAGCCCGCGGTGACCCCCCAGACTTGAGCGCGTCGGGCTATAGGCTCCGAGGGGGTCGCGGCCGAGGATAGGTGCATGAACGAGAAGCGGGAGGGCACCTGCCCCGTCTGTCACCAGGGCGACCTGATCACGATCTCGATGAACGTGAGCGAGAACGATCTGTCCTTCACTACCTGCCACATGTGCGAGTCGAAGTGGTGGTATCGGGACGGCGAGAGCGTCCCGCTCCGCTCGGTCATCGGCTCGGTGCTGCAGCCCCGAACCTGACGGCAAAGGGGTTCAGTACGATGCGGTGACCGTGTCGCCGCACCGAGATCTCGGAGGCCTCTTCAAGGCCTACGACGTCCGCGGCGTCGTCCCCGACGAGCTCGATGAGGATCTCGCGCGTTCGATCGGGGCCGCGTTCGCCGAGTGGTCCGGGGTCGACGCCGTTGCGATCGGGAGGGACTGCCGCCTCTCGTCGCCGTCGCTCGCCGTCGCGCTCAGCGAGGGCATCACGTCTGGAGGGACCGACGTCATCGACATCGGGCTTGCCTCGACCGATCTCCTGTACTTCACATCCGGCTCCCGCTCGGTCGCGGGCATCATGCTGACGGCGAGCCACAACCCTCCCGAATACAACGGGATGAAGTTCTGCCTCCCCGGCGCCAGACCCGTCGGGCAGGGCACCGGACTGGACGAGATCCGCGACCTGGCCGAGCGCCACGCGTTCGCGCCCGGCGCGGCCAGGGGCACCGCCCGGCGGGAGGAGATGCTCGAGGCCTACGTCGAGCATGTGCTCTCGTTCGTCGACGTGTCGGCGATGCGACCGCTCACGGTGGTGGCCGACACGGCCAACGGCATGGGAGGACTGGTGGTCCCGCCGGTGTTCGAGCGACTCCCGATGACCCTCGTGCATCTGTTCCCCGAGCTCGACGGGACGTTCCCGAACCATCCCGCCGACCCGATCGACCCCGAGAACCAGCGGGACCTCAAACGCGAGCTCCTCGCCCGTACTGCCGACGTCGGGTTGGCGTTCGACGGCGACGCGGACCGCGTGTTCCTGGTCGACGAACACGCGGACGGGGTGAGCGGCTCGGAGGTCACCGCGTTGGTGGCGACGGCGATGCTCGAGCGGCACCCGGGCTCAGGGATCGTCTACAACTTGATCTGCTCCTGGGCCGTGCCCGAGGTGATCCGGGAGCACGGGGGTGAACCGATCCGAACGCGCGTCGGTCACTCGTTCATCAAGCAGGTGATGGCCGACACCGGGGCCGTGTTCGGCGGCGAGCACTCCGGCCACTACTACTTCCGCGAGAACTATCGAGCGGACTCGGGGTTGATCGCGGCGGTCGTGGTGCTGGAGCGGCTCTCGCGCTCGTCCGAGCCGCTGTCGGCGGTGCTGGCGCCGTTCAAGCGGTACCACGACTCGGGTGAGATCAACTCGCGAGTGGACGACCAGGACGCCAAGATCGAGGAGCTCGCCTCCGCGTATGACGACGGCAGCCCGGACCGCACGGATGGGCTGACGGTAGAGTTCGATGACTGGTGGTTCAACGTTCGGCCCAGCAACACCGAACCGCTCCTGCGGCTGAACGTGGAGGCCAAGACCGAAGAGCTCCTGGAGGAGAAGACCGCCGAGCTCCTGGAGCTGATCCGTGAAGGAGGACCGACGTGACACTCGACGCCGAGCTGCTCGAGATCCTGGTGTGCCCGAACGATCGGGGTGAGCTCGACTACCAGCAGGATCCCGAGATCCTCGTGTGCCGGACCTGCGGGTACCGGTACCCCGTGCGTGACGGCATCCCCGTCATGCTGATCGACGAGGCCGAGAAGCCCGCGACCGGCCGGACCCCGCGCAAACCCGCGGCCAAGAAGAAGGGCCGGTGACCGTCCTCGACGACCCCGCGGCGCTGCGCGCCGCCGATCCGGGCGGGATGCTCCACCTCGTCGCGCGCCTGGGTGACCACTGCCGCGAGGGCTACGCGCTCGGCCTCGCGGCGCGGCCCCTCCCCGAACCCGACGGGATCACCTCCATCGTGGTCTGCGGGATGGGGGGGTCGGCGATCGCCGGCGACGTCGTCGCCGCGCTCGCGGCCCCCCGACTGCGCCTGCCGGTGCTCACCGTTCGAGCGCCGGAGCTGCCCGAGTTCTGCGGGCCCCACACCCTGGTCCTCGCCTCGTCGTACTCGGGGGACACGGTGGAGACGGTCTCCCTGTTCGAGGAGGCCGTGGCACGGGGGTGCCGGCTCATCGCCGTCGGGGCGGGCGGCGAGCTCGGGCGGCGCGCAGAGGAGCTCGGGATCGGCCGCGTGATCGTGCCGGGCGGCTTGATGCCGAGGGCCGCGTTCGGCTACTTGTCGCTCGGGGCACTCGGTGCGCTCGAGGCGATGGGGATCGTGCCGACGTATGCCGACGACGTCGGGGAGGCGATCGGGGAGCTGGCGGGCGTGGTCTCGGACGCGGGACCCGACGTTCCGCTGGTGTCGAACCCGGCCAAGGAGCTCGCGCGCGCGATCGGCGATCGCGTCCCCGTCGTCTGGGGCGCCGAGGGGATCGGCGCGGTGGCGGCGACCCGCTGGAGGTGCCAGTTCAACGAGAACGCCAAGGTCCCCTCGTTCGCGGCGGCCCTTCCCGAGCTCGACCACAACGAGGTGGTCGGATGGTCGACGGGTCGCGGGATCGGGTTCGCGGTGATCGGGCTCCGTCACCCCGGCGAGCACGCCGACGTCGCGGCGCGCTTCCCGCCCTCGCTCGAGATCGCGCGGAACGCGGGCGCCTCGGTCCACGAGGTCCAGAGCCGGGGGCGCTCGGAACTGGCGAGGCTGCTGACGCTCGTGCAGCTCGGCGATCTCGTGTCGACGTACCTCGGCATCGTTCGCGGCGTCGATCCGTCGCCGATCGAGGCGATCGTGAACCTGAAGCGCGCGCTGGCCCAGGCATGAGCGAGGTCCGAACGCTGCCCTCGCCCGGGGACGGGGTCTCGGAGCGGATCGCCGAGGCGATCCGCGAGCGATCGCCGCTCGAGCCGGTGGTCGGCGTCGTACTCGGATCGGGGCTCTCCGAGGCCGTGGAGACGGTTCGCGCCGCGGCGGTCGCCGAGCAGCTGGAGCTTTCGTACGCGGATCTCCCCGGCTTCCCGGCGACGACCGTGGTGGGTCATGCGGGGCGGCTGTGGCTAGGGAGCGTGGGCGACCGAGGGGTCGCGATCTTCCAGGGCCGCATCCACTTCTACGAGGGCCAGGGGATGGCGCTGGCCTCGATCACGTCTCGCGTCGCGGCCGAGCTCGGGGCCCGCGCGATGGTGCTCACGGCCGCCACCGGGTCGGTGGACCCCGACATCGAGGCCGGGACGCTGGTCGTCCTGCGGGACCACCTGAACCTGATGGGGCAGAACCCCCTCACGGGGTGGCGGTACCCGGACGGCTCGCCCGCGTTCGTCGACGTCTCCCATGTGTACGACCGCGAGCTAGCGGACCTGGCGCTCGCCTCGGCTCGGGCGCAGCTGGAGGGGACGGATCGTTCCGGTCGCCTTCGCGAGGGGGTGTACGCCGCGCTCCCCGGGCCCTCGTACGAGACGCCCGCCGAGACCCGCATGCTGCGGCAGTTGGGGGCCACGGTCGTCGGGATGTCGACGGTCCCCGAGGCCGTCGCCGCCCGAGCCCTCGGGATGCGCGTGCTGGGCCTCGCGTTCGCGACGAACGCCGCGGGGGTGGAGGTCTCCCACGAGGAGGTCCTGGCCGCGTCGAAGGCCGCGGCCGGGACGATCGGCCAGGTCGTCCTGGAGCTTGTGGAACGCTTCTGACGTGGATCACACAGGGAAGGAAAGGTGGACGCGATGGATTGCGACGTGAAGGACCTCGGCCTGGCGCAGCAGGGCCGTGAACGGGTGGAGTGGGCCGCGGGAGAGATGGGCGTGCTGGCGCTGATCCGGGCGCGGTTCGAGAAGGAACGTCCCCTGGCGGATATCAGGATCGCGGCCTGCCTGCACGTGACGACCGAGACCGCGAATCTCGTGGAGACGCTCACGGCGGGCGGGGCGGACGTGTCCCTGTGCGCGTCGAATCCGCTCTCGACCCAGGACGACGTGGCCGCCGCGCTCTGCGAGCAGAGCGACGTCGCCGTGTACGCGATCAAGGGCGAGGACCACGAGACGTACTACCGGCACATCGAGGCGGTGCTCGATCGACGCCCGCAGATCACGATGGACGACGGCGCGGACCTCGTGTCGCTGCTGCACCGCGAGCGTGGTGACCAGGTCTCGGACGTGATCGGCGGGACGGAGGAGACCACGACCGGCGTGATCCGCCTCCGGGCGATGGCCGAGGACGATGCGCTGCGGTACCCGATCGTGTCGGTCAACGACGCCAACACGAAGCATCTGTTCGACAACCGGTTCGGGACGGGACAGTCGACGGTCGACGCGATCATGCGCGCGACCAACCTCCTGCTCGCGGGTCGCACGTTCGTCGTCGCCGGCTACGGGATGTGCGGGCGCGGCGTGGCATCGCGGGCGAGGGGGATGGGCGCCCACGTCGTCGTCACGGAGGTCGATCCGCTGCCGGCACTGGAGGCGGCGATGGAGGGCTACCGGGTCCTCCCGCTCCGCGAGGCCGCCCGGATCGGCGACGTGTTCGTCACGGTCACCGGCGACACGAGCGTGATCCGGCGCGAGCACCTCGAGGTCATGAAGGACGGCGCGGTCCTCGCGAACGCCGGTCACTTCGACGTCGAGATCGACAAGGAGGCGCTCGCGGAGCTCTCGGGAGGTCGCGTGCGGCGGATCCGTGGGTATGTGGACGAGTACACGATGGGGGACGGTCGCCGTCTGCATCTCCTCGGCGAGGGGCGCCTCGTGAATCTCGCGGTGGCCGAGGGCCATCCCGCGGCGGTCATGGACATGTCGTTCGCGAACCAGGCCCTGTCGGTCGAGTGGATCGTCAAGGGTCGAGGGACGCTGGCCCCCGGCGTGTACCCGGTGCCGGCCGAGATCGACGAAGAGGTCGCGAAGCTGAAGCTCCAGGCGATGGGGGTGGAGATCGACGCGCTCACGGCGGAGCAGCGGGACTATCTGAGCTCGTGGCAACAGGGGACCTGATCCGCGTGTCGGGAGGCGCCCGATGAGCGACCCGATCTCGGTCCGCGCCCGGTTCGAGCGCTTTCCCGCCACGGTCAAGGGCGCGTTCATCCTCCGCGGCGAGGACGCGAACCCGCACCAGGTCGTGGTAGGCAGCGCGCGGGTCGCGGCGCTCGGGGCGGGCGGCTCGAGCCCGGTGCCGATGGCGCCCGTGACCCTTGACGTCGTCCCGCACCGGGACGTGTTCGTCCCGTTCGAGCTCCCGCTGTCCGAGCTCGAACCCGGCTGGTACACGCTCGTGTGCGACGTCGACGTCGATGGGTCGCCCGCCACGTACGACGGGGGCAGGCGCTTCTCCGTCCCGTGGCCGCGCGCGACCGTGCGGCGTGGGGCGGTGAAGGTCGGTCGTCACGTCAAGCTCGAGCAGACCACGGTCCACGTCGAGCAGGTGGACTGTGCGGGCGACTCGATCAAGGTGCACCTGCGCGTCGATCCCGCCGCGGAGGTCACGCTGAAGCTGTTCGCCGACGGGCGTCGGCTGCAGGTGCTCGAGCTCGAGGTCGACGAGGCGACCGGACGCGGTAGGGCGACGGCGTACCCTTTGCTGCGCACCGACCAGGCCCTGCGCGTCGAGTTCAAGGGGCGCGGCAAGGGCTCGGAGGGGGCGGTGGACATCCCGCTGCCGTGACACCGGGGTGTCGGTAGTGCGGGATAGCGTTGCCCGCGTGACGGCCACGCTCCTCGACGTGTTGTTTCCCAAGCGATGTGCGGGGTGCGGTTCGGGACCGTGGCCGTTCTGCTCCCCGTGCCGTTCGGAACTGATCGTGATCTTGCCACCGTGGTGCGAGCGATGCGGGGCGCCGGCCCCGCATCCGGTCGCGTCCTGCCGGGACTGTCCGCCCGACACCATCGCGATCGCGCGGGCACCGTTCGGATTCGACGGGCCGATCCGTCGCGCGATCCATCGTTTGAAGTTCGGGGGGTGGCGCGCCGTCGCGGATGCGCTGGGGGTCGCGATGACCGAGACGTGGGCCGACATCCCGTGGACGCCCAGCGCCGTCACGTGGGTGCCGCTGTCCCGAGAGCGACTCGCGGCGCGCGGCTACGATCAGGCCCGGGCACTCGCGCGGGCGATCGCGCCCAGGTTGGGCGTACCCGCCCTCCCGCTCGTGCGGCGGCTCGGGGACCCGGGACCGCAGGCCCGCCGCGGGGCGGCCTCGCGGCGGGAGGCGATGCGCGGGGTGTTCGAGGCCGAGGGCGCCTCGGGCCGTGTCGTGCTCGTCGACGATGTGCTCACCACGGGCGCCACCGGGGGAGCGTGTGCCACCGCGCTGCTCGAGGGTGGGGCCGAGTCGGTGGGGCTGCTCACGGCCGCCCGGGCGGTGTCCTCGGCCCGGCGGCCCCGGCCTATACTCGGCCACGGGCTCGCGTCCGGGTCTGTGGTTGCCCCGGGGAACGGATCCCCGGCAGTCGATGCCAGCCGCGGGCGAAGCGACCCACGTAAGCCGACCCTTGGTCGGTGA
>JBKPRY010000184.1:0-8812 GCA_046734755.1 Actinomycetota bacterium | reverse complement strand
GGAAGCGTGCACCACGCGTAGCCGAGCTCGATCGTCAGACCCCTGCGCTTCTCCTCGTCGAGGCGGTCGGGGTCCATCCCGGTCAACCGCCTGACCAGGCTCGACTTGCCGTGATCGACATGGCCCGCGGTCGCGACGACCGACGGTCCGGACTGCTCCGATTCGGCGGGCGCCGGGGCGCCCGCGCGTTCAGTCATCGGGCAGGTCGTCGCCCTCGAGCGCGTAGCGGACGGCCCGGACCAGATCGGGCATCTCGTCGGGCGACACGGTCCGGAGATCGAGCAGCACGCCGCGGTCCGTGACCCTGCAGAAGACCGACGGCGAACCCGTGCGCAGCCGGGCCGCCATCGCGTTGGGTTGGGGGACCCGGATCTCGACGCCGAACGACGGGATGCCGGTCCCGGGGAGCGCGCCGCCGCCCACCGCCGACTCGCAGGCGATCACGTGCGCGCCTTCGAGCTCGCCATCGAGCGCCATCGCCAGCTCGTCGGCGCGATGCCGGACGTGCGTGGGCGGTTCGCGGAGCATCGTCCACACGGGCAGGCCCGAGCCCAGGCCGTGGGCGTGCTGGACCAGGACCGCCTCGAGCGCGGCCACCTGCATCTTGTCGATGCGCACGGCTCGCGCGATCGGGTGGTGCCGCAGACGCGCGATCAGCTCGCTCCGGCCGAGCACGATCCCCGCCTGTGGGCCGCCGAGGAGCTTGTCGCCCGAGAACACGATGAGGTCGGCGCCGTCCTCGAGCGCGTCCGTCGCGCTCGGCTCCTCCGACGCCGCGCCCGGGACCCGTTCGAGCAGACCCGAGCCAAGGTCGTACAGGAAGGGGACCTTCGCCCGTTGCGCGATCCCGGCCAGGTCCTTGGCGCTCGGTGTCGACGCGAACCCCACGACGCGGTAGTTGCTCGGATGCACCTTGAGGATCAGCGCGGTCTTGTCCGACAGCGCCGAACGGTAGTCGGACGCCCGCGTCCGGTTCGTCGTACCGACCTCGACGAGCCGGGCACCGGATGCCGCCATGATGTCGGGGATCCGGAACTCGCCGCCGATCTCGATCAGCTCGCCGCGCGAGACCAGGACGCCCTTGCCCCGCGCGAGCGACGCGAGGGCGAGCAACAGGGCGGCAGCGCCGTTGTTCACGACCAGCCCGGCCTCGGCCCCGGTCATCGACGTGAGCAGGCGCTCGGCCCGGGTGGAGCGCCGTTCGCGCGCCCCGGTTCCGCGATCGACCTCGAGATCGACGTAGCCCTGTCCGGCCCGCGCCGCGGCGGCCGCGGCCCGTGCGGGGAGCGGCGCCCTGCCCAGACCCGTGTGCAGCACGACGCCCGTCGCGTTGATCACGCGGACGAGGCCCGCGGCGGTCGCCGACGTCAGCCCGAGCGCCCGGGCCAGGATCTCGTCGTCGGGCGGGGGTTGGGTGCCGCGCCGGACGGCCTCCCGCACCTGCTCGAGCGTGACCGACAGCGCGTACTTGACCAACGGCCGGCCGAAGGTGCCGCTCGCGCGCCGGCCCGGTTCGGAGCGCAGGAGCGCGTCGACCGACGGGATCCGGCGGCGTGGTTCGGACCCTGTGTTCCCGATGGCGATCCCGGTTCGTTCGCGTTCGGCGCGGGCCATGGTGGGCCAGCGTACTACCGGCTCCCTCGGCGGTTCCGGGCGTCCGGGCCGCGCTCGTTGGTCGCTGCCGCCGGTCCGTGACAGGATGGAGTCGGTGGATACCGAGGAACGCGCCGCCTTCACCGCCGCCGCCGAGAACTGGATGGTTCGGGGCGGAGGGGTCGACATCGAGATCGTTCCCCAGGGGACGCTCGGCACCGAGGAGATGATCCTCAACATCGGGCCGCAGCACCCGTCGACGCACGGCGTGCTCCGGATCGTGCTGGAGCTCGACGGCGAGGTCATCACGCGCGCCGAACCCGTCATCGGCTACATGCACCGGGGGGCCGAGAAGCTCGCCGAGTACCGGGACGCGCGGCAGGTGCTCGTGCTGATGAACCGCCACGACTGGCTCTCGGCGTTCAACAACGAGCTCGGCTGGATCATCGCGGTCGAGCGGCTCACCGGGATCGAGGTCCCCGAACGGGCGCAATGGATCCGCACGATGCTCGCCGAGTGGAACCGCATCCTGAACCACCTGATGTTCATGGGCTCCTACCCCCTCGAGCTCGGCGCGATCACCCCGATCTTCTACGCGTTCATCGAGCGCGAGCTGATCCAGGGGCTCATGGAATCGGCGACGGGAGGGCGGATGCACTTCTCCTTCGTCCGGGCGGGCGGCCTGAAGGACGACCTGCCCCGCGGGTGGCTGCGGCACTCCGCCGACGTGCTCAAGCAAGTGCGAGCCAAGCTGAAGGACTTCGACAACCTCGTGATGGGCAACGAGATCGTGTTCGCGCGCACCAAGGGGATCGGGGCGATCCCGCCGGAGACGGCGATCGGGTACGGGTGCTCCGGGCCCGTCCTGCACGCGAGCGGCGTCGCGATGGACCCGCGCAAGGACGAGCCGTACGCGAAGTACGACGAGGTCGAGTTCGACGTGCCGGTCGGCCGGAACGGTGACTCCTACGACCGCCTGTGGGTCCTGGTCCAGCGGATGCACGAGTCCTGCGCGATCATCGAGCAGTGCATGGAGAAGCTGCCGGCGGGCGACTACATCGCCGGCAAGCTCCCGAAGAAACTCTCGCTCGAGGGCGAGACCTACGTGCGCACCGAGAACCCGCTCGGGATGATGGGCTACTACGTCGTGGGGAACGGGAAGAAGGAGCCGTACCGGCTCAAGATGCGGACCCCATCGTTCTCGAACGTCTCGGTCCTGCCCGCGATGCTGCCCGGCTCGCTCGTCCCGGACCTGATCGCGCTGCTGGGGTCGATCTTCTTCGTGGTCGGCGACATCGATCGCTAGCTAGGTCTGGCGGTTGAACCACACGCCGCCGGGTCCGTGGTAGCTCGTCCCCTCGCCCCAGACGCCGATCGTGTGCCGCTTGGAAACCTATCGCTCCTCCGGCCGCCCGGCGCCGCTACGCGCCCGCGTGAGCCACGGCGGCTCGGGCAATCGCGGGGTCGCGAGGACGAGCCACCAGAACCCGCCGAACCCCGCGCGATCCGCGAGCAGGCTCGCGCGACTGCGCTCCTCCCAGACGCGTACGGCCTCCGTGCCGCGCCCCGCCTGCTGGAGCGCCGACTGCGTCGCCCGCATCGTTTGCTCCCACCGATCGTGCCCGAGAGCCCGCAGGGCGGCTCGCTGCGAGACGGGCTCGAACGCCCGCAGGCCGAGCGAGCGTGCGCGCTCGGCGACCATCGAGACATCGACACCCGCCGTGATGTCGGCGCCACCGGGATCCGCGAGGACGCCGGCGACCTCCCGCTGGTCGCGGTACCCGTGGACCGGTCCGGCCGGTCCCTCCACGCTGCCGTAGTCGATCAGCAGCGCGTAACCGCACCGAAGGACCGGCACGATCGCCTCGAGCAGGGCGAACGCCCCGACCGGAATCGTCGTTTCCTCGTCCGGCGCGAGCGTCGGCGGCCGAACGGAGGCGTTCGTCCACGGCACCTCGATCTCGACGAGAGACCCGCCACGCAGGCCAACGCGGACCTCCTTCGGACCGTCGGGTCGCCCGCGGACCGGGACGAACGCCAGGTTGTCGAGGACCTCGTTCGCCACGATCACGCCGTCGAACACGTCCAGGTCGGAGACCGCGGACGCCGTCGCGAGCCCCCGAGCGGCGAGAGCGCCCCGAGCCCCGGGGCTGACCTCGACGCCGGTGTACGCCGGCTTTGGGGAGGGGAGCTCGGCGAACGCGGACACCAGGGAATCGGCCAGCGTGCCGTCGCCCGCGCCGAGCTCGACGATCGGGAGCGGCTCGATCTCGCCGAGGCCCATCCACGCGTCGAGCAGCGCATCGCGGAGGCAGTGCGCGAACACGAACGGGTGCACGTGCGGGCTCGTCACGAAGTGACGGTCCGGGCCGATCGGCGGGGCCTCGAAGAACCCGTCCGGGCCGTAGAGGGCGATCTCCATGTACTCGTCGAAACCGATCGGTCCGTGGTGCTCGACCGCCGCACGCACACGTCGCGCGACCCGCTCGCTCATGCCTGCAAGCCTAGTGGCCGGTGGCGGGGTCGCCGCGACCGGCGGATGTCGGTGGTGCGGGTGCATGCGAGGATGCCGCTCGTGGACGACGAGATCCGTGAGGCCGCGTCGGCCGTGGTCGCGCGTGACGGCGAAGAGGGGCTCGAGGTGGTGGTGCTGGAGCGGGGCGCCGCGAGCCGCTTCCTCCCCGGCTACGTGGCCTTCCCCGGGGGTTCGACCGACGAGGAGGACCGGGAGCTCGCCCGGGGCTGGTTCGGGACGCAGGAGGAGGCTCGCCGCGCGTGTGCGGTGCGCGAGCTCGTCGAGGAGGTGTCGTTCGTCCTCACCCGGGCGGGGCTCGCGCAGGGCGACCGGCTCGACGCGATCGATGCGGCCCCGCCCTCGCTCAGACAGCTGCCCGAGCTCGCGCACTGGGTCGCACCGCCTCGGGTCCCCGTGCGGTTCGACGCGCGGTACTTCGCGGTCCGCGCGCCGGCGGGGATCGAACCTGTGCCGGACGGTGGCGAGACGGCGGACGCCTGGTGGGTCTCGCCGGCCCGCCTGCTGGATGAGTGGACGGCCGGCCGTCGCCGGCTGTACTGGCCGACCTTCTTCACCGTGACCGAGATCTCGGGGTGCCGCTCGGTCGACGAGCTGTTCGGCCTGCGGATCCGGACGCGGGAACCCCACGACGACGAGCTCGAGCGGTTGCCCCGCTCGACGTTCTGGCAGGACTGATCGCGATGCATGTGACACGCGTCCTGGCGCCGAACCCCGGGATCCGCGAGCTCGAGGGGACCAACACCTGGATCGTGGGTGATGCGCCGGGGATCGTAGTCGACCCTGGGCCCGACGACCCGGGTCACCTGGTCGAGGTCGCACGGACCGCGGGATCGATCGGCGCGATCGCCCTGACCCACGATCACCCGGACCACGCGCCGGGCGCCATCCCGCTGGGAACGATGACCGGGGCGCCGGTGTTCGCGGCTCGTCCGGCCGAGGGGATGGAACGGATCAGCGACGGCGATCACGTGTCGGCCGGCTCGCTCGAACTCTCGGTCGTCGGCACGCCGGGCCACGCGCCCGATCACGTCGCGTTCTTCGAGCGGCGCACGGGCTCGCTGTTCACGGGGGATGCGGTGCTGGGACGGGGCACCAGCGTCATCGATCCTCCCGAGGGCGATCTGACCGCCTACCTGCGTTCGCTGCGGCGCATGCGCGAGCTGGCGCCGAGGACGATCTATCCCGGACACGGACCGGTCGTCCTGCGCGCGCTCGCCAAGCTCGACGAGTACCTCGACCACAGGGCCATGCGCGAGGGGCAGGTCCTGTCCGCGCTCGGCGAGGCGTCGCGCACGCCGGAGGAGCTCGCCGCAGAGATCTACGCGGACTATCCACCCGAGGTGCTCGAGCTCGCCGCGCGCTCGGTCCTCGCCCACCTGATCAAGCTCGAGGTCGAGGGTCGCGCCGAGAAGCGCACGAAGGCCGGCGTCGTCCGTTGGTCCGCGATCGAACCGCGCTCGTGCGAACGGTGCGGTCGACCGGTCCGCGGGCGGGTGCGCCTGTGCGGTTCGTGCACGGTCGCGGTGCTCCAGGAGTGACGAGCGACCGATCGTGGGCGGCGGGGTCAGCGGTTCGATGGGTCGGCGGTCGATGCCTCCCGCAGCGCGTCGGGATCCGTGATCACGATCCGTCCCCCGCCCGAGCGGACGACGCCACGTGCGGCGAGCGCGCCCACCGTCCGGTTGACGGATTCGCGCGACGCGCCCACCATCCGGGCGAGTTCTTCCTGCGTCAGCGGGACGCGAAGGCGGATGCCGTTCGGGTCGTGGACGCCATGGTCGTCCGCGAGCTCGCGCAGGCGACCAACCACGCGGGTCGGCAGGTCGGCCACCATCGCGTCTTCCAGGGCGGCCGAGGTCCGGTGCAGGCGGGCGGCGATCAGCCGCAGGAGCTCCTCGGCGGTGGCCGGGGTGCGCTCGAGGGTCGCCCGGAGCGAGGGGATCGGGAGGGCGAGCACGGTGGTCGGCCCGACGGCCTGCGCGCGGACCAGCGATGCATCACCCAGGAGCGCGGACTCGCCGAACAGGTCGCCCCGGCACAACAGCCCGACGACGATCTCTCGCCCCGACGAGGTCACCGACGAGAGCCGCACGGCACCCGCCGTCACCAGGTACAGGCTCGAGACGGCGTCGCCCTGGCGAACGATGACCTCGCCGTGAGGGAGCCGGCGGGTCACGCCGCCCTCCGTTCGGTCGAGCGCGACCCCCACGTGGCGACCCTAGCGTGACCCGCCGACAGGCAGCCGGGCCGGTCCTGAGCGTCTTCGACAGCCCCGAGCCGCTCGCGGTAGGCTGCGCTCCCGACGCCGCCGGACGAGACACAGGAGAGGGAGCCGAACGTGACCGTACGGGCTCGAGACGCGCTCGCACAGGTACCGCTGTTCGCCGGCATGCCCTCACGGTTCCTCAAGCGGCTGGGGGACAGGATGGACGAGCAGCGGTTCATGGAGGGGGCGACCATCGTTCGCCAGGGGGAGCCCGGCGACATGTTCTACGTGATCGTCGAGGGCGAGGCGAAGGTGAAGGACGGCAACGGCCGCACGCTCTCCGGGCTCATCCCGGGCGACTTCTTCGGCGAGATCTCGCTGATGGACGGCGGTCCGCGCACCGCGACCGTCGTCGCCGAGACGAACCTCACCGCGCTGGCGCTCTCGCGCAAGGACTTCGGGACGCTGCTCCAGTCGGAGCCGAAGGTGACGGTCGGCCTCCTCAAGCATGCCGCCACCCTGCTCCGTCGGCTCGAACGGCCCGCCACCGGCTGAGCGTGCGCGCCGAGCTGTACCGCCCGGACGCGCCGGAGTCGGTCGTCGCGATCGCGACGTGGTCGGGCGGGCGCGCGAACCTCGAGGTGCTCGACGCCTCGATCGAACGCCTCGATACCCTGGTGCGCCCGACCCCCGTCGTGGTCGACGACCCGTCGCTCCGACCTCCGGGGACGCACGGGGAAGCGCTGCTCGAACCCGGATCGTCTACCTGGTTCCGGGCCGCGTTGCAGACGCGCGCCGGGCCTTTGGGTCTGCGCGTCCGTTTCGTGGCGCGGCAGATCGTGGGCGGGTGGGATCCGGCCGCCTCGACCCGGTCGTTCGACGAGCAGGTCGACCGGTTGGGCTCGTCGTAGCTACGGGTTCGACGCGACCCAGGCCTTGCCCGCGTCGCAGAACGGCCGGAAGTCGCAGAACCGGCACTGCGGCCCCGGCGTGGGCTCGAACTCGGCGGCCCCGATCCCACGCAACCACGATGCGATCCGTTCGCGGACGGCGCCGACGTCGCCGACCGCGTGCGAGCGCTCCTCGCCGGCCGCGAGGTAGAGGTACGTCAGCCGCAGGTCCTCGGGCGCCTTGTGCCACACCTCGATGCACGCGAGCGCGTACAGGTCGAGCTGCAGGGTCGCGAGCGTGTCATCGGCAGCGGGCAGCCGCCCGGTCTTGTAGTCGACGACCTCCCACGGTCCGTCCGGGAGCCCGTAGATCGCGTCGATCCGGCCCTTGATGACGATGCCCTCCAGCGGGAGCAGGAACGGGCGCTCCGCGTACAGGGGCACGCGTTCCGCGAACCGGCTCCGCAGGAACGCGGACCGCAGGTCCTCGAGCTTGCCGGGGGTGCCCGCGAGCTCCTCGACGGTCACATCGGGTTCGTCCTCCACCTCCAGCAGCGTGGCCTGGCCGCGCGACTTCATCTCGATCCACCGGTGGATCTCGGTGCCGATGCGAGCGCTCGGTCCGGCGAACCGCGGCAGCGGGCGGACGGCGGACCAGTAGTAGAGCTTCGGGCACCGCGCGTAACCGATCAGCCCGCCGACCGAGACGGTGGACGGGCGTGCCGGTCGCTGGTCCACCTCCGCCTCCTGCGCTCGCAGATGTATCGCCAGCGTACGGCGGGCGGCGGACGACTCTTCGAACGTCGCGCGTTCGCCCGGGGACAGGGTCTGGAGCGACGCCGCCGCCACGCGCCCGCGTTCGTACGCCGAGAGCGCCTCGCGGCGCCAGCCCCCGGCGAACAGCTCGTCGCGATCGTCGGGGCGGGCCGGCCCCGGCCACGGCCGGACGAAGCGCTGCCGGTACCCCTCGAGCGGGTTGGTCTGGGCTGCCTCCGCGTCCTCCGCGCCGGGATCCTCGGCCGGCCAGATCGCTCCGCCGCCCCGTCGCGCCCATGTGAGCAGCTCGACCAGGAACCTCCCGACCCCCTTCGCCATCAGGTTCTCGCCGTACCAGTTGGCCGACGAGACGAACAGGTGGCGCTTCGCGCGGGTGAGCGCCACATAGCAGGTGCGGCGTTCTTCCGCGACTTCCTGTTCCCGCAGCGCGTCGGTGAACGCCTTCATATTGTCGTCGAACCTCGGCAGCAGGTCGCGATCGCGCCGGAGCTCGACGTCGAGCGAGCTCCCCTTCCGCGCCGGGTTCTGCTGAACGCGCGCATCGGGGAACAACCCGTTCGCGAGACCCGGGACGAACACGGCCTCGAACTCCAGACCCTTGGCCGCGTGCACGGTCATCACCTTCACCGAGTCGTCCTCGCTCGGCTGGACCGGGTTCCACTCGCGATCGTCGTCGATCGAGTCCAGGTGCTCGAGGAACACCCGGAGGGTGAGTTCGCCGTCCACGGGCTGGAAGGCGTGCACCTGCTCCAGGAACGCGGCGAGGTTCCGCCGCCGGGCGAGCGCCATCGGCTGGTCCGCCGCCGAGTC
>JBKPRY010000183.1:0-24004 GCA_046734755.1 Actinomycetota bacterium | reverse complement strand
CGACCGGCGGGGGACGGGCCTGTCGGATGAGATGGGCGGCCTCCCCGACCTGGAGACGCGGGCGGCCGACCTTCTCGCGGTCCTCGACGCGGCGGGCCAACGTCGTCCGACCCTGCTGGCGTCCGCCGACGGGGGCATGGTCGCCGCCCTCCTGGCCGCGACGCACCCCGATCGGGTCGCCGGGCTCGTCTGGTTCTTCGCACAGGCGCGATCGGTGAAGACTGACGGGTGGCCGTTCGGTCGCGACCCGGATGACGTGGATCTGCTCGCTCGGGAGGCGGAGCGCGCCTGGGGGACCGAGGCCTTCGTGCGCCGGATGTACGCGCACGCCGAGATGGACGACGACGTCATCCGCTTCCTCGCCAGGATGCAGCGGCATGCGTGTGGGCCTGCGACCGCGGTGCGGTTCATCCGATTGCTGCACGACTACGACGTCCGCGAGATCCTCCCGACGCTCAGGATCCCGGTCCTGGCCCTGGGAACGGAGGGGTATCCGGGAGAGTGGGTCGTCGAGCAGACCCGGGCGACCGCGGCGCTGATCCCCGGCGCCGTCTGCAGGTCGATGCCCGCCAGGGCGTCTCGGCTCTGGGCCCCGGCGGTCATCGAGGCGACGTTCGACTTCTGCGGCATCCAGCGCCCGCCCCCGGAGCTCGACAGCATCCTGTCGACGGTCCTGTTCACCGACATCGTGGAGTCGGTCGAGAAGCAGGCGGAGTTCGGCGACCACGCGTGGAAGGAACTCGTGCTGCGGTATCGCTCGATCGTGCGGACGACGCTGCAGCGGTGGCGCGGAAGGGAGAACGACACGGCGGGCGACGGCTTCTATGCCGCGTTCGACGGTCCCGCGCGCGCGATCCGTTGCGCGCTGGAGGTGGCCGAACGGGTCCGCGATCTGGGGATCGAGATCCGTGCCGGCGTGCATACGGGCGAATGCGAGCTGATCGAGGACAAGTGCAGTGGGCTCACCGTCTCCATCGGCGCGCGGGTGGCCGCCGTCGGCGGGCCCGGTGACGTCCTTGTCTCACAGACCGTGAAGGACCTCGTCCCGGGTTCGGGTCTTCAGTTCCAGGACGCCGGCGAGCATCAACTGAAGGGCGTCCCGGGCCGTTGGCGTCTCCACAAGGTGATCGGCTGACCGGGATCGAATGCGGTCCGTGCGCGAGGACACGTACCGGACCGGAAAATACCGAACACGGGTGTAACGGAGGGCCTCCCGCCGATACCGAAGCGCGTCGTCCAACGAAGGGAGCTCGAGATGAACGAGGAGATGATGCCCGCGACGGGCGCGGTCTTCGTGCAGACGAACGAGGAGCGCAACCGCGTCCTCGCGTTCGCTCGCGACGCCAACGGCGTGCTCGCCGAAGCCGTGCCCTACGAGACCGGCGGCCGCGGCTCGGCGGCGCCGCATCTGACTTCGCAGGGGTCGGTCGTCCTGTCCGAGGACGGGCGCTCGCTGCTCGTGGCCAACGCCGGGAGCGGCGACGTGAGCGTGTTCCACGTGGACGGCGCGAGCCTGCGGCTGGTCGGGACGGTCCCCTCCGGCGGCGAGGCGCCGCGCAGCATCGCCGAGCACGCCGGCAGGGTCTTCGTGCTGAACACCGGCAAGCCCGGCATCGCGTCGTTCCGCCTGACGGACGAGGGCCTGTCGCCGGTCGTGGGCGGCGATATGCCGCTGGCGGCCGCCGACGCCGACCCGGCCCAGATCGGGTTCGCGCCCGACGGGCGAACGCTGGTGGTCACGCAGCGGGGCACGGACGCCATCGCCGTGTACGCCGTTCGCGAGGACGGGACGCTCGGGGAGCCGGCGACGTTCGACTCGTCGGGCCCGACCCCGTACGGGTTCGCGTTCACCTCTGCCGGCACGCTGGTCGTGACCGAGGCGTTCCGCGCCGAGAAGGGCGCGGCGGCCGCCTCGTCGTACGCCGTCGCCGACGGCATGCCGGCTCTGCGGACGCGTTCGGTCGCCAACGGCATGAGCGAGATCTGCTGGGCCGTCGTGACACCGGACGACCGCTTCGCCTACACGACGAACTTCGCCGAGAGCACCGTGTCGCGCTTCGCGATCGGGGGAGACGGCTCGATCACGTTGGAGGACGCGGCCGCCGGTTCGATCGGCGAGGCCCGCCCCGGCCTCCGCGACGAGGATCTCGCAGGCGACGGCCGGTTCCTGTTCGCGATCGACACCGACGGTGGCGCGGTCGTCGGCTGGCGGATCGGCGCCGACGGCTCGCTGTCGCCGGCCGGCTCCGCGAGCGGACTGCCGAAGACGATCGCCGGGCTGGCGGCACGGTAGGCGAGCGATGCGCCTCGAACCGCTGTACCGCGTGACGTTCACGACGCCGGAGAGCTGGAGCGTGCGGCTCGACGGTGAGGACGGGTTCGAGGAGCAGAGCTTCCTGATCGCCGAGGGGCGCTCCACGGGGCGCCTCTCGGCGCGCTACCGGGCGTCGAATTTCCCGAGGCGACGCACCGACGGCACGCTCACGCCCGACTTCCGCGGCGTTCTCGAGACCGACGACGGCGCCACGATCCTGATCGCTTGGAGCGGCTTCGCGCGCGCCGGGTCGACCGGGGCGCACGAGCTCGTCGGCCGGATGACGCACCTGACCGACGATCCCCGATACGCCTGGATGAACGACCGGCAGTGCGCCGTCGCCGGCGAGGTGCGGCCGCGGGCCGCGGGCGATGGGTTCGACGTCGTGATCGACGTCTCCGAGCTCGTGTGGGAGCCGCTCGAGGAGGAGGCGGAGCTTGCGCGCGCCTCCGCCGAAGCCGGTCGCTCGAACATCGAATCGTAAGGTTCGTGGGGATCCGCCTTCGCCCCCCGCTCAGAGCAAGCCCTGGGCAGTCGCCTCGACCAGGATCACGCGGGTGGGGCGCCGTATGCTCCGACGCCATGCTGCGACGCGTCGGGTTCGTCGTCTCGGTCCTCGTCCTGGTCCCGATCGCAGGCTCGCCCTCCCAAGCGCAGGAGCGCTTGTGCTTCGCGCGCGAGGCCACGATCACGGGCACGGAGGGCCCCGACATCCTGCACGGCACGCCCGGGAACGACGTCATCCTCGGGCTGGATGGGGATGACGTCGTGTTCGGCGGCAAGGGAAACGACCGGATCTGCAGCGGCGACGGCGCCGACTCGATCAGAGGCGGTCCCGGAGCGGATCGGATCGATGGCAACGCGGGCGCCGACACGATCGCCGCCGCCGGAGGCGAGGATCTCGCGAACGGTGGCTCGGGCGCCGATTCGATCGGCGGTGGCTCGCGACGCGATCGTCTGGTCGGGCAAGGGGGGTCCGACGTGCTGGACGGCGGCGGAGGACGTGACTGGGTCGGGTACTTCCTCGCGCGCGGCGACGTCAGGGCGAACCTGTCGACGCACCGCGCCTCGGGGGAGGGCCTCGACACGCTCGTGCACCTTGAAGACCTCGAGGGGTCGCCGTACGACGACGTCTTGGTCGGGGACACGGGTCGGAACCAGATCGACGGGGGCAACGGATCCGACGTGCTCCTGGGCGATGACGGCGCCGACCGTGTTCTCGGAGGACGCGGCGACGACACGCTCCGCGGCGGCGCGGGGGCCGACGTCCTCGACGATTCTCTCCGCGTGGCGCAGGGCGTGTTCCCGGATACGGGCGTCGATCTGCTGGCGGGCGGTTCGGGCACGGATCGACTGCGGGCGCGCGACGAGGTGCGTGGGAACGACGCTCTGATCGGGGGAACAGGAGACGATGCCTGTTCGGCCGATCCCGCAGACGCCGTCTCGGGCTGCCGGCCCTAGGGCTCAGGTTCCTGTCGTCGCGAGGTCGCGCTCCAGCTCCGCCGCCGAGTACTGCTCCTTGCGCACCCGCAGGTCCAGGTAGATCAACACGCCCACGAGCGCCATGTAGGGCATCGTCAGGATGGACGCGATCGAGGCGCCGATGCTGCGGGCGGCCCAGTTGTCCCCGAACGGGGAGGTCAGCAGGCTGTTCACGATGCTTGTGAGCAGGAACGCGACGATGATCGTCCCGAAGACCGGCCACCCGTGCCCGCGGACCAGGTTCCACGACCGCCGGAGGGCCTGCCGCCCTCGAGCGCCCTCGATCACCAGCGCGGGGATCGCGCAGAACAGGAAGGTGAGCACGATGAACCCGGGGACGATCAACAGGAGGAAGCCGACGCCGATGGCCAGGGCCGAGAGCACGCTGACCAGCACGATCGACCAGAAGTGGGAGAACCCGTAGCGGTAGCTCTCGCCGATCTCCAGGTCACGGCCGAGGAAGGTCCCGGCCGCGGCGCGCGTGATGGCGCCCGTCAGGATCGTCCACATCAGGATCGAAATGATCGCGACCACGAGCGAGGCGAACACCCCGGCGACGAACGCGCCGTCGACGGTGACCTCGACGCCGTTGCGGAGCTCCTCCTGCGTGAGGCCCTCGCTGATCCAGACCTGGCCGACCAGGACCTGCAAGAACGAGAGCGGGATCACGATCACCGCCACGATCGCGAACAGGTTCTGCCAGTGGCGGCGATACAGCTCGAACGCATCGGTGAGGATCTCGCCGACCGAGCGCGGGCGCAGCAGCCTGGGGCTTTCCGGCGGTTCGGGGATGGTCGGGTCCATGGGTCCTCCTCCCGTGGGCCGGGGGCTGCCCAACCGTGTGCGGCTCGTCGGGCCGCCTCGAAGGCCCCACTCTACCCCTCGGCTACCGCGGCCCCTGCGCCTCCGCCTCCCGCGAGCGCCGGAGCCGCCGCTCGACCTCCGCCGTGTCCCCTCGGCGCTCGGACACCTGGGCGAGGGCGCGCCACATCCAGCTCGCGAGCTGGCGCTCGCCGAGCTCCTCGGAGATGCGGATCGCCCTGCGGAGGTCCTCCTCGGCCTCGTCCAGGCGGCCGAGCTCGCGCTTGGCGATCCCGCGTTCGGCGGTCGCGTCGCCCAGCTCCCACCGGGCTCCGAGATCCTCGAACACGGCGATCGCGCGGTCGAAGCACGGGATCGACTCCTCGAACCTCCCCTGGTCGTCCAGGATCCGGCCGCGCTGCACCGTGGTCATCGCGATCGAGAACTGGTCGCCGATCTCCTCGGCGAGGGCGCTCGCCTCGTCGCTGAGCGCGAGTGCCTCCCGGAGCGCACCTTCGGGGTCGGGCTCGATCCGGTCCGAGCCGGTCCGGTTGATCGAGAGCGAGTTGAGGGCCCGCACGCGCGCCCAGCCGTCCTCGGGATCGGCGACCTCGAGCGCGCGGCGCCAGATCTTCTCGGCCGCATCGTGGTCGCCGCGCGTCCACGGCACCCAGCCGGCGAACAGCAGCGTCCGGGTGCACGCATACGGCTCGTCCATCGCCTCCGCGGCCGCGAGCGACTCGTCGAGCAGCTTCTCCGCCTTGTCGACGTCCGCCTCGACGTTGATCGCGATGTCGCCGAGGAACCGCAGCGCGAGCGAGAGGGTGAACGGATCGTCGACCTCGCGCCCGAGCTCAACCGCCCGGCCGAGCACCTCGGTGGCCGCCGGGTACTCGCCCAGCCAGTAGCGAGCCTCGCCGAGCCCGGCCAGCGCGCGCGCCTCGCGAACGCCCCAGCGCTCCTCGGGCCCCGCGAGGGCGAGCGCCCGCTCGTAGTAGTCGATCGCGGTTCGGCTCTCCGTCCGTCGCCGCGCGTGGTCCCCCGCCTCCAGCAGCGCGTCGGCGGCGCGCTCGGCCACGGTTCGGTCGTCGCGGTCGAGGTCGAGCGAGGCGATCGCGGCCAGCTCGAGGTGATCGGCCGCCCACGACCGGTGGCCGGTCTCGGCCAGCCGATCGGCGATCAGCTGGTGCAGGCGCACGCGCTCGCGCTTGGGCAGGCTCGCGTACGCGACCTCCTTCAGCGTCGCGTGCCGGACGCGCCAGCGCCCGACGGGACGGGCGTCGTCCTCGGGCACGAGGATCTCGGCCTCCTCGAGCTGCCGGATCTCGTCGCCGGTGGCCTCGGGGTCGATCGTCCGCAGCTCGTGCATGTCGAACGAGACGAAGAACGCCGAGGCGCGGCGGGTGAGCTCGCGCAGGCGGGGTTCGAGGTGGTCGAGCCGAGCCGCCACCACGGCCTGCACGGTGGGTGGCAGGCTCGGGCGCGGGGCGGACGATGCGGCATCGGAGCTGCCGGAGCCGTCGGAGCCGGCCGGCAGGAGCATGCCGGTGGTCTCGATGATGAAGAACGGGTTGCCGCCGGCGCGCTCGGCGATCTCGGTCGCCTCGGCGTCGTCGATGCGGCGGCCCGACGCCTGCCGCGCAAGGACCACGGACTCGTCGGAGGAGAGCGGCTCGAGCCGGAGCCGGACCGCGTTCGCGGTCGTCGTGCCCCACGCCGGGCGCTCGTCGAGCAGGATCGTGCGCGCGAGCGCGAGAACGAGCGCCTTGCGTTGGCCGATGCGGGCCGGCGAGCCGAGGCGCTCGATCAGCTCGAGCATCGGGGGTCGGAGCTCGTGCGCGTCCTCGAACACGAGCACCGCGGGCTTCTCGCGCGCGAGGCCGTCGACGAGCGCGACGAACCCCGCCTGCACGTCCTGGACGAACGACGCGTGCGTGGGCTGCTCGGCCATCCCGAACAGGAGCGCGAGGCGTTCGACCAGGCGCTTGGCGTCGCCGGGTGGCACGGTGCGGTCGGCGAGCTCGTGGATCCGGCGCCGGGTCTTTTCGGGCGGCTCGTCTTCCTCGAGGCCGGCGAGCTCGGCGACGATCGTCGCGGCCGGCGCGAACGTTGCCGTGTCGGTGAAGGGTCTGGCCCGGCCGGTGAGGACGGGCACGTCGTCGTCGAGACCGGCGACGAGCTCGTCGGCCAGCCGCGACTTGCCGATGCCGGGCTCGCCGAGGACGCTCACGAGCACCGGGTGGCCGGTGCTGGTGGCGCGGTGGAGGCTCTCGCGCAGGATCGCGAGCTCGCTCGAGCGCCCGACGAACGGGATTGTCCGGCGGGCCGAACGCGGCGTGAGCGTCTGCACGGGGAAGCCCGCGATCGTGTCGCCGTGGAAGCCCTTCGCGGTGGCCTGCCGCCGGTCGCCGTAGGAGACCGCGTTGGCCGTCAGCGCGACCGTGGTCTCTCCGGCGAGCACCTCGCCGGGTCCGGCGGCGGCCTGGAGCCGGGCGGCCGCGTTCACGACCGGGCCGGTGACGAGCATCTGACCCGCGGGCCCGATCCCGGTGGCGGCCTCGCCCGACTCGACGCCGGCGTGGACCTCGAGCGGTTCGTTCAGGCCGAGGGCTTCGCTGAGGCGGCGGGTGCGGCCTCGGATCGCGAGACCGGCACGGACGGCGCGGAGGGCGTCGTCCTCGTGCACGGTCGGCAGGCCGAACACCGCCATCACGGCGTCGCCGATGAACTTCTCGGCCCGGCCGCGGAGCGCCAGGAGCTCCTCGGACGCCGCCTCGAAGAACAGGCCGAGGATCTCGCGGGCGCGCTCGGGGTCCAGGCGCTGTGCGAGGCCGGTCGAATCGACCAGGTCGGCGAACAGCACCGTGACCATCTTGCGCTCCTCGGTGCCGAGCGGGGAACCGACGGGCGAGCCGCAGTTCGGGCAGAAGCTCGCGCCCTCGGGGAGGGGTTCGCCGCAGACCTGGCAGGGGGTCATGGGTTCCAGGATAGGGCCGACGGATGACGGGTCATCGGGCCGGTGGCGTGACGGGTCATCGGGCGGGTCATCTGGGGCCTTCGAACGGGCTCGGCTCGCGGAGCACGACGAAGTCGGCGAGACCATCCTGCGGGTCCGGCCTGAGCGTGCCGAGGAGATCGAACCCCTGCGCGTGGAGGATGCCGGGGTCGGGACGTGGTGCTCCGAAGCGACGGAGGCCGATCACGAGCTCGAACCCAGCCGACTGGCCGACGCGCATGAGCGTTCGGATCGTGGGTGTCCGGTTGCCCGTCTCGAGGGTGGCGAGGGTGGGCTGCGAGGTTCACCGCGCGTGCGAGGGACCGCTGGGACAGCCCCGAGAGCTCGCGCAGGACGAGGAGCAGGTATCCGGCGCCCAGCGGTGAGGGCGGTGGGATCTCTGGGACGGCATCGATACCGAAATCGGTATCGACCGGCTCGGACGGTTCATGCCCGGACATGACAGAACCCTAGGTTCGTGCGCCGACACCCAGCGGCGTGCCCCGAGGCTCATGCAGCCGTGAGCTCGGCGGGGTGGATCGTGATCGTCCGGAGCGCGCCGTCGCGCCAGACGAGCGCCTCGACCGACCGGCCGATCACGTCCCCGACCATCAGCCGCTGCAGGTCGCGTGCGTCCGAGATCGGCACGCCGTCGAGCTCGACGATCAGGTCGTTGGACCTGATGCCGGCTCGAGCGGCGGGGCTGCCGGTGACGACCTGCATCACCTCGACGCCGTGGTCGCGTCCCACGGCGGCGGCGACGCGCGGCGGCAGGGGTCGCCCACCGCCGGCGATCCCGATGTAGGCGCGCTGGAACCGGCCCGCGGTCATGAGCGCGTGCATGATGCGGCGCGTCGAGTCGTCGATCGGGACCGCGAGGCCGAGCCCGACGCCGGCGACGGCGGTGTTGATCCCGACGACGCAGGCGCGTCCGTCGGCGAGCGCGCCGCCCGAGTTCCCGGGGTTCAGCGCGGCGTCGGTCTGGATGACGTTCTCGACGACGCGGCCGGCCTGGACCGGGAGCGCTCGGCCGAGAGCGCTCACCACGCCCGCGGTAACCGACCCCGCGAACCCCATCGGGTTCCCGATCGCGACGACGAGCTGTCCGACGCGGAGTCCCGCCGCCTCGCCGAGCTCCGCCGGCTCCAGGTCGCCGCGGCTCTGGAGCCGAAGCACGGCGAGGTCCGAGAGCTCGTCGCGGCCGACCACGTCGAACGGGATCTCGCGCCCGTCCACGAACGAGGCCGAACCGCGATCGGTCCCGCCCACCACGTGGGCCGAGGTGAGTGCGAACCCGTCCGGGGTGATGACCACGCCCGAGCCCGCGCCGTCCACGCCGCCTCCACGGACACGCTGCCGAACCCTGAGGCTGGCGACCGAGGGGATCAGGCGTTCCGCAACCGAGGTGACCACGCGCGAGTACGCGTCGAGGGCCTCCTCGTCCGGTTCCGCGCCGCCGTCCATGGGCTTCATCTTCCCGGTGGGAACGCTTCCGCGTGGCCGTTGATTCCGTCCACGTGCCGCCGTGACGGGGCTCACGGTACCGGCCGGCGGGATCGGCTACCGTCCCGGACATGTGTATGCTCTACACATGTACAGCGAGCGGCTCCAGATCCTCGTGACCCCGGAGCAGCGCAAGCGGTGGGACCTCGAGGCCAGGCGCCGGGGCACCTCTGTCGCCGGCCTCATCCGGGAATCGGTCGACCGGGAATTGGGCTCGCCCGACGGCGTGGATCGCGCGAGCGCCGTCGACGCGATCCGGGCGATGCGCGGACGGTTCCTGTCGCCGGACGAGCTCGACCGCCTCGTGGAGGAGGAGCGGACCCGGGCCCGACCGCGGTGACGTTCTTCGTCGACGCCAACGTCATCGTGTACGCGGCGACCGAGGGCGAGTATCGATCCTCATGCCTCCGGATCCTCGAGGCGGTCGCGAACGGCGACGCGGACGGACGGACCTCTCCGGCGGTCCTCGAGGAGGTCTGGTATGTCGAGCGTTCGGGGCGCGCCGGTTCGCTCGACGGCCTCGCTGCACAGGCCTACGCGGTCCTGACACCACTGCTCCCCGTCACCGACGAAGCGTTCCGGCTTGCGCTGGCTGTGCGCAAGCGCGAGCTCGGTCCGGCCGATCGGCTCCACGTCGGTACGTGTCGATCGTCGGGGGTCGACACGATCGTGACCGCGGACTCGGCGTTCGGAGGGCTCCGCGGGTTGCGGCGGGTCGACCCGCTCGATCCCGCAGCGATTCGGAGGCTGCTCTCGGGCTCGTAGGCCAGCCGGGATCCGTCTCGGTTCGATCAGGTCGCGCTCGGCCCCTCGCCGAGTTCCTCGACGATGGCGACGTCGGGCGAGTAGTCGATCGGCACGGCGATGAGGCTCGGGCCTTCGACCGCGAGCGCTTCCTCGAGCCGCTTCGCGAAGTCGGTGGCCGTGTCGCAGCGCCAGCCGGGGATGCCGAACGACTCGGCGAAGCGCACGAGATCCGGGTTGCCGAAGTCCGTGCCGAAGTGGCGCCCGAACCGCTTCTCCTGCTTCCACGCGATGGAGCCGAACCCATCGTCCTGCCAGACGACGTTGACGACGGCGGTCCCCAGCCGAACCGCGGTCTCGAGCTCCTGCGCGTTCATCATGAACCCGCCGTCGCCGCTGACGGCCACGACGTTGCGGTCGGGGTGGACCAGCTTCGTGGCGATGGCCGCGGGGAGGGCGAAGCCCATTGCGGCCAGGCCGTTCGAGATGAGGACCGTGTCCGGTTCGTAGGCGGGGAACATCCGGCCGATCCAGAGCTTGTGGAGTCCGACGTCCGAGACCAGGATGTCCCGCTTCCCGAGCGCCCGTCGAAGCTCGACGAGGACCCTCGGCGGTTGCAGCGGCGACTCCGGGTCGTCGTCGGCGCGACGCAGGCGCTCGCGCACGGCGTCTCGCAGGCGCGCGGAGCCGGCGGGGTGTGACGCCCGCTCCGCCTTGCGCGTCAGTCGCTCGAGGCTCCGCGACACGTCACCGACGAGCTCGACGGCGGGGATGAAGTGCTCGTCGATCTCGGCGGGGACCGAGTCGATGCACACGATCTCCTTGTCCTTGCTCGGGTTCCAGTGGCGCGGGGCGTGCTCGACCAGGTCGTAGCCGATCGCGATCACCAGGTCGGCTTGCTCGAACCCGGTCATCCGGTAGTCGCCGGGCTGCAGACCCACCGCTCCGAGCGCGAGCTCGTCGTCCGGATCCATCAGCCCCTTGGCCATGAACGTCGTCGCGACCGGGATGCCCGTGCTCCGGGCGAACGCGCGAACGGCGCCGGCCGCTCGCCCGCGAACGGCCCCGTTCCCTGCGAACGCGATCGGGTGCTCAGCTCGGCTGATGAGCTCCGCGGCACGCGCGATGTCGGCGGACGAGGCCTCGGAGTGGACCGGCTCCGTCCGGTCGAGCGGCTCGCCCTCCGCCTCCGCCGCCATCACGTCCTCGGGCAGCTCGATGTGGGTGGATCCCGGCTTCTCGGCCTCCGCCACCTTGAAGGCTTTGCGGACGACCTCCGGGATGATCGCCGGGTCGCTCACGCGTGCGTTCCACTTGGTGATCGGGCGCATGATCGCCAGGACGTCGATGTACTGGTGGGACTCCTTGTGCATCCGTTCGAGATCGCCCTGGCCGGTCAGGACGACGATGGGGGCACGATCGAGGAACGCGTCGGCGACCCCGGTCACGAGGTTCGTCGCGCCGGGCCCCAGGGTCGCGAGGCAGACGCCCGCCCGACCCGTCAGGCGGCCGTAGGCGTCGGCCATGTACGCGGCCGACTGCTCGTGCCGCGTCGGAACGAAGCGGACGGTCGAACGCGACAACGACTCGTTGAGGTCGACCGTCTCCTCTCCGGGCACGCCGAACACGTACTCGACGCCCTCGGCCTCCAAGCAGGAGACAACGAGATCGGAGGCCCTCCTTCGACCGGTCATGTCGGCCCGAGTCTAGGCGGCTGCTCCAGGAACCCGACCCTGGCATACTCCGGTCCGTGATCCCGCTGCGGGACGCGAACCCCACCAAGCGCATCCCCGTGGTCACCCTCGCGCTCATCGCCGCGAACGTCGCGGTGTTCCTTCTGTGGCAGCCATCGTTCGGGACGCAGGCCGAACAGCAGACCTTCTACTACTGCCACGCCGAGATCCCGTGGGAGGTCTCGCACCAGGAGAACCTCGCCCAGGGGGGCCCGCAGGCGCGCGCCGCGCTCGACGCGGATCTCGGCCCGGGTGCCGGGGCGGACATCCAGCCGTTCCTGCAGCAGGAGTGTCCGGACAAGAGCTGGTGGCTCGCGATCTTCGTCGCGATGTTCCTGCACGGGGGATGGTTCCACATCGCCGGCAACATGCTGTTCCTCTGGGTCTTCGGCAACAACGTCGAGGACCGGCTGGGCTACGTGGTCTACCCGCTCTTCTACGTCCTGGGCGGACTGGCGGCGTCGGGGCTGCAGCTCGCGTTCGCGGCGGACTCGACGATCCCCAACCTCGGCGCCTCGGGCGCGATCGGCGCGATCCTCGGCGCGTACATCGTGCTGTTCCCGCACGCCAGGGTGACGACGCTGATCATCTTCTTCTTCATCACGGTCGTCGAGATCCCCGCCGGCGTGGTGCTGGCGATCTGGTTCGTGCTCCAGCTGTTCAGCGGCGTGGGCGAGCTCGGGGCGGACGTGGGGGGCGGGGTCGCGTACTGGGCCCACGTAGGTGGGTTCGCGTTCGGGGCACTCGTGGCCTGGCTCTTCTACCGGCGTCGCCGTGGGGTCGGGCCGACCGAGTACGGCGCCGGGCAGGGGCCCTTCGGTCGCCTCGGCCCGTGATGTCGTTTCCGATATGTCTCGCGAAGGATCTCATCGCGGTGGGATGGTTGGTGGCCGTGCGGGACGAGCTCGACGGGCCCCCGACCTGACCCTTAGGCGACCGGCAGGGTGAACGCGATCCTCGCGCCGCCGCCCTCCCGCTCCTCGGCCCAGATCCGGCCGCCGTGGCGCTCGACCAGGCCCTTCGCGATCGCGAGGCCGAGCCCTGCACCCTCGCGGTTCCGCTCGCGTGCCGGATCGCCGCGCCAGAAGCGGTCGAACATCGTCCGGGCGGCCCCCGACGGGATGCCGTCGCCCGTGTCCTCCACGGCCACCAGCACCGTGCCGTTCACGCGCTCCGCGCCCACGACGATCGAACCCTCGGGCGGCGTGTGCCGGACGGCGTTGGCGAGCAGGTTCCGGAGCACGCGCTCGATCTTTTCGGGCGCGACCTCGACGTCGGGCAACCCGGCGGCCACCCGGCGCCCCAGCGCGATCCCCCGCGCGCTCGCCTCCGCCGCGAACGCCTCGACCGAGGACTCGACCAACGGTCCGACCGGCACGCCGAAGGTCTCGAACGCGGTGTCGTCGGCGTCGATCTGCGCGAGCTCGAACAGGTCGTCGATGAGCAGGCGCAGGGCGTCGACCTGCCGCCGCATCGCGGGTAGGTAATGCTCCGGCTCGACGACGCCGTCCTCGACCGCCTCGAGCATCGCCTGCAGCGAGGAGACCGGGGCCCGCAGGTCGTGGCTCGCCCACGCCACGAGTTGCCGACGGGCGTCGAACAGCTCCTCGAGCCGCGAGGTCATCTCGTTGAACGCGGCCGCGACCTCCGAGAGCTCCGCCGGTCCCCGCCGGCCGACCCTGGTGGAGAAGTCGCCGCGTGCGACCCGCGTCGTCGATGCGCGCAGCTCGCCGAGCGGGCGCGAGATCGAGCGCGTCACGAGCAGCGCACCGCCGATGGCCACCACCGACGACGCGATCGCGACCGCGATCAGCACGGCGTCGGCGTGCATGTCGAACATCACCACGCCCGAGAGCACGACGGCCGCGATCGGGAGCGCGCCCACGATCAGGGTGAGCCCGACCAGGCGGGCGTGGACCGTTCGGAACCGACCGAGCGCGATCGCCGCCAGCAAGCCCACCGTGAGGATGCCGGCCCCTGCCGCCAGCGCGAGCTCGCTCACGGCGTGAACCGGTAGCCGACGCCCCAGACCGTCTCGACATGTCGGGGCTTGCCCGGGTCGTCCTCGATCTTCTCCCGCACGCGACGGATGTGGACCGTCACCGTGGCGGTGTCGATCCCCTCGTCGTAGTCCCAGACCCGGCTCATGATCTGGTCGCGGGAGAACACCCGGCGAGGGTGGCTCGCCAGGAACCACAGCAGGTCGAACTCCCTGGCGGTCAGCCGGACCTCGGCGTCGCCCTTGCGGACCTCGCGCGCGGCCGCGTCCAGGACGAGATCGCCGGTCTCCAGCCGCTCGACCGCCGGCGCCGAAGGCCCCGAACGCCGGAGCACCGTCTTGACGCGCGCGACGAGCTCGCGCGGCGAGAACGGCTTGGTGACGTAGTCGTCGGCCCCCAACTCGAGACCCACGATGCGGTCGGTTTCCTCGCCGAGGGCGGTGAGCATGATCACGGGCGTCCAGCTGGCCGAGCGCATCCAGCGGATGACCGAGAGGCCGTCGACGCCGGGGAGCATGAGGTCGAGGATGACGAGGTTCGGTTCGGCGGATTCGATGACCGCTCGCGCCCGACCGCCGTCCTCCGCCTGGAGCGCCTCGAACCCCTCGCGCTGGAGATAGCGGACGATCACGTCCCGGGTCGTCTCGTCGTCGTCGACGACCAGCACGGTCTCAGTCATGTGCATCGAGGATATCCGCGCTCCGCGGAAACGGGGCTCGGGGCGGCGCGGCGCCCCGCGGACGCCGCGCCGCCCGGAACGGATCCATCAGTGGATCTTGATCACGGGGCAGACGAAGCTCTTGACGACGCCGATGTCGGTCGCGGCCCCGCCCGCGATCGCCGCGGCGACCTCAGCCTCGCTGTCGAGGTCGCCGCTCAGGTTCGCGTCGTACGCCGTCAGCGCGGCCGCGTAGTTCGTGAACGTGAGGCCCTGCACCCGCCACCGGCCTCCGTTGTAGTCGGCGTCGCCGGGCGCGGCGGTTGCCACGTTGGGCTGCAAGCCGAAGAACTCGTAGATCGTGTCGAAGCTCGAAGCCGGGCCACCGGTCCCGGTCAGGTCGGTCGGCGTGCCGACCGTCCGGTAGAGCGCCCCGTCGACGTAGAACGAGGGTCCGGTGACGCCACCGGCTCCCGCCGCACCCGCGACGGACGCCGTGCCGACCAGCACGATGCCGGCCACGAGCCCCGTGAAGAGGGCCTTGCGCATGCCGTCCTCCTTCCGTCCGCTTGCCCCGGAGGCGGTCTCCGGAGCTCATCAGGAGTAGCGGCTGAACCTTGTGGCGGTCTTTCCCGCACATGAACAGAGCCTTACGCGGCCGGATCTCCGGAGGGCGCCCGATACCGAAATCGATATCGACCCGCTGGGCCGATACCGAAATCGAGATCGGCCGTCGCCGCGAGTGTGCTCCTACCTCGCCACGGCCTCGCGGAGCGCTTGGAACCGCTCGGTGAGGTCGTCGAGCTGGTGATGCGCGTTGAGGCCGCTCGGGTTCGGGAGGACCCAGAGCCGAGATCCGGCCAGGGCCTCCTCCCGCGGCCCGAGCGCCGCGTTGGGTCGGCCGAATCCGGTCCGGTACGCGCCGACCCCGAGGACGGCGACGAACCGTGGCCGGAGCGGCGCGAGCCGCTCCTCGAGCTCGAACGCCCCGCGCCGGATCTCATCCGCACTCAGCTCGTCCGCCCTCGCGGTCGTGCGAGCGACGAGGTTCGTCAGGCCCAGGTTCCGTTCGAGCAGGGTCGCGTCCTCGTTCGGCGCGATCAGTCGATCGGTGAACCCGGAGCCGTGCAGCGCCTTCCAGAACCGGTTGCCGGGCCGAGCGAAGTGGTGCCCGACCGCGCCCGACCACAGCCCGGGGTTGATCCCGACGAAGACGACGTCCAGACACGGCCCGAGGACGTCGGGGATGGCACGGCCGCGAGCGGCCTCCAGCTCCGCCTTCGAGGGGCTCACGCCGTCAGCCAAGCACGTCGGCGCCTGCCGGTACGGTCGCCGAGATGGCGACCGTGACGGCTGGAGCGGGTTCGGATACGATATGGAATATGAGCAGACTCCAGATCCGATCCATCGAGCCTCCGTTAGACGACCCGGAGGCCACGGACGCGGCCATCGACGTGCTCAAGTCGATGGAGGCGATGGGCCTGCTGCCTGACGACGTCGACGAGCTCACGCTCGAGGTCATCCGGGCCGTGGCCACGCGGGCCGCGGAGGTCGGGATCGGGGAGTCGGCTGCCGCGTCACTCCGGCGCCCGCCGAGGCCACCCGGCCACGTCGCGGCCGCCCTCCGCGAGCTCGGGCTCGCGCTGGAGGGCTCGCCGATGCCGGCGTTCGAGTGGCCGGCGATGGTCGACCTGTTCGGCGCCGAGCGGCTGGCCGAGCTCCTCGGCGTCTCGGTCGCGAGCCTTCGCCGGTACGCCAAGGACGAACGCCCGACGCCCGACCTCGTCTCAGCGCGCCTCCACCTGCTCGCGCGGATCGTGGCCGAGCTCCGCGGCGCCTATTCGGAGGTCGGGGTGCGCCGGTGGTTCGAGCGGCCTCGCACCGCGCTCCGCGGTCGTTCGCCCGACGACCTGTTGACCGGCGCGTGGGACCCCGACGGCGCCGACGCCGAACGCGTCCTCGCGCTCGCGCGCTCGCTCACGGCCTCGCCCGCGACGTGATCGTCTTCCGCCACACCGACCCGCGCTTCCCGTTCCTGTGGGAGACCGCGGGCCAGCCGGGCGGTCGCTGGAACGCCGAGGGCGAGGGCCCGGTGAACACGTTCGCCGACCGCCCCGAGGGCGCTTGGGCCGAGCTCCTGCGTCACGAGGAGATCACCGACCCGCGCGACGTCGCCGAGATCCGTCGCTCGCTCTGGGCGGTCGACGTGGGCGACCTCCCCAGCACCCAGCCAGAGCTCCCACGCGCCACGATGACCGGGGGACCGCGCTCCTACGTCGCCTGCCGGCGCGAGGCCGCTCGGTTGCGTGCGACCGGCACCGAGGGATTCACCGCGCCCTCCGCCGCGCTCGTCCGAGGCGGCGCGCACGGTTGGCGCGTCGAGGGCGGCCTGCGCGCGGGACCCGAACGCGACGGCACGGTGATCGTGCTCCTCGGCGCCCGCCCCGACCTCGTCGGGTGGGAGGCAGCCTACGAGGGCCGGCCATCGGACGAGCTCCTCTCGCGCGTCCGGCACTTCGGGCGTCGCTAGGCGCCGCTAGCGACGGGGCAGCCGTTCTTCCATCCTGGCGAGCCGATCCTCGATCGCGCGCAGGTGGCGGTCGGTCCGACCCTCACGCCACCGTCGGAGCGCGAACGTGAGCAGCGCCAAACCGGCCACCACGCCGCCCCCGATCGTCGCGGCGCGCTTCATCCTCGCCGTGGTCGGCGACAGGTAGGTCGCGAGCTCCTCGAGCTCCGAATCCAGCCGGCGCCGCGTCAGATCGATGTCTGCTACCGCTGCAGCTTGTGTTTGGCCCATTCGAGGTCCTCCTTGACCGTCTGCTTCGTCCGCTCGGGGGTCGCGGGAGCCGCGAGCGCGTTCCGTCCGATCACCACGGCGATCACGGCCAGCACCAGGTAGATGCCGGCCACGATGAGCAACGCGGCCCACCGGGGCAGCACCAGGTCCAGCGCGGCCGCGCCGGCCAGGCTCACGAACCCGAGGACGAACAACGCGAAGACGGCCGCGGCGGCGAGCAGTGCGCCACCGGTGGCCTTCTCGGCGGCGATCCCGCGGACCTCGTCCTTCGCCAGCGCCACCTGCTGCCGGATCAGCAGCGACAGATCGGCCCCGATCGAGCGGATGAGCTCCTGCAGACGCAGCCGATCCCGTTCATCCGTCGTGACGTCCATCGATCATCACCCCTTCCCCGCGCTCCTCGCGCGCCTCGAGCGGTTCCTACCCCGTCGGGGGCGGCCGAACCCGCCGGCGTCCGAGTGCGTTCCACACGTCGTCGACGGCGAGGCCCTCGAACGTCGGGACCAGCAGGTCGGCCTCGGACAGGTCGAGCCCTGCGGTGGCGTCGTTCGGAACGCAGACGCAGGGGATCCCGGCGGCCTTCGCGGCCCGGATCCCGTTCGGCGAGTCCTCGACGGCGAACGTCGAGCCGGCCGGGACCTCGAGCAGCTCGAGCGCGGCAAGGTAGAGGTGGGGGTTCGGCTTGGCTCGGGTCGCATCGCCGTCGGCGGACACCATCGCCGCCCAGCCGTCCGGCCAGCCGAGGCGTTCGAGATGGGTGACCAGCCACTCGCTCCGATCGCTGCTCACGAGCGCCCGCGGCACGCCCGCCTCGTCGAGCTGCCGCAGGAATGCGGCGATCCCCGGGCGCAGGGGCACCCGTTCCGCCGCCTGGCGGATCCGCTCCTCGGTGCTGGCGCGGACCTCGTCGACGTCGAAGGGGATGCCGCGCAGGCGGGCGAGCTCCGCGTAGGGGTCGAACCCGCCCAGCGTGCCGATCGCGGCCGACCACGTCGACAGCGTGAGCTCCTGGCCGTGCTCCTCGTACAGGTCACGGAAGACCCCGTACACCGCGGTTTCGGAGTCCCAGAGCGTGCCGTCGAAGTCGAACAGCACCGCGCGCAGGTCGGCCGTCACGTCGGGCCGGACCGAAGGAACCCGCGGACCGCGGCGAAGAACCGGTCCGCCGCTGATGCCCACGTCGGGAGGGTCTCGGCGCGTTTGCGAGCACCGGCCGCGAGTCGGTCGCGCAGGTTCCGGTCCGTCGTGATCGCTCGGAGCGCGGATGCCAGGCCGGCGACGTCGCCCGGCTCGGCCATGAGCGCCTGCCGCCCGTGGTCGGCGAGGCGCGGGAGGTTGCCGGAGCGCCAGCCGACCACCGGAAGGCCGGCCCACAGCGCCTCGGCCCACGCGGTCCCGTACGCGTCCGCGAACGAGCAGAGCGCGAACATGTCCGCGGAACGGTAGTGCCGGCCCACCTCCTCGACCGGAACGGAGCCGCGCACGACCACGCGGTCGCGGAGGTCGGGCGCCGAGATCCGACGTCGCACGAGTTCCGCGTACCGGCGATCGTGGCCCGTCTCGCCCACGAGCCACAGGGTGGCGGACGCCTGCGGCAGCGTCGCGAAGGCCTCGACGAGCTCGAGGATCCCCTTGGACGGCGACCAGTTCGCGACGCAGAGCACCGACGCGACACGGCCGCGACGGAGGTCGAGCGGCGGTCCGGCCGCGACCGAGACATCGCATCCCGGAGGCACGAAGGCGATCCGCTCGGACTCGACGCCGATCGCGAGCAGGTCGTCGACCAGCCCCTCGCCGGCGACGATGACCCCCGCCGCCGATCGGTACGCGACGCCGTCGAGCGCGCGCTGGGCGGATGCACGGGCCCGCCCGTGGTCGAGGCCACCCGGCGGCTGGTGCGCGACCGCGATGACGGGCGTGCGCACGCCTCGGATCCAGGGCGCAACGAACGCCGCCGCGATGCTGTCGAGCAGGATCGCGTCCGATCCCTCCGCCGCCGCGCGCAGCGTCCACGCCGCCGGCAGCGTGGGGATCGGCCAGGGGAGCGACGGGACGGATCCGAACCTCAGCTCGGCCCCGTGCTCCGTGGCGGCCGCGGCCATCATCCGGTGGTACCGGTACCCGCCCGTCCTCCGGTGCGGATCGCCGAGCGTGACGAGCGCGAGCCGCAGCTGCGCCACCTCGAGCTCAGACCTCTGCACGCATCCCTCCGAACGCATCGTCCGACTCCCAGACGCGCACGGCCACCACCTCGGCCCCGTCAGCGCCGAGCGGCTTGGCCAGCCGCTCGTGGATCCACGCGGCGAAGACCTCGACCGTCACGACCTCGGTCCCGCAGACCTCGGAGAGGTCGTGGTCGCGGGCGTCTCCGGCCACCTCGGCGAGCGAGCGCGTGAGGACGTCGAGGTCGCACACCATGCCGCGCTCGTCCAGCCGTTCCCGTTCGGCCACGACCTCGACGCGGTAGTCGTGCGGGTGCCGCTCGTCCTCCGGCGGGGGTCGATCGGGCATCGCGTGGAACGCCCGGAAGGACGTCGAGGCACCCACCTCGAACATCAGTACCTCAGGGCGACGTGCATCATGCCCTCGTCCCCGTGATCGAGCGCCGCGTACGCATCGGCGGCTCGTTCGAACGCGAGCTCGGTCGTGGCGAGCAGCTTGAGCGGGAGCTCGGTCATCAGGCGGGCCGCGGCACGTCGCCGCCTCGGCACGTCCCACCGATCCGCCAGGCGCGACGGGATCGTGGAGACCTGCGTGCTCCGGATCTGCAACCGGCGCCGATGGAACGCGCCGCCGAGCGGGAGCGCCACCTCCTTGTTCCCGTACCAGCTGCAGACCAGCGCCTCTCCCTCGTGCGCGAGGAGCTCGAGCGCGAGCCGAAGCGCACCGGGCGTCCCCGTCGCGTCGACGACCAGCGGGACGCCCGCGCCCGAGGTCGAGATCTTCATGTCTCGCCGGATCTCCGAGGGGTCAACGGCCCAGACGCCGAACCGGACCGCGGTCCCGCGACGGTCCGCCCGCGGGTCGACGCCGACCACGTCGGCCCCCGAACGCTGCAGCAGGGCTGCTGCCAGCACGCCGACCGGCCCGAGCCCCAGGACCACGACGGGCTCCTCGATGCGCGCGCCGGCGTCCAGCGAGACCTGGAGCGCGGTCTCGACCAGAGGGAACATCGTGGCGATCCGCCCGTCGACGGCGTCCAGGGGCACGATCTCGGAGGCGCGCACGATGAACCGATCCTGGTGAGGATGGAACGCGAAGACGGTGGAGCCCTCCTCGATCCCGGGCACCCGGGAGCGTTCGACCTCGCCCACGCAGCTGTAGCCGTACGCGAACGGGAAATGGAAGCTGCCGGTCAACGACGAGAGCGTCTCGTCGACGTCGAGGCCGGGGTCCAGCTCGCCGCGGTAGGCGAGCAGTTCCGTCCCGCCGCTGATGCCGGACCATCGCGTCCGGACCAGGAGCTCCTCGGGGCCCGGGGGGTGAACCTGCACGCTCTGGATCTCGACGCGGCGGGGGGCGACGAACCGGAGCGCGCGTCCCTCCACGCCGTTCCGGTACCCCTGAGCGGCTGCATCCAACCGCCTGCGCGATTGCGGCGAGACCCCGATGGGAACACATCACCCGGTGTCGGCAACCACGATCGTCCCCAAAGAGGTCGCGAACCTCACACTGCCCACGCCGTTCGGCGGGTGGGAGACCCACGCGTTCGAGTGGGCGGGGTCGATCCACTTGTGCCTGTGCCGCGGCCGGATCGGTGACGGCGAGGAGGTCCTGGTCCGGATGCACTCCGAATGCGTGACGGGTGACGCGCTCGGCTCGCTGCGGTGCGACTGCGGGATCCAGCTGCGACACGCGTTCCGGACGATCGCCGCCGAGGGGCGTGGGGTGCTCGTCTACTCGACCGGGCACGAGGGGCGGGGGATCGGGCTCGCGAACAAGCTCCGCGCGTACCTGCTCCAGGATCGGGGGTTCGATACGGCCGAGGCCAACGAGCACCTCGGGTTCCGCGTGGACGAGCGCACCTACGGTGACGTCGCCGCGTGCCTCCGGGAGCTCGGCGTCCGCTCGGTCCGGCTGATGTCGAATAACCGGGACAAGGTCTCTGCGTTGGAGGCCGCGGGGATCTCGGTGCGCGAGGTCGTCGGCCTGCCGACGGCGGCGCACGCTCGCAATCTCCGCTACCTCTCGACGAAGCAGGCCGCGATGGGGCATCTCGCGCCCATGGGGGTGCCGCTCCCGGATGGGTCGGGCCCGCCTCCCGACGTCGGCTCCCTCCTCGGCGAGGTCCGCGCCACGACGACGCGTCCCTACGTCGTCGTCAAATACGCGCAGACGATCGACGGGCGGATCGCCACGGCGACGGGCGACGCGAGGTGGATCAGCGGCGAGGAGGAGCGCAGGACCTCACACGCCCTCCGGGCCGCCTGCGACGCGGTGCTCGTGGGCGTCGGGACGATCCTGGCCGACGATCCGCAGCTCACCGTCAGGATGGTCCCCGGCGCCTCGCCGATCCGCATCGTGCTGGATGCGCGGCTGCGGATCCCGGATCGCGCCCGCGTGCTCGACGACGACGGCGTGACGACGATCGTCACGACGAGCGCCTCCTCGAAGGAGCGGCGCGCAGAACTCCGTCGTCGCGGTGTCTCGGTCGTCGTCGTGCCGGCCGATCCGCTCGGCGTCGATCTGCCCGCGGCGCTCGAGGCGCTGTTCGACGACGGGGTCCGGTCCGTCCTGGTGGAGGGGGGCGCACGCGTGATCACGTCCTTCCTCTCGCGGGGGCTCGCCGATCGCCTCGTGGTGGCGATCGCGCCGCGGGTGATGGGGAGCGGGACCGAAGCCGTGAACGACCTCGGCATCACGGAGGTCGCCAGCGCGATCCGGCTCGAGCGCCGGGCCGTCCACGTGGCGGGCGACGATGTGCTCATCGCCGGCGACGTGGCGAGCTGAGCCCGTCGCCCCTCGAGGACCGGGGGCCTCACCTGCCTGGACACAGGCAACGCTACGGGGGAGGAGCGGTCAGCGCTGCAGCGCGCGTTCCTCGAACCTCGGCCGGAGCGGCAGCCCGGAGCGACCGCCTTCCGAGCGAACCGCAAGGACCTGGTGCACCTGCGTCCGGCCGGCCTCGAAGTTGAGCGCCGAGGCGGCCATGTAGAGGCGCCAGACACGGGCCCGGCCCCGGCCCACCTCGGCCACGGCCCCGTCCCAGCTCGCCTCGAGATTGCGCACCCACGCCCGCAGCGTGAGCGCGTAGTGCTCGCGCAGGCTGTCGACGTGCCGGACCTCGAATCCCGTCCCCTGCATCGTCGAGACGACGCTTCCCACTTCGTGCAGCTCGCCGTCGGGGAAGACATAGCGGTCGATGAAGCTGTTCGGCTGGAACCGGGTGCGGCCTGCGTTCGGCGGCCGGGCGATCCCGTGGTTCAGGAGCCGCCCGCCGGGACGGAGGAGTCGCCGCAACCCGCCGAAGTACCCCCGCAGCTGCGACAGCCCCACGTGCTCGAACATCCCGATCGAGCTGATCGCGTCGAACGGTCCGTCGCGCACGTCGCGGTAGTCCTGGTACCGGATCTCGACGCGATCGGCCAGGCCGGCCTCGGCGACCGCCTTCTCGGCCCACTCGGCCTGGTGCCGCGAAAGCGTCACGCCCACCGCGCGGACGCCGTGGCTCGCGGCGGCCTGCAGGACCATCCCGCCCCACCCGCAGCCCACGTCGAGCAGCCGCATCTCCGGTTCCAGGCCGAGCTTGCGCGACACGAGCTCGTACTTCGCCGCCTGCGCGTCCTCGAGCGTGACATCCTCGCGTTCCCACACGGCGCACGAGTACGTCATCGAGGGGCCGAGGACGATCCGGTAGAACGCGTTCGAGACGTCGTAGTGGTGGGCGATGGCGGCCGCGTCCCGTTCCTTCGAGTGCCGGACGCCGCCCAGGCGCGCCTCCTCCGGAGGGATCGGGAGCGCGCCGAACCCGGTGCGCAGCACCGATGAGCCCGCGAGCCGGAGCACCTCCGCCCACTGCCGCGGGCCGAACGCCCGCAGGTCGGGGATCCTGTCGCGGAGCGCGGCGAGCGCCGCGTACAGATCGCCCTCGACGTCGAGCTCCCCGGACACGTACGCGCGACCCAGACCGAGCTCGCCCGGCGCGGTGATCAGACGTCGGAACACCACCGGCGAGCGGACCAAGAGCGTGGCCGGCGCGTCGGCGGGACCCAGCCGGCTCCCGTCGTATGCGCGCACCGCGATGGGAAGATCGGGGCCGAGGACGGCCTCGAGGGCACGGGCCACCGTCACCGTTCCAGGGTACGGCTGGTACGCGCTTCGCGCTCCGGGCGGGTCAGCGCTTGCCGCGGCCGGAGGTGGCGAGCAGGATCTGCGTGACCATGTACGGGCTCACGCCGAGCTTGCTCGCGATCTGGTCGGGCGTCAGCCCCATGGCTCGATAGGTGAGCGCCAGCCGCTCCTGCGCCTGGCTCCATCTCGGACGCGACGGCCTGGCCGAGGAGCGGGGAACCAGTTCGGGGACCGGCTGCTTCGCGTGGGTCGCGGGCGTTCGCGGGCGCCGAGGCGACCCCGAGGCCTCCGGCTCCTTCTTGAACCGGCCCTTCGCCATCTCCTGCTCGGTCCGCTCGTCGAGCACCACGAACTGGTCGGCGGCCTTGTTCACGCCGACCGAGGCGATCGTGAGTGCCTTCGCCCCGCGCCCGCGGCACGAGGGCTTGGTGCAGTAGTGGTACTTCTCGGCTCGTTCGGGATGCAGCTCGTCGCCGCAGAAGGTGCAGGTGGCCATGGCTCCTCGTCGTGTGGGTGGGTCGGCGGGCATTTGGTCAACAGCGTAGAGGCCCCCGACATTCCCTCGACCGAGCTGACGAGTCAGGGTCGGCGAGTCCGTGCTGCACGATCCGGATCTGCGACACGCGGTGTTGCAGAGCGTGAAGCTCGCGGCCGGCGCGGTCCTGGTCGCGGTGCCGATCGGC
>JBKPRY010000182.1:0-1821 GCA_046734755.1 Actinomycetota bacterium | reverse complement strand
ACCCGGGCGATCGCCAGGCCCCCCATCACCACGGCCGACGTCGGGATGAACAGGTTCATCAGCCCGTTCGCGCTCTGATACGCCGTGACCACCAGCCGCTCGGGCACCTCCACGAAACCGGCGAGGGGCGCCATGATCGGCATGGAGACGGTCGCCAGGCCGGACGACGACGGGATCAGGAACGACAGCGGCAGGAACAGCACGTACATCACGATCGAGAACGCGGCCTTCCCCACGTCGCCGAGCGCGACCTCGGCCCAGTGCAGCACGGTGTCGGTGATCTCGCCGTTGTTCATGATCACGGTGATCCCACGCGCGATCCCGATGATGAGCGCAACGCCCAGCAGGTCACGCGCGCCGTCGACGAAGGTCGAGGTCAGCTCCCCTTCCTTCATCCGCGCGATCAGGCCGATGATGATGGTGAAGAGCAGGAAGGAGGCGGTCATCTCGGAGAACCACCACCACAGGGTCGGCAGCGGAACGCCGAGGTCGTCCCAGGGGATGACGCCGTACATCATCACCAGAAACGCGAGCGCGAACACGATCAGGATGACCTTCTGCCGTCCCGTCAGGACGGCGTCCTCGCCACCCTCTCCCTGGGCGCGGAAGTGCGCCTCGTTCTCGGCCTTCAAGTCGTAGACCAGGGAACGCGTCGGATCCTTCTTCACGCGCTCGGCGTATCGCATCACGAAGGTGATCCCGATCGCGAGACCGACGATCAGCAGGATGACCCTCCCCACGATGCCATCGCTGATCGGGATACCCGCGAACCCGGACGCGATCCCCGTCGCGAACGGGTTGATCGTCGATCCGATGACCCCGATCCCACAGCCGAGCAGCACGACCGCAGCACCGGTGAGCGCGTCGTACCCGGCCGCGATCATCACGGTGATGACCAAGGCGTAGAAAGCCATGCTCTCCTCGGCCATCCCGTACGTGGTGCCACCGATCGCAAAGACGATCATCAGGATCGGGATCATCAACCGCTCCTTGCCTCGGAGCCGTCGGACCAGCAGCCCGATCCCGGTCTGGATCGCCCCCGTCTTCATCGTCACGCCCAGGAAGCCTCCGATCACCAGGATGAACAGCGCGACGTCGATCGCGCCGAACAATGTGCCGGTGTTGTAAGGGCTGATGGTGCCCTTCTTGTTCTCGATCCCGTACATGCCGTTGATCGGAGCCTTCAGCGAATCCACCAGGATCTTCTGCGGATGCGACTCCACCTCGTGATACGTCCCCGGGACCGGCTCCCCCTGCTTGTTGAGGTCGTACCGGCCCGCGGGCACGATCCACGTGGCGATCGCCGCGAGGACGATCAACGCGAACAGGATCGTGTACGCGGACGGGAGCGTGAAGCGACCCTTCTTCTCTTGCTGCTCCGGCGGTGGCTGCTCCGGCGGCGCGGTCGAAGCGGTGATCTGATCGCTCAACGAAGCCTCCTTATCCGCTGGCCGTTTCGGGTGCGGGCTCTCCGCGACCCGCGTCGGTCGCGTCGGGGATCGCCGTGTCCGTGATCGTCGGCACCTTGAACCCGACGAACCCGTACAGCACGTCCAGGATCGGGCTCAGGATGTTGAAGAAACAGAAGGGCAGGTACGAGCTGGTCGGAACCCCGAGCACCCCCGAGATGTAGGCGCCGCAGGTGTTCCAGGGGATCAAGACGGAGGTGACGGTTCCGGAGTCCTCGACGGCGCGGGACAGCACCTGCGGGGCGAGCCCTCGCGCCTCGAACTCCTCTCGGAACATCCGAGCGGGGAGCACGTCGGCGACGTACTGGTCGCCGGCGATCACGTTCAGCCCGATCCCGCTGGCGTTGACCGC
>JBKPRY010000181.1:0-1220 GCA_046734755.1 Actinomycetota bacterium | reverse complement strand
CTTCGCGAACCAGTTCCCGACGATCGTCTCGGTCGTCCCGACGCCCTTGCGCTGCCCGTAGACGTTCGCGGTGTCGAAGAAGTTGATCCCGAGCTCGAGCGCCCGGTCCATGATCGCGTGGCTGTCGGGCTCGCTCGTCTGCGGCCCGAAGTTCATCGTGCCGAGGCACAGCGGGCTCACCTTCAACCCGAGACGACCAAGGTGCCGGTAGTTCATCCGCGATCGAGTCTAGCCGGGCGCCGCGGATATCCCGGCGTCGCGGGCGGAGTCCAGCGAGCCGTCGCGCTCGGGGTCGCGGGCACCCGGGAAGAACATGAACGCGATCGTCACCGCCGCTCCGATCAGGCCGGCGCCGATGAGGGTCGCGTCCGCGCCGAACGCCGATGCGAGCGGACCCACCACCGCGAAGCTGAGCGGCACGCCCCCGATCGAGATCATCCAGTCCAGGCTCGAGACGCGTCCGAGGAGGTGGCCGGGAACCAGCCGCTGCAGCAGCGTGAACCAGATCACGACGAGCGCGGTGATGCAGCTCTCGGAGACGAACGCGACACACATCGCCTGCCACACGGCGGAGACCAGACCGAACCCGGCCGTCATCAGCATCCCCACGGCCCACGTCAGGTACAGGACGGTCACCGCCCGCCGTGGCAGGCGCCCACGCTGCCCCATCGCGAGCGCCACGGTGACCGACCCCAGGCCGCCCGCGCCGAACACCAGCCCGAGGTCCGCCGCCGAGCCATGCAGGTCGTTGCGCACCACGTAGGGCACGAGCACCTCCCACGGCCCCCACACGGCCAGGAGGCTCACCAGGCCGGTCACCATCCCCACCCAGAGCCAGGTCGTCCGCCGCACGTAGCGGAGGCCCTCCTTCAGGTCGGCCCACGGCGACGCGCGTTCGTCCTCGTCTCGGGCCTGGGGCCGCGTCCGCATCAGCCCCACCATCACCCCCGAGAACGCGAAGGTGGCCGCGTCGGCGACGAACGCCCATCCGGTGCCGAAGCCCGCGACGAGCGCCCCACCGACGAGCGGCCCGATCAGGGTCCACGAGATCGGCCGAACGAACTGCCCGAGCGAGTTCGCCTCTACCAGCAGATCCTCGGGGACGACCTGCGGCACGATCGAGGAGAACGCCGGCCCGAACAGCGCCTGACCGATCCCGCAGACGACCACGAGCGAGATCAACGAGGTCATCGTGAGCGCGCCGCCGATCGACATGATCC
>JBKPRY010000180.1:0-1153 GCA_046734755.1 Actinomycetota bacterium | reverse complement strand
GGCGTGGACGGCCGAGCACAGCAGGTTCATGCCCAGGAAGGAGGTGCCCGAGGTCGACCCCGGGAGGTCGAGGTCCTCGATCTGCGCCTGGGTGGTGATCGGCTCCCCGTTCGGATCGCCTGGGGGCAGCGTCTCGGGGATCTGCTGTGACACGGCCGCGTACAGACCGCTGTCGGTGGGGACGTGGATCGGATGCTGCGGCCACCGCAGCACCGAGTACATCGCGATCAGGATCGGGAACTGCAGCAGCACCGGCCAGCACCCCGAGAACGGGTTGACCCCGTAGTCCTTGTAGAGCTTCATGATCTCTTCCTGCTGACGCTGCTTGTTCCCCTTGTACTTCGCCTGGATCTGCTTGATCTTCGGCTGCACGATCTGCATGTGCTGCATCGAGCGGACCTGCTTGATGCCGAGCGGGAGCAGGACCAGGCGGATCAGGATGGTGAGCAGGATGATGGTCACTCCGTAGTTCGGGATGAGCTCGTAGATCTGGGCGACGACCCAGCCGAGCCCATTGAGCAACGCCTGCCACGGGGCGAGCGCGATCATCGGCCCGGCTCCGCATGTATGACGGCGTCATACTCCGGTCCACGCCTCGGCGCGGGGACGCGATCGACGCCGCCGCCAGTGAACGGGCCGCATCGGGCGATCCTCCAGGCCGCCATCACGGTGCCGCGCATCGCGCCGTGCAGCCGGATCGCGTCCTCGGCGTAGCGCGAACAGGTGGGGTAGAAGCGACACTGGCCGCCGAGCCATCCGGACAGCGTGACGCGGTACAGCCCGATGAGGCCGAGCAATGCGAGCCGCGCCGGCGCCCCCGCCCTCCAGGCGATGCGGTGCACCTGGCTCACGTCCGGATCACCTGCGCGCGCGAGAGCAACTCCGCAACCTCCGCCACCAGTTCCTGCGTCCGGGCTCCGACGATCGCGGCCCTTGCGACCACGACGACGTCGTATCCATCCTCGACCTCGTCAGCGAGCTCGCGCCACGCGGCCCGGAGGATCCGCCGGGCTCGGTTGCGGAGCACCGCGCCACCGATCCGCCGGCCGGCAACGAACGCTGCCGACCCGGCCCCGGGGGCGACAAACACTACCACCCGTTCTCCGTGAAATGCCTGGCCGGAGGACAGGGTCCGCGCGACTCGACCCGCGCT
>JBKPRY010000179.1:0-1945 GCA_046734755.1 Actinomycetota bacterium | reverse complement strand
GTGAACGTCGCCGAGCGGTTGCAGAGCGAGGCGGAGGGCGGCGAGATCGTCGCGAGCTCGACCACGATCGCCTCGGCGCCGGGCGTCTCGTCCGAGCCGATCGGTTCCCGACAGGTCAAGGGCCGCGAGGAGCCCGTCGAGGTCTTCCGTGTCCTGATCATCGACCAGGAGGTCGGATCTTGAGCGAGGTTCGGCCGGCGCGGTGGCCGTGGGTCGTGCTCGGCCTGTTCTTCGCTCTCGCGATCGGCGGCCTGATCGGGGTCGCGGTCAACGGGGAATCGCTCGCCGAGCAGATCCCCTACGTGATCGCCTTCACGCTCTTCGGCATCGTGGGCGCGCTCCTGCTCAGCCGCCTGCCGGGCAATCGGGTCGGTGGTCTCCTGCTGTTCGGTGCAGCGGTTACCGCGGGGAGCTTCGCCGCCGGGGAGCTCGTGACCTACCTCGTGGGCGAGGGAATCACGGATGGCCCGGCCGTCGTGGCGATGGGGCTGGTGTCGTCGCTCGGGTGGCTGTTCGGCATCTTCCCGGTGATCCTGTTCCTGCCGCAGCTGTTCCCTGACGGGCACCTGCCGTCCCGCCGCTGGCTGCCGTTCGCGTGGCTGTGCGTGGGGGTGCTCGCGTTCCTGGGGGTTGGGTTGCTCTTCGGTCAGGACACCCTGACCGGCTCGTCGGAAGGCGCGGTCATCGCCAATCCCTTCTTCATCCAGGGCCTGGCAGATCTCGAGATCCCCGACCCGGTCTTCGCCATGACGCTCATCGGGCTGCTCGTTGGCAGCGTCCTCTCCCTCGTGCTCCGGTTCCGTCGGTCGAGCGGTGTCGAGCGACAGCAGATCAAGTGGGTCGCGCTCGCGGTCGCCTTCCTGGCGAGCACCTTCTTCCTGTCGACGTTTGCCTCGGCGATCGGGTTGAACGGCGACCTGATCGATTCGACCGTGAGCGGGATCGCGTTCATCACCGTGCCCGTCGCCGTGGCGGTCGCCGTCCTCCAGTACCACCTGTACGACCTGGACGTCGTCGTGAAGAAGGCGCTCGTCGCGGGGGCGCTCGTCCTGCTCGTGATCGCGGCCTACGCGGCGGTCGTCGGGCTCCTGGGCGTGGTCACCTCCGGCAACGAGAGCACCGGCTCAGTGTTCATCGTCGCGCTGCTGCTCGGGCTGGCGTTCCGGCCGGTGACGCGGTTCGCGCGGCGGATCGCCGATCGCCTCGTCTATGGCAGGCGGGCGACGCCGTACGAAGTGCTGACGGAGTTCACCGAACGCGTCGGCGAGTCGTACGCGACGGAGGACGTCCTCGGTCGCATGGCGCAGATCCTCGGCCAGGCCACGGGCGCCGCCTCGGCCAGGGTGTGGGTCCGGGTGGGCTCTGAGCTCCAGCCGGCGGCCTCGTGGCCGACCGACGCCAAGCCCGCGGCGGTCGCCTCCGTCGCGAACGAGGCCCTCCCGACGATCGAGGGCGAGACCGTCGTCGAGGTCCGGGACCGGGGCGAGCTCCTGGGGGCGCTCTCGGTCGCGATGCCGCCCAGCGATCCGATGAACCCGTCGAAGGAACGCCTGGTCCATGACCTCGCCTCTCAGGCCGGCCTCGTTCTTCGGAACGTGCGTCTCGTGGAGGAGCTGCGCGCCTCGCAGCGGCGACTCGTCACGGCGCAGGACCGGGAGCGCCGCCGGCTCGAGCGCAACATCCACGACGGCTCCCAGCAGCAGCTGGTCGCGCTGTCCGTGAAGACCCGGCTCGCGCGCGACCTCACGGCGCGCGATCCCGGCAAGGCCGCCGAGATGCTCACGCAGATCGACGCCGAGATCCAGACGGCCTTGGACGACCTCCGGGATCTGGCGCGCGGCATCTACCCTCCGCTCCTGATCGACGAGGGACTGGGCGCGGCACTGGACGCCCATGCGCGGCGATCGCCCGTCGCGACCACGATCCGGGCCGACGGCCTCGGACG
>JBKPRY010000178.1:0-1237 GCA_046734755.1 Actinomycetota bacterium | reverse complement strand
CGGCTCGGGCTCGGGAGCGCCGTCGCGGAAGAGGTCCGCGCACGCCCGGTCCTGCTCCTGGACGACCCCTTCTCGGCGCTCGACCCGCGGCGGCAGCGGCTGGTCGGGGGACGGCTCGCGGACCGCGGGCAGGTCTTCGTCAGCGTGGCCGACGACGCCCACGTGCCCGAACCCTCGTCGCTCGTCTTCGGCGTGTCGGCCGGGGCCGTGGCCGCCCGGGGGGCGTGAGATGCCGCACTCGAAGGGGTTCGCGCACCGCAGGGACGAGCGGACCTTGAAGGCAACCAGGATCGGCGACGTCGTCGACGGCCTCTTGCGCGAGCGGACGTTCGCGCGAGGCATGCCGATCGGCCAGCTCGCGTCCGATTGGGCCTCGGTGGTGGGCCCACGGTTGGCCGCGGAGTCTGCCCCGGTGAGCCTCGAACGCGGCGTCCTTGTCGTCGCCGCGACGACCGGACCCTGGGGCGCGCAGGTGCGGTTCCTGGCCGAACAGATCCGCGAACGAGCCCAGACGGCGATCGGCCCCGGAAGCGTCGCCAAGGTCCAGGTGGTCGTGCGTCCCGATCCGCGGAGAGGCTTGTAGCGCAAGGCGCTTGGGGCTATGAGGCGAGCCTCCGATGGGGGGTCGAAACGCGCTCGGCGTCACCTTCGATTGGTAGAATCTAGGCGTACCATCGCGGTTCCGTCGGCCCCCGAGACGCGTCGTCTCGAGTCCGGCGCGCCCGCGTTCCACGACGGAGGTGAAGTGGCAAGTACGGCAACCAAGCGGGCCGCGGCGACCAAGCCCGGACAGTACGGATCGGCGGATATCCAGGTCCTCGAGGGCGTCGAGCACGTGCGGCTCCGCCCCGGGATGTACATCGGCACCACCTCGAGCAGGGGGCTGCACCACCTCGTCTACGAGGTGGTCGACAACTCGATCGACGAGGCGATGGCAGGTCACTGCGACCGGATCATCGTCCGCCTGCTCAAGGGCGGCGGCGTCGAGGTCGACGACAACGGCCGCGGCATCCCCATCAAGCCGATCCCCAAGGCCAAGGACCGGCGGCCGGCCGTCGAGGTGGTCCTCACGACCCTCAACGCCGGGGGCAAGTTTGGCGGGGAGGGGTACCGGATCTCGGGTGGGCTCCACGGCGTGGGGGTGTCCGTCGTGAACGCCCTCTCGGAGAAGCTGGTCGTCCAGGTGATGCGCGAGGGCGCCTCGTGGACGCAGACCTACGCGCGCGGCAAGGCGACC
>JBKPRY010000177.1:0-1450 GCA_046734755.1 Actinomycetota bacterium | reverse complement strand
CCTCGTTCCCTTGGCCTCGTTCCCTTGGCCTCGTTCCCTTGGCCTCGTTCCCTTGGCCTCGTTCCCTTGGCCTCGTTCCCTTGGCCTCGTTCCCTTGGCCTCGTTCCCTTGGCCTCGTTCCCTTGGCCTCGTTCCCCGGGCCTCGTTAGCATTCCGGCATGCCCGAGGTCCTGATGTACGCGCGACCGGGATGCGGTCTGTGCAACGAGGCGCGCGAGGTGATCATGGCCGTGCGGGCGCGGACGTCATTCGAGTACCGCGAGGTCGACGTGACCGGCGACGACTCACTCGAGCTCGAGTACGGGATCAGGAGCCCCGTCGTGCTCGTGGACGGGCGCGAGCTCTTCGAGCTCCGCGTCGATGCGGGTCGGCTGGGGGAGGCCGTCCGGACTTAGTGCATTCGTGAAGAGGCGTTCACGAATGCACTATCATCCTCCGTCGTGACCGAGCGATCGATCCCGGAGGCGACCGTCGGCCGGCTACCGGTTTACCTCCGCGCCCTGGTCGAGCTCGCGGAGTCCGGGAGCCCGACCGTGTCCTCGGAGGCGCTCGCCGAGCTCACCGGGGTGTAAACGGCGAAGGTGGGCAAGGACCTGTCGCACCTCGGCTCGTACGGCACCCGGGGGGTCGGGTACGACGTCGCCTACCTCGTGCATCAGATCCGGCGCGAGCTCGGGCTGACCCAGCACTGGCCGATCGTGATCGCTGGGATCGGGAATCTCGGGCACGCGCTCGCGAATTACCGGGGGTTCGCCGAGCGTGGGTTCCGGCCGACGGCCCTCGTCGACAACGACCCGGCGAAGGTCGGGGAGGAGGTCGCCGGGCTCCAGATCCGACCGGTCGAGGACCTGCCGGCGATCGCGGGCGAACACGATGCGTTGATCGGCGTGATCTGCACGCCCGCGCCCGCGGCGCAGGCCGTCGCCGACGCGATGGTCCGCGCGGGGGTCCGGTCGATCCTGAACTTCGCGCCCGCGGCGCTGGTCGTGCCCGAGGGGGTTTCGGTGCGGAAGGTCGACCTGGCGGTCGAGCTCCAGATCCTCACCTACTACGAACAACGGAAGGCCGCGCTCGCGGAGGTCAAGGGGCGTCGGCGCCGCGGCCGACGCCTGGCGGGTGGGGCTGCTACTTCGCGATCGTGATCCAGAGCGCGATGAAGATCACGATCACGGTCACGCCGAACAGGATGAACTGCACGGCTCCCTGCTCGATCAGCGGCGCCTCTTGGGCCAGCATCGTTTCCTCCTAGGCGGGTCCGTACCACGGCGGGGCCGTCCCGCCCGTCAGGATCTCCTTGCGCTTGCGTTCCGCCCGGTCCAGGAAGGGCAGGTGCACGCCGAACAGCAGCGTCGAACCGATCAGGAACATCCAGGAGTACCGGTTGACGCTGCCGGAGTCGTGGCGGAGGTAGACGGTCAGGATCGGTCCGCCGTCGTTGAAGAACGCGTGC
>JBKPRY010000176.1:0-4345 GCA_046734755.1 Actinomycetota bacterium | reverse complement strand
GCCGTGGTCTTGCGCGTGTCCTTGATCCCGACGATCTCGACCTCCTCCATCTTCTTGAGGACGCCCTGCTCGACGCGGCCGGTCACGACCGTGCCGCGGCCGGTGATCGAGAACACGTCCTCGATCGCCATCAGGAAGGGCTTGTCGACGTCGCGCACGGGCTCGGGGACGTAGGTGTCCACGGCCTGAAGCAGCTCGTCGATCTTGGTCATGGCCTCCTCGTCGCCCTCGAGCGCCTTCAGCGCCGACACCTGGATCACGGGCGTGTCGTCGCCGGGGTACTCGTAGGACGACAGGAGCTCGCGCACCTCGAGCTCGACCAGGTCGAGCAGCTCGTCGTCGTCGACCATGTCGACCTTGTTCAGGGCCACCACGATGTACGGCACGCCCACCTGGCGGGCGAGCAGCACGTGCTCGCGGGTCTGCGGCATCGGGCCGTCGGCCGCGGACACGACCAGGATCGCCCCGTCCACCTGGGCGGCGCCCGTGATCATGTTCTTGATGTAATCGGCGTGGCCAGGCATGTCGACGTGCGCGTAGTGACGAGTGTCGGTCTCGTATTCCACGTGCGCGATCGCGATCGTGATGCCGCGCTCGCGCTCCTCCGGAGCCTTGTCGATCTCGTCGAACGGCGTGAACTCGGCGAGGCCCTTCTCGGCCTGGCGCTTGGTGATCGCCGCCGTCAAGGTCGTCTTGCCGTGGTCGATGTGTCCCATCGTCCCGATGTTCACGTGCGGCTTCGTGCGCTCGAACTTCTTCTTCCCCATGTCCTCTTCTCCTCGTCTGCCTCGTCCCGGGCTCTTGGTCCTGTGGTCCGAGGTCCTACTCGCCCCGGACGCGGGCAACGATCTCCTTGGAGATGTTGGCCGGCACCTCGTGGTAGTTCTGCAGCTGCATCGGTGTGTGCGACGCACGCCCCTGCGTGCGCGAACGCAGGTCTGTCGCGTAGCCGAACAGCTCGGCGAGCGGGACCAGCACCCGGATCGCCTTCTGGCCGCTCCGGTCGTCGATCCGTTCGATCCGTCCGCGCCTCGCGGTCACGTCGCCCATGACCTCGCCCATGAACTCCTCGGGCGTGATCACCTCGAACTCCATCACGGGCTCGAGCAGCGCGGGGTCGGCGCGGCGGGCGGCCTCCTTGAGCCCGATCGAGCCGGCGATCTTGAACGCCATCTCGGACGAGTCCACCTCGTGGAAGGACCCGTCCACCAGCGTGGCGCGGACGTCCACGAGCGGGTAGCCGGCAAGCACGCCGCTCTCCATCGCCTCCTGGATCCCCTGATCGACCGCCGGGATGTACTCGCGCGGGATCTTGCCGCCTACGATCTTGTTGATGAACTCGTACCCGCCCCCCTGACCGGTGGGCTCGAGGTCCAGGTACACGAGGCCGAACTGTCCGTGCCCACCGCTCTGTCGGATGAAGCGTCCCTCGACCTTGGTGACGGGCTTGCGGATGGACTCGCGATAGGCCACCTGCGGCTTGCCGACGTTGGCGTCGACGCCGAACTCGCGGCGCAGGCGGTCCACGATGATGTCCAGGTGGAGCTCGCCCATCCCCGAGATCACGGTCTGTCCCGTCTCGTCGTCGTACTTGACGACGAACGTCGGATCCTCGTCCGCGAGCTTGGCCAGGCCGGTTCCCAGCTTGTCCTGGTCCGCCTTGGTCTTGGGCTCGACGGCGACCGAGATCACCGGGGTCGGGAAGCTGATCGATTCAAGGATGATCGGGTTCGCGGGTTCGGCGAGCGTGTCGCCGGTGCTCGAGTGCTTGAGCCCGACGATCGCCACGATGTCGCCGGTGAACGCGGCCTCCATGTCCTCGCGATGGTTCGCGTGCATCTGCAGGATGCGGCCGATGCGCTCCTTGCGCTCCTTCGTCGTGTTCTCGACGTGCGAGCCGGCGCGCAGGATGCCCGAGTAGACGCGGACGTACGTGAGCCGGCCCACGAAGGGGTCGGACATGATCTTGAAGACCAGGCCCGAGAACGGCTCCGAGTCATCTGGTTTGCGCTCCGCGTGCTCGCCCTTGAGGGTGTGGCCCTCGACGGGCGGGACGTCGCTCGGCGCCGGCAGGTACGCGACGATCGCGTCCAGCAGCGGCTGGATCGCCTTGTTCTTGAACGCCGAACCCAGGAGCACCGGTACACCCTCGCCGGATAGGGTCGCGCGTCGGATCGCGCGTCGGAGCTCGTCGGCGGTGGGCTCCTCCTCGTGGACGAACTTCTCCATGAGCCACTCGTCGTGATCGGCGAGCTTCTCGAACAGCTCGTGGTGCGCCTGGTTGGCCGCGTCGATCAGCTCGGCGGGGATCTCCGTGGTCTCCCACTCCTCCCCCATCTCCGAGACCCAGTGCAGCGCCTTCATCTCGACGAGGTCGATGACCCCCTGGAAGTCGCCCTCGCTTCCCCAGGGCAGCTGCAGGACGAGCGGGTTCGCCTGGAGGCGCTCGACCATCATCTCGACCGTGCGCCCGAAATCGGCGCCGGTGCGATCCATCTTGTTCACGAAGCCGATCCGCGGGACCGAGTAGCGGTCGGCCTGGCGCCAGACGGTCTCCGTCTGAGGCTCGACGCCGGCGACGGCGTCGAACACCGCGATCGCGCCGTCGAGGACGCGCAGGGACCGCTCAACCTCGACCGTGAAGTCGACGTGGCCCGGGGTGTCGATGATGTTGATCCAGTGGCCCTTCCAGTTGGTCGTCGTCGCGGCCGAGGTGATCGTGATCCCTCGCTCGCGCTCCTGGACCATCCAGTCCATCAGCGCGGTGCCCTCGTGGACCTCGCCGATCTTGTAGGCCTTGCCGGTGTAGTAGAGGATGCGTTCGGTCGTGGTCGTCTTGCCCGCGTCGATGTGGGCCATGATCCCGATGTTCCGGGTCCTGGCGAGCGGGTATTCGCGGATCACCAGCTCCTTGCCGGAACCGGTTCCGCGTCCGCGCATCTTCTCTGCGGTCTCTGCCACGTCCATCTTCTCCGCGGGCGCCGCCATCTCAGCGACCCCCCTCGTCAAATGCCAGGCCCGTCACGAGCCCGGCCACGTCGTTGATCTCGATCACCATCGGTAGTGGGCGAACGCCTTGTTCGCCTCGGCCATCTTGTGCATGTCCTCGCGCCGCTTCACCGAGACGCCCTGGCCGTTGGAGGCGTCCATGATCTCGCCCACGAGGCGCTCGGCCATCGAGTGCTCCTTGCGCGCCCGGGCGTTGTTCACGATCCACCGCATGGCGAGCGTCGTGCCGCGCGAGGGTCGAACCTCGACCGGCACCTGGTAGTTGGCGCCGCCGACCCGCCGCGAACGCACCTCGAGCATCGGGCGGACGTTCTCGACCGCCTTCTTGAGGGCGATCACCGGGTCGTTGGCCGTGCGCTCGCTGATGATCTCGAGCGACTTGTAGACGGTGCGCTCGGCGAGCGTCTTCTTGCCGTCCAGCAGGATCTTGTTGATCAGCTGCGTGACCAGGACGTTCTGGTAGACCGGATCCGGTCCGATCTCGCGGTGGACGGCTGGGCCCTTGCGCGGCATCTCAGTCGCCGCCCTTCTTCGAGCCGTATCGCGAGCGGGCCTTGCGTCGCTCCCGGACCCCCGAGGTGTCGAGCGTTCCGCGGATGACCTTGTAGCGGACACCCGGGAGGTCTCGGACGCGGCCGGCCCGGACGAGGACGATCGAGTGCTCCTGCAGGTTGTGACCCACGCCCGGGATGTAGGCGGTGACCTCGATCCCCGAGGTCAGACGCACGCGGGCGACCTTGCGCAGCGCCGAGTTCGGCTTCTTCGGGGTCATCGTGTAGACGCGCGTGCAGACGCCCCGCCGCTGCGGGGAACCCTTGAGCGCGGGAGCCTTCGTCTTCTCCCGCGGCCGCGAACGGCCGTGGCGCACGAGTTGCTGGATCGTGGGCATGGTCCTCTCGCCTACACTCTCGACTTGTCACCGAAACCGGGTCCGACAGCGTTGAAGCCGGACCGCGGGCCCGGCTTCCAGGGTTGAACTCAGTGGGCGTTAGGTCGTCCCTTGGGAAACCCCCCTGGAAGCGCACCAGATACCGGGCCCGCCCGCCGAGCCCGGTGCAACCGATGAGGCTACTAGGCACGTCGCGTGCGTGTCAACGGAACCGCCGCCAGGCACGGAACGACGTGCCTGGCGGCCGCCGAGAGCCTCTCGAACGGCCGCTCCTGAACCGGTCGATCGCGCGGATCACTCCTCGGGGGAGTAGGACCGTCCTCCGAAGAGCTCGCGTTCGGCCTCCTCGCGGGTGATGCCCGCCAGGACCGGCTCGCCGGCCGCCTCCGCCTCCGCGATCTCGCGCTGACGAGCCAGCCAGTACTCCGGGATCGCCTCGGGCTTGAT
>JBKPRY010000175.1:0-6005 GCA_046734755.1 Actinomycetota bacterium | reverse complement strand
TCCCCGATCAGGAACAAGCGGGCGGTGGAGCGCTCGCTCGAGATCCGGACCTCCAGGCACGTGGTGGGCGCCTGGTACTGGGACGGCGATCGGACGCTCTACTTCCGGCCGAGAACGTACTGGCGGCCGCACACCACGGTGTGGTTCGTCGGCCACCTCGACGGCGTCGAAGGCTCCCCAGACGTGTATGGCGTGCACACCCTCACCCAGCGTTTCGTGATCGGCCGATCGCTCATCGCCGTGGCGGACACGCGGGCGCACGACGTGAAGATCTACCGGGACCAGCACCTGTACGCGACCTGGCCGATGAGCTCCGGGAAGCCGGGTGACGACACGCCGAACGGCACGTACCTCACGATGGCCAAGACCAATCCCGAGGAGATGATCGGACCCGGCTACGACATCGAGGTTCCCTGGTCGGTTCGGTTCACCCTGGGAGGGAACTTCCTCCACGATGCCTATTGGTCGGTCGGGGACCAGGGGTTCGCCAACGTGAGCCACGGGTGCGTGAACCTCTCCCCGGAGAACGCCGAGACCTACTACAAGCTCGCCGTTCAGGGAGATCCCGTGACGATCACCGGGAGCCCGCGAGCCGGGACATGGGGGGACGGCTGGACCGTCTGGTTCCTCAGCTGGTCCGAGCTCCTGGAGGGGAGCGCGTCGCACCAGGCGGTGTCGGCCGGGCCGAGGGGGAGCTCGTTCGTCGAGCGCGCGGCCCTTCGCCCGCCTCATGCAAGGGCGCCGCTCGGAACGTCGCGTCCGGGAAACGCCGACGCGACGCCGAGTTGACGCCGTCGTGAGGTAGTCCTCCCCGAGGATGCTCGTCTCGGAGGAGGATCTTGCCGGGGCTCGTTGGTAGACGCAACACCTCGCTGAGGTGCGGATGGAGGATCAGGTGGTGGAGACCGACAGCCGGCCGATCGGCGACATCGCCCGCTAGGTGGCCATGAAGCGGCCGACCGCGAACCCGTCCGTCAGGGTCGAGAAGCCTTCCGCGATTAAGACGAACAAGCATGTGGGAGCAACGCCAGTGTCATGGTGACCGATCAACCCACGCGGGCGCGGGGGAACAGCAGCACTCGTACGCGCCCAGGATGCCCCGCGCCCAGGCTCGTAGCCGAGCCGGTCCTAGACGTTGTTCCTGATCGTCGGGGAGGCCACGGTAGGGTTGCGCCGTGTCCACGTACTCGCGCGAGGAAGCCGCCGAGCGAGCCGGGGTCGAGCCTGCCTACCTCGTTCGACTGGTGGATCTCGGCATCCTGACCCCGAACGAGCCGGATGGCTTCGGGGCGGGCGACGTGCGCCGAGTGCTGATGGCCAGATCGCTGGAGGACGCGGGCATCCCTCTCGATGGCGTGGCCGATGCTATGCGGCGCGGTGCCCTCACGCTCGACTTCCTCGACGCGCCGAGTTACGAGCGATTCGCCGCCCTCGCCCCCGAGAGCTTCCGGCAGGTCAGCGAGCGGACCGGGATCCCGCTCGAGCTGCTGACCGTCGTCCGGGAGGCGGTCGGCCTGGCCGAACCCTCGCCTGAGGACCGACTCCGCGAGGACGAGATGGCGATCGTGCCGTTCATCGAGCTCCAGCTCTCCGAGGGGTTCCGGCCCGCCGCGATCGAGCGTCTGCTCCGCGTCCAGGGCGACAGCACCCGGCGGATCACCGAACAGGAGGCCGCCTGGTGGAACTCCGAGGTGATCGAGCCGGCCATGGCGGCCGGGAAGGGCCCCGACGAGATCACGAACGTCGACCTGTCCGAGAGGATCTCGCCGCTCGCGGAGCGGGCTCTCCTCGCCATGTATCACGCGCAGCAGACGCGAGCATGGACCGCCAACATCGTCGAGGGGTTCGAGACGCTGATGGAGAAGGCGGGGATCCGCAGCCGGCTCGCGCGACTCCCGGCGATCTGCTTCCTCGACATCTCCGGGTACACGCGGCTGACCCAGGAGCTTGGCGACGAGGCCGCCGCCGGTCTCGCGGCCACGGTCGCGCGGCTGGTACGGCGCAGCTCCGTGCAGCACGGTGGCAAGCCGATCAAGTGGCTGGGCGACGGCGTGATGTTCTACTTCCCGGATCCCGGTCCCGGTGTCCGCGCCGCCCTGGAGATGGTGGATGCGCTGGGGGCCGAAGGATTGCCGCCGGCGCACGTCGGCCTCGCCGCGGGGCCGGTCCTGTTCCAGGAGGGCGACTACTTCGGCCAGACCGTGAACCTCTCCGCGCGGATCGCCGACTACGCGAGGCAGGGCGAGGTGCTGGTCAGCCGTGCCGTGGCCGACGCATCACAGGGGGAAGAGATCGCGTTCGCGGACATCGGCGCGGTCGAGCTGAAGGGCGTCGCCGGGACGGTGAACCTGCTGCGCGCCCACGCCGCCTGATCACGACGCGATCACTCCACCGGTTCCGAACCGTCGCGACACCGCCCCCTTCATGGTCCCGGCTGCATCGACTGGATGATCTGCGGGCGCCAGTGCCACCATGGACCGACGTCAACGACGTCGTGACCGCTCGCGCGGCAAGGTCGTCCAGGGCCTCCCGGCCGATCCGCGTTTCCGCGTCCACCCGGAGCGGTTGAGTGCTGTGGGGGAAGAACGAGCTGGGGGCTTGGTGGGAGATGACGATCAGCGGACCCCAGGGATGAATCGCCATCGAACCCGGCGCCGGTACGAGTCATACGCTGGGAACCGCAACACGAGGAAGGACTCCTCGTGCCTCGACTTGAGCTCGAAGAGGATGCCGAGGAGCACGGCGGGAAGCAGTGCGACGGGCGACGTCAGCAGGGCGAAGCCGAGCGCGAGCAGCAGCGAGCCACCGTAGATGGGGTGACGGGCGACGCGATAGACCCCGTTGGTCCGCAGCGTCGCCTTCTCCAACGGCCTCGGGAAAGGCGTGAGCGAACTGCCGAGTGCGGCGAGGCCACCGATGAACAACACCAGACCGGCGATCCCGATCGCGATGCCGGCGACGACCCGTAGGGGCGCCCACGTCTCTGACCACCTCGGACCACCGATCCCGGCCACGACGATCGAAACGAAGAGCACCACCTGGGCGGCCGCCCATCCCTCGCCTCGCGGACCGAGCGACGGAAGCGTCATGACCGGAAGCGTCGCACGCGCAGGTACTCCTCGGGTTCGATCGGGTGATCCCCGAGCCGGTCCCAGGCCGGTGCTAGGGTCCGAACGGTGGTCGATCTCGAGAGCGTCCTCGACGGGCTGAACCCTGCCCAGCGCGAGGCCGCGCTCGCGCTCCGGGGGCCGGTCGCGATCCTGGCCGGCGCGGGGACCGGCAAGACCACCACGATCACGCACCGGATCGCGTGCCAGGTCCGAGGTGGCGCGTTCGACGCCTCGCAGATCCTCGCGGTGACCTTCACCGACAAGGCCGCAGGGGAGCTCCGAGCCCGCCTCGCGGTGCTCGGCGTCGAGGGGGTTGAGGCCCGCACGTTCCACTCGGCCGCGCTCTCGCAGCTCTCGCGGTTGTGGGCCCCGCACACGGGGAAGCCGCTCCCCGAGATCCTCGACCACAAGGCGCCGGTCATCGCCTCGCTCGCGAACGCGCTCCCGTCGCCGCACAAGTTCCTGCCCCGGCGCGAGCTCGCGGGCGAGATCGAGTGGGCGAAGAACCGGATGATCCCGCCGTCGCGGTACCTCGCCCAGCTCGGCGACCACGAGCCGCCGATCCCCGCCGACCTCATGCACCGCGTCTACGACGGGTACGAGCGGCGGAAGGCCTCGATGGGCCGGCTGGACTTCGAGGACATGCTCGGGCTCGCGCTCCGGCTGTTCGACGAGCACCCGGACGCGGCCGAACAGGTCCGCTCGCGCTTCGCCGCGTTCACCGTGGACGAGTACCAGGACGTGAATCCGCTCCAGGCCGGCCTGCTGGAACGCTGGCTGGGCGACCGCGACGACCTCTGCGTGGTGGGCGACGACTACCAGACGATCTACGCGTTCACCGGCGCTTCGCCCGAGCACCTCCTGGGCTTCACGACCCGCTACCCGAACGCGACCGTGGTGCGCCTGGAAGAGAACTACCGCTCCACGCCCGAGGTGCTCGAGCTCGCGAACCGGCTCGCGTCTCGGCTCGGCGGGTTCCGAAAGACGCTGCGGGCGACCCGGCCCTCGGGACCCACGACGATCGCGCGTGCCGCGCCCGACGAGGAGGCCGAGATCGGCGCCGTCGTCCAGGCCGTGCGAGGTCTCCACAAGAAGGAGGACGTTCCGCTCGAGGAGATCGCGGTGCTGTACCGGATCAACGCCCGCTCAGAGCCTTTCGAGGAGGCGTTCGCCGCCGCCGGCATCCCGTACCAGGTGCGCGACGGCGCGTTCCTTCGGCGACCCGGGCCGCGTTCGGTGCTGCAGCGGCTGAAGCGCGCCGGCGCCGGCTCGTTGGCCGAGGCCGTCGCGGCGATCACCGCCCAGCTCGGCTACGACCCCGAGGCCTCACCCGACGCCGACGAGGAGGTCACGCGCCAGTCCGACCTCGGCCGCATGCGCTCGCTCGCGTCCGAGTTCGAGCTCGCGCACCCGGACGGCGAGGCAGCGGCGTTCGGCGCGGAGCTCGCGCGCCGGTTCTCCACCGAGCACAGCGGCCGCGGCGTGAACCTGCTCACGTATCACCGCGCGAAGGGGCTCGAGTTCGACGCGGTCTTCCTCCCGCGCCTGCTCGACGGCGAGCTCCCGTTCCGCTCGGGACGGGCCAAGGCCGACCCCGAGGAGGAGCGGCGGCTCCTGTACGTCGGGATCACGCGCGCCCGCCGGTACCTGTTCCTCACCTGGCCGACCGACGGTCGCGCGAGCCCGAGCCCGTTCCTGGACGAGATGGAGCTCGCGTCCTCCGCGCCCTCGAGGCAGCGAGCGGCCCGCGGCCCGGCGGTCTCGGTGGGCCGGGGCGGCGCGCTGTTCGACCGCCTGAAGGAATGGCGCCGCAAGCGCGCGCAGGCCGACGGCGTGCCCGCGTACGTGGTGTTCCACGACCGAACCCTCGTCGAGATCGCCGAGCGCGAGTGCAGAGACTGGGCGGACCTCGCCGCGATCTCGGGCGTGGGACCGGCGAAGCTCGAGCGCTACGCGGACGAGGTCCTGGCCGTCGTGAAGGCGGGATAACCTTCCGGCCTCGAGAGGTCGAACCGGCGTGTGGACCTAGCCGCGACCCTCCGTCGCGTCGACGAAGGCGATCGTGAACGGAGGCAGCCCCCGCGCCGTCCACACCTCGTTTCGCGCAATCCCGCAGGGTGTTCTCCGCCGCCGACCTCGCAGCCATCTCGTCGTCGGCATCGACGGTCATCTGAACCAGGACCGTCCCGCCGGCTCCGCGAGACAGGACGGGTTCCACCTGGCTCTCGGTCAACAGATGGGTCGGAGCATCGACCGCCTCGTCGTGAGAGATCCGTCATCGTCCCTGGTCAAGCAGGCGGTGCTCGCGGGGGTCACCGTCGCCTTCCCGTTCGCCGCCACGATGGCGATCTTGAAGGTCATCGACGTCACCGTCGGTCTGCGTGTCACCCCGGAGCACGAGGAGGCGGGCCTGGATGCCTCGCAGCACGGCGAGTTCGGGTACCGCCTTTGAGGCCGCTGCCCTCTCATCAGGTGCCGTCAAGCCTCACGGGTGCCGTGGGCTTCGCCGTCCGAGGAGCCACGAGCCCGCCGCGACGACCAGCGTGATCCCCGACAAGAACGTACCACCCCACACCGCGCTGGCGAACGCGTCCGGTTCCTCCGCGAGCCAGACGTGGAAGATCAGCACGATCACGAGGAACGCAACGTATCCGCCGACGATCGACCAGACGACGCGACGAAGGCGGACGCGGACGGCTCCGTTCCCGCGGCCGTGCGATCGGGCGATCGGCCTCGCCATCGGTCGCCTCCAGGCGAGGACCACCATCGCGACGAAGAGGGCGTACGCCGTGATCAACGGAGGAAGGATCGCCCGGAGCACGCTCGCTCAGCTCCGAAGGAAGAAGGACCATCCTCGGATGAACAGGTGCCACCCGAGCCAGAGCCAGAGGCCGA
>JBKPRY010000174.1:0-12511 GCA_046734755.1 Actinomycetota bacterium | reverse complement strand
ACGTCGACCGCATCGGCCCGAAGCAGCTCGTCCTCGGCCCCCTCCTCGAGCTCGGCTCGGCGCGCGTCGAGCTTGGACCGCAGCTCCGTGAAGGCCTCGTTGGTCCGCCGGCCCAGGTCACGGCGGGCGTCGGCCGGCAGCGACCCGAGCGAGCCCTGCACGCTCGCGATCGGGGCCTTGCGCCCAAGGACCGCGGTCTTCGCCTCGTCGAGCTCCTCGACCGTCCGCGCCGCGTCGATCAGCGCTCGCCCACGCTCGAGCTCTTGCTCGAGGATGCGTGCCGCCTCGGTCGCGTCCATGGTGCGGCGAGTCTAGCAAGGGGCCTTTTTCGGCCCTCCCCGACGCCGCGCGCGAGCGCCCGTCAGGCGTCCGGCTCGGACGAGACGGGGAGGTCCAGCGCGAAGGTGAGGGTGCCGTGGGCGACGCGGGCCGACACGCTGCCCCCCTGGGCCTCGGCCACGCCGAGGGCCACGAACAGCCCGATCTTGCTCCCGGCACCGGTCCCGGGGGCGCGGGGACGGAACAGACGCTCCGCCTGCTGCTGCGTGAGCTCGGTCTCGGCGCGGTGAGCCTCGACCGAGAGCCGGCCGCCCAGGACGCGTCCCTCGACGCGCACCGGACCCTCGCGCGCCCACCACACGAGGGACTCGACGAACGCCTCGAGCACGAGCCGGAGGCGTTCGGGGTCGACGAACACGCTCAGCTCGTCGCTCCCCGCCCACTCGACGCGGACGTGATCGGGGTCGCGGGCCAGGGACGTCGCGATCTCCTCGACCACCCGCGGGACGGCCGTCCGTTGCGGGAACAGGTCCAGGGCACCGGCCGCGACCCGGGCGGCGTCCACGAGCTGACGAAGGATCGCGTTCAGGCGATCGGTGTCGAACTGGATCCCCCGCAGCATCAACTCACGGTCCTCGGGCGTGATCTGCTCCCAACGAGTCGCGAGGGCGTGCCCGATCCCCTTCAACGCGGTGAGTGGGGAGCGGATGTCGTGAGCCGCGGCCGCGATGATCGTCTCGAGCACCGCCCGCCTGCCCTCGCGACGCTGGCGCTCCCATTCGAACAGGCAGACCGTCGCGGCGGCGGCGAGGTTCAGGGATTCGGCCCGACCCGTGATCGGCACCCGCACGGTCGCGTCGGCGAGGGCCGCGATCTCCGTGGGCAGACCCCACGCCTCGTTGCCGAACACGAACGCGACGGGATCGGAAAGGTCCTGCTCGTACAGATCGCCCTCGCCGTCGGCGTCCATCGCGAGGATCCGCATCCCCCGTACTCGCAGCGCGTCGATCGCCGACGCGGTGTCGGGGCCACGCACGACCGGCAGGTGGAACAGCGAGCCTGCCGAGGCCCGCACGGTCTTCGCGTTGTACACGTCGACCGAGGACGAGGAGAAGACCACGGCGTCGATACCGACGGCGTCGGCCGATCGGAGCACCGTCCCCGCATTCCCCGGATCTCGGACCTCGTGCAGCAGCACCACTCCCACCGGCTCATCGGGCAGGTCGTCGAACGCGACGTCGAGGAACCTCGCGACCCCGACGAATCCCTGGGGAGTGACCGTGCCGGCGAGTCGGCCCATCACGTCATCGCTCACGTGCGTCGCGGCGACGCCCCTGGCGCGCGCGCGTTCGAGCAGCGGGTGCGAGGGCTCCGTGTGGAACAGGGTCGAGATCCCCCCGCGCGGCATCGAGAGCGCCTCCCCCAGTGCCTGCACCCCCTCGACCAGGAACGCGCGTTCGCGCTCGCGGTAGGCCCGCTTGTGGAGCTTGAGGGCCTCGGCGACCTTCGGATTCCGGACGGAGGTGATCACGCGCGCTCCCGGCCTCCCTCCCGGCCTCTTGGGGGCTAGGCCGCGAGCGCGTCCTTGGCGGCCTCGACGAGCTGGCCGAACGCGGCCGGATCGTGCACGGCCAAGTCGGCGAGCATCTTCCGATCGACCTCGACCCCGGCCTTGCTCAGGCCGTGCACGAACCTCGAGTAGGACAGGCCGTGCTGGCGGGCGCCGGCCCCGATTCGTGCGATCCACAGGCGCCGGAACTGCGCCTTGCGGTCTCGTCGGTCGCGGTAGGCGTACTGTCCCGAGTGGAGGAGCTGCTCCTTGGCCACGCGGTAGCGCTTCGATCGCGACCCGAAATACCCCTTGGCCTTGCGGAGCACCTCACGGCGCTTCTTCTTCGCGTGGACCGATCGTTTGACCCGTGCCATCTCCCCTACTTCCCGAGGAGCCGGCGGATGTTGGTGCGCTCGGCCGTGACCTCGGTCATGCCCTCCACGCGGCGTCGGCGGCTCCCACTCTTCTTGCGAAGGAAATGGTTGCCGGTCGCCTTGCGATGGAGGACCTTGCCGGTCCGCGTGATACGGAACCGCTTGGCGGTCGCTCGGTGCGTCTTCTGTTTGGGCATCGCTCTTCTTCCCTCTGGTTGAACGTGTGCCGCCTGCGACCCCTCGTGCGCCCCCATTACGTTTCCGGGGGGGCCTCCGCCGGGGCCGCGACCACCTCGTCCGGCGCCTGCTCCGGGGCGGGCTGGGCCGCGGCCCGGGGAACGGCAGCCTCCTGCTCCCGCCGGTTCCTCGGCTCGGTGCTCTTCGGTTCGGGGGCCCTCTTCGACGGCGCGAGGACCATCACCATGTTCCGTCCGTCCTGCTTGGGGTGGGCCTCGATGACCGCCTGATCCTCGAGGTCCGCGACCAGACGGTCCAAGATCTTGCGCCCGAGCTCGGTGCGGGCCATCTCGCGCCCCCGGAACATGATGGTCACCTTGACCCGCGCGCCCGTACGGAGGAACCGCTCGACGTGGCCCTTCTTGGTGGCGTAGTCGTGCGGATCGATCTTCGGACGGAACTTGATCTCCTTGACCTCGATCCGGGCCTGTTTCTTGCGGGCTTCCTTTTGCCGGATGTCGCGCTCGTACTTGAACTTCCCGTAGTCCATGATCCTGGCGACGGGAGGGCTCGCCTGCGGCGCCACCTCCACGAGATCGAGATCCAGATCCTGTGCCCGACGGAGCGCGTCCTGGGTCGAAACGATCCCGATCTGCGACCCGTCTGCACCCACCAGGCGCACCTGCGCCGAGCGGATGCGGTCGTTTATGCGCGGATCAGCCGAGACCCCGCATCACCTCCCTAGCGACAAGAAGGCACCGGCCGTTCGCCGGTGCCAGCCGAACACGGTGAACAGAACCCGCAGAGTATAGGTGCCGCTCGGGGAGGGTGTCGACGCTCGGGACAGATCCCGGCCGAGCTCGGTCAGACGGATCGGACGTTGGCCGCCTGCTTGCCTTTCGGACCATCGACGACGTCGAACTCGACCGCCTGGCCCTCCGTGAGGGACTTGTACCCCTCGCCTTCGATCGCCGAGAAGTGGACGAAGACGTCGTCCTCCCCCTCGCGCGAGATGAACCCGAAGCCCTTCTCGTTGCTGAACCACTTCACGGTCCCCTGCTCTGCCAAGTGCCCTCCTGTGCCTGGAGCGCGCGGAGCGTAGCACGGCCCGCGCGCGGCGCTCAATGCGGAGACCGGGCTACGAACCCATGTCCGCCGCACGCTCACCAGTCGGGTTCGAGCGGGCGCCCGTAGACGTCCTGGAGGCGGAGCGTGTCGTCCTCCGTCGTGTACCCGTAGGCGATCTCGAGCACCCGGCCACGGGTGCTCCCGGGGTTCGCGATCCGATGCGTCGTCTCGGCACTCACCATGAACTCCTCCCCCGAGGAAGCCTCGACCTGGCGGTTGCCGATCTGCACGGAGAGCCCGGGGTCCAGCACGACCCACATCTCGTCCCGCATCTGGTGGTAGTGGACGCTCGTCTCCTGGCCGGGCTCGACCGTGATCACGCGGACCGAGCTCGGCTGGTTGAGTGCGTACGTCACGACCTTGCCCCAGGGCTTGTCGACGATCACGGTTCGGCCTCCTTGGGCAGCTGTTCGAGGAGCGACGCCATCTCGATCGCCGTCGCCGCCGCGTCCCATCCCTTGTTCCCGTGCTTGCCGCCCGAGCGATCCAGCGCCTGCTCGAGCGTCTCCGTCGTCAGGACGCCGAAGGTGACCGGGACGCCGGTCGTCTCGGCGGCCTCGCGGATCCCGGCCGCCGCCTGACCCGCGACGAGCTCGAAGTGCGCGGTCTCGCCCCGGATCACGGCGCCGAGGCAGATCACGGCGTCGTACGTTCGCGACGCCGCGAGCCGCCGCGCCACGAGCGGCAGCTCGAACGCTCCCGGCACCCACACGACGTCGACGTCCTCCTCGGCAACCGCGTTCGCATGCAGGCCCGCGAGCGCGCCCTCGAGCAGCTTGCGCGTCACGAGCTCGTTGAACCTCGCCACCGCGATCGCGAAGCGGCGTCCGCGAGCGTGCGGATCACCCCGAAGCTCGTTCATGGAGCTGCCTCCTCCACGATCTTCCGGCCGCGCGTAGGCAGCTCGCCGGTCGGCTCGCTCACGGCGCGGCCTCAGGTTCCAGGTTCTCGAGAAGATGCCCGAGCTTCTCCCGCTTGGTGCGCAGATAGCCGATGTTCTCCGCGGTCGGGCGCGTCTGGAGCGGAACGCGCTCGGAGATCGACAGCCCGTAGCCCTCGAGCCCAGCTCGTTTCGCGGGGTTGTTGGTGAGCAGCCTCATCGAGCGCACCCCGAGGTCCACCAGAATCTGGGCGCCGATCCCGTAGTCACGCGGATCCGCGGCGAACCCGAGCTCGACGTTGGCCTCAACGGTGTCACGTCCCTCTTCCTGGAGTCGGTAGGCGCGGAGCTTGTGCGTCAGCCCGATCGCACGTCCCTCGTGACCCCGGATATACAAGACCACGCCGCGTCCCTCCTTTCCGACCTGGGCAAGCGCAGCGAGCAGCTGGTCGCCGCAGTCGCACCGCATCGAGCCGAACACGTCGCCCGTCAGGCACTCCGAGTGCACGCGCACCAGGATCTGCTCGCCGTCGCCGACCTCGCCCAGCACGAGTGCGACATGCACCATCCCGTCGACGGAGCTCTCGTAGGTGTGCGCGGTGAACTCGCCGTGCTCGGTCGGGATCTGCGCCGAGGCCGTCCGCGCCACCTGATGCTCGCGATGGCGGCGATACTCGATCAGATCCGCGATCGAGATGATCTTGAGGCCGTGCTCCTCCGCCACCCGCGCGAGCTCCGGGGCTCGCGCCATCGAGCCGTCGGGGTGCAGGACCTCGCACAGCACCCCAGCCGGGTACAGGCCGGCGAGCTGCGCCAGGTCGACGGTCGCCTCGGTGTGGCCGGCCCGCTTGAGGACGCCTCCTTGCTGCGCCATGAGCGGGAAGACGTGGCCGGGCATCCGGATGTCCCCAGGCCGTAGGGACGGGTCGGTGATCGCCCGCACGGTTGCCGCGCGGTCGAATGCGCTCGTCCCCGTCGTCGTCCGCCCCTCGATGTCGATCGAGACCGCGAACGCGGTGCCGTGGCTCTCGTTGTTCTTCGAGACCATCAGCGGGATCCGGAGCTCGTCGAGGCGTTGCGCCGTCATCGGCATGCACACGATCCCCCGGCCGTGCGTGACCATGAAGTTCAGGCTCTCGGGGGTCGCCTTCTCCGCGGCCATGATGAAGTCGCCCTCGTTCTCGCGATCGGCGTCGTCCACCACGATCACCATCTTGCCTGCGCGGATGTCGGCGAGGGCCTCGTCGATCGTCGCGAACACGGGGCCGGTCTCCCGGGTCATGGTGTCCCCCTCTCGATCGGGTCGAGGAGCGCTTCCACGTACTTGGCGATCACGTCGACCTCCAGGTTCAATGGGTCTCCCACCTCGGCGGTACCGAGCGTCGTCACCTCGAGCGTGTGCGGGATCAGCGCCACGCCGAACGTCGTCGCGTCCCGCGAGGCGACCGTCAGGCTGACCCCGTCGACGCACACCGAGCCCTTGTCCACCAGGTAGCGGGCCACCAGCTCGGGCGCGCGAACGGTGATCCACGCGCTCCCGTCGTCGGCGAGATCGATCGCGACGACCTCGCCCACGCCGTCGACGTGTCCCTGCACGAGGTGTCCGCCGAGCCTGCTCGACAAGGTGAGCGGTCGCTCGAGGTTCACGGGGTCGCCCGCTCGCAGGCGCGAGAAGCTCGTGCGCCGACGCGTCTCCTCGGACACATCGAACGTGAGATGCTCGTCCGAGCGCTCGACGACCGTGAGGCAGGCGCCGTTCACGGCGATCGACGCGCCCTCGGTCGCGTCGGACGTGACGGTTCGGCAGCCGATGGACAGACGCGTCGTCCCGACCTCTCGGACCACGCCGCGCTCCTCAACGATCCCGGTGAACATCCGCCTCCACCCTCAGGTCATCGCCGACCCGCTCGACCGAGCGGATCCGCATCGGCAACGCCTGCCCGATCGGCGCGAACCCGCGTCCCTCCAACACCGTCGGGGCATCGCTCCCGCCGATCAGCTTCGGCGAGAGATACAGGACGATCGTGTCGATCAGGCGCTCCTCGAGCGCCGACCAGGCCAGGGTCGGTCCGCCTTCGAGCAGCACCCCCTGGACATCGCGCTTGCCGAGATCGCTCATGAGCGCGGTGAGCGCGACGCCATCGCCGTCGGCCTCCAGGACCAGGACCTCGGCGCCCGCCCCCCGCCAGGCGTCGCGCGCCTTCGCGGGGGCGAGCTCGGTCGTCGCGACGAGGGTCGGCGCCTGATCGTCGAACAGGTCCCCCGACGGACCCACCCGACCCCGCGCGTCCACCAGGATCCGGATCGGCGGTCTTCCCCGGTAGTCGGGGTCACGGACCGTGAGCTCGGGGTTGTCGGCGAGCGCCGTACCGGCACCCACCATGATCGCGTCCGCCCACGATCGGAGGCGATGCGCGTCGGCCCTCGCGGCGTCGCCGGTGATCCACCGCGAGGAGCCGTCGCGCGCCGCCACCTTGCCGTCCAGCGAAGCGGCGGCCTTCCAGGTCACGAACGGCATCCCGGTGCGGACGTGCTTGGCGAACCCGGCGTTGAGCCGCTGCGCCTCGGCCTCGAGGATCCCCTCGAGGACCTCGACGCCGTGTGCGCGGAGGCTCCGCACCCCCTGCCCGTCGACGACCGGGTTCGGGTCCCGGGCCGCGGAGACTACCCGCGCGATGCCGGCGCGGACGATCGCCTCCGTGCACGGTGGCGTGCGGCCGAAGTGGTCGCAGGGCTCGAGCGAGGTGAACAGCGTGGCACCTCGAGCGCGATCGCCGGCCCGGTCCAGGGCCAGGACCTCGGCATGGGGCAGGCCGGGGCCTTCGTGAGAGCCCTCGCCGACGATCGCGCCGTCGGAGACCACGACGGCGCCGACCATGGGGTTGGGGGACACCAGGCCGCTGCCCCGCCGAGCGAGCTCGATCGCCCGCTCCATGTACGCCTCGTCGGACATGTCGATTCCGATCTCGAGGCGGCGATGCGGGAAGAGGCAGGACGGCAGCCGTTGGCCACCGTTCCGCCCGTCCTCTCCCATCCCGACTTTGACGGTCGGTCCCGGAATCTCACCGGGTCAACCCCCGAATGGCGTTCGGGGGGTCGCGGACTCTCACCGCCGGTGGGGACTTGCACCCCGCCCCGAAGACAGGCTCTTTGGAAACTCGAGTATAGGTCGCCCGCGCGGTCAGGTCACGCCGGGGCCCCGCCGTGCGATGCCGGACGTGGTGGGTCAGTCGACCTTGCGGCGGTCGACCGCGTAGGACGACTTCGGCTCGCGTTTGGCGTACTGCTTCATCTCGGTGGCCACCGAGACCGCCTCGCCGTAGTGCGCGAACGTGCGCACGTTCGTGGTCGCGATGCCGATCGAGATGCCTGCGAGCGGCAGCCGTTGCAGCTTTCCCTTGCGATCCTCGACCTCGACGTACTCGCGTTGCACGTCCTCGAGGTCGTAGAAGTCCTTGATCTGCCCGTCGAAGGTCTCGACCACGAGCCGGGCGACGTCCTCGGCGACGTCGGGCGGCACGACCGCGACGAAGTCGTCTCCCCCGACGTGACCGACGAACCCGTCGGCGCCCGCGCGCCCGGCCACGGCGTCCTGCAGGATCCTCGCCGTCGCCTGGATCAGGCGGTCGCCCTGGACGAAACCCTTCTGGTCGTTGTAGGCCTTGAAGTTGTCCAGGTCCGCGTACAGCACGGCGAAGGGTGACTCCTCGCGGACCATCCGCTCGATCTCCTCCTGGATCCGGATGTTCCCGGGCAAACCTGTCAGCGGCGACAGGTTCCGCATCTCTTTCGCGCGCCTGAGCGTGCCCTTCACCCTCGCGAGGAGCTCGATCGGATCGAACGGCTTGATGATGTAGTCGTCCGCGCCGGCGGTGAGCCCGAGGACCTTGTCGGTCGCCAGCGCCTTCGCGGTGAGCATGATGATGGACGTGTTCGAGGTGTGCGGGTTCCGGCGGAGCCGGTGCGCGACCTCGAAACCGTCGATCCGCGGCATCATCACATCGAGCAGCACGAGATCGGGGCGCATGCCGGCGGCCTTCTCGAGCGCCTCTTCCCCGTCCGAAGCGACCGAGACCTCGTAGCCCGCGCTGCGGAGGTTCACCTCGACGAAGCGGGCGATGTCCGGATCGTCGTCGACGACGAGGATCGACTCCGGCATCAGACCTTCGCCTCCGCCGACGCCTTCAGCTCGAGGGCCGAACGGGCCGGATCCCCGGCCCCGAAGATCGCGGTCGCGGCCACCAGGACGTCGGCGCCCGCCCGCACGCATCGGGCGACCGTCTCGAGGTTCACGCCGCCGTCCACGTGTACCTCGGCGTCGAGGCCGCGACGATCGATCTCGGAGCGGAGCGCCTCGATCTTGGCCTCGGCCCCGAGCTGGAATCGTTGCCCCGCCCACCCTGGTTCGACCGCGAGGACGACCACGTCGTCGGCGTCCTCGAGGAAGGCGAACGCGGCCTCAGCGGCCGTACGCGGAGCGAGCGCGATCCCGGCCCGCATCCCCAACCCCCGGACCTTGCGCTGCGTAGGCATCGGATCGCCCACGGCCTCGAGATGGAAGCTCACGGCGTCGGCACCCGCCGCCGCGAGCTCGTCGAGGAACCCGTCGGGCGAGTCGACCTGGAGGTGCGCGTGGAGGGGCCGATCCGTGTGTGGGCGCAGCGCGGCCACCACCGCCGGACCGATCGTGAGGGGCGGGACGAAGTGTCCATCCATGACGTCGATATGGATGAGGTCGGCATGCTCACCCACGAGCTTGACCTCCTCGGCCAGACGGGCGAGGTCGGCCGACAGGATGGACGCGCCCAACTTGGCCACGGCGCGATTCTAGCCGCGAGGGGTTGCTCGCCCGCGGAAGGCCGCGACGAACATCGCGTCGCATCCGTGCCTATGCGGCCAGAGGCGGACCCGTTCGGCGGCGCCGTCCGGGCCGGCGATCTCGATGGGCTCGAGCCCGGGGGCGCGTCGCAGGATCGCGTCGCACGCGGCGTCCGTCTCGGCCCGCGGAAACGTGCAGACGCTGTAGACGAGCCGGCCCCCCGGGCGGAGGAGCTGCGCGGCGGCGGTCGCGACCCCAACCTGCAGCCGGGCGAGGCTCGAGAGCTCGTCCTTGCGGGCGCGCCAGAGGAGCTCGGGGCGCCGGCGAGAGGAACCGATCCCCGAACACGGCGCGTCCACCAGGACGCGGTCGAACCCCCCACGGAGGGCGGTCCGGCGACCGTCCTGCACGAGCAGCTCCGTCCGAACGCCGAGGCGCTCGAGGTTGGCGCGTACGAGGTGGAGCCGGGCCGGCGATACATCCGCGGCGACGGAGCGTCCCTCGGGCCCGATCGCGCAGGCGAGATGACCGGTCTTGCCGCCCGGACCGGCGCACACGTCCAAGACCCGGTCGCCCGGGCGCGGGTCCAGCGCCGCCACGACGAACGAGGAGGCCTGGTCCTGCACCGCGAACCATCCTTCAGCGAATCCGGGCAGCCCCGAGGGGGCACCCGAGCCGATCACGAGCGAGTCCGGATGCACCGCTCCCCGTTCGGTTCCGACGCCGGCGGCACGCAGCTCGTGTTCGAGCTCGTCGACCGTCGTGCGGCAGGTGTTCGTTCGGATCGTGAGCGGCGCCTGCGCGGCGAGCGCGGCGGCAGCACGCTCGGTCTCCTCCTCCGTCGACAGGATCCGGCGGAGCTCGCGCACGGCCCACTCCGCGAGCCCGGTCCGCAACGAGACCGCGAGATCGCTGCGACCCTCGGGCGCCTCCGGCTCGAGCGTCGCGAACCGCCGCAGGACCGCGTTCACGAAGCCGCGGTGGCGCGGGTCGGCGACGGTCACGGTCTCCGACACCGCGGCGTGGACCGGGACGCGCAGGAAACGCAGCTGGTAACCCCCCAGGCGCAGCGCCGCGCGGGCGCCTTTGGGGGCGGTGTCGATCGGACGCTCGAGCAGCGGCGCGAGCTGATGGTCGATCGGGATCAGCCTGCGCAGGGTGCCGTAGACGAGCTCGGTCGCGAACGCCGCGTCGCGCTCGGACAGGCCGGCCCGCGCGAGCGTCCGCGCCAGCGTGAGGTTGGAGTACGCGCCCTCATCGGTGACGCGCCGGATCACATCGACCGCGACCGAACGCGCGGACGGCGCCGGTGTCGGCCGCCCTGGGGCCCCGACCCTGCGGGAGGACCCGGCCCGCCTGCGGCCCACGGGACGGGTCACCCGAGTGACTCGCCGACCACCGGGCGGTAGCCGTTCACGAAGTCCGACGAGCTCATGTGCCGCCGGCCGGCCGGCGCGAGCTCGATGGCTCGGAACCCGTCCTCGCCCGTCGCGACCACGAACCCCTCCTTGCTCGCCTCGATGATCGACCCCGGCGCGCCACGCGCGGGGACGGCGTCAGCGCGGAAGATCTTCAGGTCCTCGCCGCGGAAGCTCGTGGTCGCGCCTGGCTCGGGCGACATCGCCCGGGTGCGATTGACGAGCTCGCGCGCGGGTTCTGTCCATCGCAGAACGCGATCATCGGCCCCCAGGCGCCTGGTGAACGTGGCCGCCGACTCGTCCTGTGGAAGCGGGTTGGCCGCGCCCTCGGCGAACAGGTCGGCGGTCTCGACCAGGATCTCCGCCCCGATCGACGCCAGCCGGTCCCCCAGCGAACCCGTGTCGTCCCCGGACCCGATCGCCTCGGGCCGGCGCAGGATCACCGGACCGGTGTCGATCCCTGTGTCCATCACGATCGTCGTGACGCCGGTCTCGCCCCGTCCCTCGAGCAACGCCGTCTGCACCGGGCTCGGGCCCCGGAGCTCCGGCAGCAACGAGAAGTGCAGGTTCACGGGCGCGATGGCCGGGATGTCGAGCACCGCCTGCGGCAGGATCTCGCCGTAGGCGACCACGATCAGGAGGTCGGGGGCGCTCGCCTCGAGCGAGTCGGCGCCCGGGCCCGACCTCACGGTCTGGACCTCGTGCAGCGACAGCCCGGCCGCCGCGGCGGCAAGCGCGACCGGCGTAGCGCGAAGCTCGTTGCCGCGACCGGCGGGTCTGCGTTCGGCCGTGATCACCGCGACGACCTCGTGGCCGGAGTCGGCGATCGCTCGCAACGAGGGCACCGACCATCGGCCGTTGCCGAGGAACGCGATGCGCAGCGAGCGGCTCACGGGCGGGAGGATACGCGGGCCGGCACGCCCCCCGAGCGCGTCGAACGCTCAGGGTTCGGAGCGTTGCACCTCGAACTCGCGCAGCTGGCGCATCACGTCGCGCCGGCCCGCATCATCGAGACGGTCGATGTAGAGCATCCCGTTCAGATGATCGGTCTCATGCTGGAAGATCCGTGCCAGGAGACCCTCCGCGACGATGTCGAGTGGTTCGCCGTCGAGATCGGTGCCGACCAGGCGAACTCGCCCGGCGCGAACCAGCGGGTGATACGGACCGGGGATCGACAAGCAACCCTCCTCGAGCGTCTCCTCGCCCTCCGGTTCGGAGAGCCGGGGGTTCGCGACGAAGCCGGCGTTTCCCTCCCGATCGTCGTAGACGAAGCACGCCGACCGCAGACCCACCTGGTTCGAGGCCAGACCGACGCCTGGCGCCGCGTACATCGTCTCGAACATGTCGTCGACGATCCGACGGAGCGCGTCGTCGAACACCTCGACCGGCGAGGCCGTCTCGCGAAGCACAAGGTCGCCGAGCGTTCGGATCTGCATCACGGTCACGATGTCTCCCCCAACCGACGCGCGTCACCGCTCACAGATGCGGCTCGGCCTCGACGCGGGTGACGATCCCCGTCGTCGCGAGCCGGCGCATCTCGGCGCCGAAACCGGCGACCCGGCCCGTATCGAGCGCGACCAAGCATATCGTCGCCCCACCGACGTTCGATGAGAGCAGCGTCCGCGGTTCGAGCGCCTCCAGCTCGCGCTCGAGCTCTGCGCCGCCGGTCACGCGGAACACGGGAGACCCCACCGGGAACCCAGCCTCGGCCCGGCGCGGCGCCTCGGCGCGTCGGAACCGGTCGGGTCGTCCCGAGACGAGGGCCTGGACCGCGGGGTCGTTCGGGGCGTCGGTCTGCACGATGACCCGACCGTCCGGACGTGCCCAGGCCGCCGCCTCGAACCACGTCACGAGCACGCGCTCCCGGGCGTCCACGCCGGGGCG
>JBKPRY010000173.1:0-4660 GCA_046734755.1 Actinomycetota bacterium | reverse complement strand
TCGCCGACGCGATCGATCTCCTCGTGGTCGTCGCGGCCGTGATCGGCGTCTACTTCGCCGTGAGCGGCATCCGTTTCCTCCTGCACCCGCGCCGGTTCTCGTGGCCCGAGGTCTCCACCCTGCGGCTCGGCACGCTCGGCTGGATCCTGCTGATCGCCTACCTCACGATCGGGTGGGCGAACACCGGGCGCACGTGGGGCAAGAGCGTGCTCGGTTTGCGCGTGGTGTCCTCCCCAGACGCCGGTCTGCCGCTGTGGCGAGCGTTCGTGCGCGCCGTACTCTGCGCGGTGTTCCCGATCGGGTTGTTCTGGAGCGCGGTCAGCGGCCGGAACGAATCGATACAGGACCTGCTGGTCCGTACCACCGTCGTCTACGACTGGGGACCGAAGCTCCCTCCGCTCCAGTAACCGCTACGCCACCTCCGCACCGTCGGGCTCGTGGCCCAGGCGTACCAGCGCGATCTCGTACACCGCGATCACGACCCCGGCGACGACGAACCCCCACAGCGAGAGGTCGAACAGCAACAACAACGCGAGGGCGAGGATCGCGCCGCCGAGCATCAACCCGTCGCGATGATCGCGGATCCAGCGCACCCGCCCCGTGTCCGGCAGCCGCTCGCCGGACAAGGCGGCCGCCACCCCCCGAGCCCCGTCCCGTGCCCAGCCGCGCACGGTCACGGCCCACGGATAGGGCCCCGTGATGAGCGCGACCAGCGCGATCAGCAGCACGATCGCCAGAAGGATCCCGGTGTAGCGGAAGAGGCTCGCCATCAGCTCGTTCGTCAGGACGCGCACGGAGGGGAACCGCTGCGTATCGACGCGGTCGAACAGATGGTCCCTGGAGATGATCGCGATGCGCCGGACGATGACGAGCCCGATCGCGGCCCCCACCGTGAGCTGGATCAGCGTTCGGCGTCGGCGCGTCGAGACCCACAGGCTCGCCCCCGCCAGGATCGGGATCAGGAGCAACAGCAGCACGAGCAGCCGCTCGAACGTGTAGAGGAGCTGCTGCAGGGTCGCCAGGTCGTGCGAGTCGTACACGACGATCTGCCCGTAGTCGTCGGGGAGGTCGATCCCGAGCGCCTGCTCGAGCTTGGCGATCGAGGTGCTCGGCACCTCGCTCTGCGAGATCTCCGGAAGCGTGACGTCCCGCCCGACCAGGTCGGAGGCGACCGCCTCGATCGACCCCAGCGCGAGGTTCACGAGCGGGAGCAGGTTCAAGAGCACCTTGCCCTCCCGAGTCGTGATGGTCGCGGACTCACCGCGCAGGATCGCGAGTACCTGCGTGTGGACGAATCGGTTCGCCTCGACCCAAAACGTCCTGAAGGCCTGACTCGCCACCACCTTCTCGACCTGGTCCCGCACGAAGCCCTTCACGGCGATGGTGAGCGGACCCGCGAGCAGCGTGGCGCGCTCGCCGAGCGGCGCCAAGGCATCCGCCAAGGCCCCACGGACGTTCAGCGCCGAAAAGACCTGGTCGGTCAGCTTCGTGGCGATCGACGCCTGAACCGCCGGGTCGTCCGCGAGCGGCGCGACCGTCGCCACGTAGCGATCGGTGTTCAGGACGGTCCGCGCACCCCATGCCGCGGGCACGGTGATGGTGAAGACGATGATCGAGAGCGCGACCAGGATCGGCGTCGCGATCCGCCGCAAGCGCCGTCGCTTCACGGGCTTCGCCTCGAGGGTCTCGACCCGCGCTTCCAGTTGCTGCCGTTCCGCCTTCAGCCGCTCGACCTCGGCCTCGAGTTCCTCCGGCGACTGCTCCTGCGACCCGTTGCCCCCCTCGTTCACGACGCCTCCGTTCCGTCGACCGCTCCGGACTCGCGTCGGGCACCGGAAACGCGCCCTCGCGCATGTTCGGGGCGGACCGTGCCGGTCACCGATCGGAGCGTAGCCGAATCCATGGGAGCCGCGTCATGCTCCCGATCGGATGAGATCGGCGCTAAGAGGGGCCGGTCGGCTCCGGCGGCGGACCGCCGCCCCCACCCCCGTCGGAGACCAGGACGCTCCCGTTCATCGTCGGGTGCACGTTGCACTGGAAGTAGTGCTCGCCCGGCTGCAGCGCCGGCACCTGGTACTGCGCGGTGTCGGGCCCCGTGACCAGGTCCCCGTTGAACAGCTCGTCGCTGAGCGAGCTGTCCGCGTAGATCGCGATGTTGTGCTGCACGCCGGCGTCTCGATTCTCGAACGTGATCGTCGTGGGCACCGGTTCCAGGTGGATCGTCGAGGTGTCGAACGTGATGTTCTGCGCCACGACGGTCACGCCGCCGCCGGGCCCCCCGGGACCGGTCTCGCCCGGACCGCCCGAACCGCTCGGGACAGCCTGCAACTTGCCGGTCATCGTCGTCGGGTGGACCTCGCAGCGGAAGAAGTAGGCACCCGCCTCGAGCGCGTGAACCTCGTAGTCGGTCTGTCGGACCCCCGTGACCAGCGCCCCGCTGAACAGTGGGGTCCCCCCGAACTCCGGGTCGTCGAAGATCTGGACGTTGTGCTGGGTGTTCGCGTCTTGGTTGTGGAACCGCAGCGTGAACGCCTCGCCCGCCGGCACCGTGAGCGCGGTGGGCTCGAACGCGATGTTCGCCGCCGCGAGCGTCACCACCGGCTTCTCCCCGCCCCCGCCCGGCTCCTCCTCGCTCCCCCCGACGACGGCGAGCGCAACCCCGCCCGCGAGCATCGCGACGCCGGCCGTCACGCCCAGCATCGCCCCCAGGGTCGAGAGCCGGACCTGCTTGCGACCGGCGGCCACCGAGGCGGTGACCACCACGCCGGTCGCCACGACGATCGCGGTCACCGTCGCGGCCGTCGGGGTGAGCGACAGGAGGATCCTGGAGAAACCGAAGAGCACGGCGGCGATCACGGCCAGGATCCCGAGCGGGAGCAGGATGGGCATCACGAGGCGATCGCGCACCGCGGGCTTCATCGCGGCACCTTCGATCGCAGCTCACGCTCCACATGCCGGAGCGCGAGGGCGTCCCACCCGTCGCGCTTCTCGCGGGCGTACCACCGGAAGAAGATCGTCGCGATGAATCCCCACAGGATGAACCCGCCCACGAGCTTCATCAGGAGCCCGGCGATCAGCTGGTCGTTGAGCGCCGAGATGCCCCAGAGCCGTGGGAACGTCCCGTACACGGGGTACAGCAGCGTGCGCCCGAAGGTGAGGAAGGACGCCGGGATCGTCGGCGCGAGCGACTGCGCGAACAGGTACATCATCTGTGCCGGCGGCGTGAGGGCCGGGAGCTCGACGAGCGGCGACATCACCGGCCACCACATCAGGATCGCCGACCCGAACAGCAGGACGTGCAACGAGAAGTGCGTGAGCTCGGAGCGTACCGAGGCCTCGACGACCTCGGGCCAGTGCGTGAACAGCAGCAGCCCATTGAACAGGATCAGCGCCACGATCGGGCGCGTGAGGAAACGGAACGCGAGGAACAACCATCGCGGCCGGAGGATGCCCCGCCACATCCAGGCCGGCATCCCCGCGATGAGCAGCGGCGGCGCCACGAGCGTGAACAGCAGGTGCTGCGCCATGTGCACCGAATAGAGGTAGCCCTCGGCGAGATCGTGCACCGGCCAGTCGGCGCCGAGCCACAGGCACACCATCCCGAGGGAGAACAGCGTCGTGCGTCGGCGCCCATCGGAGGGAGCACCGACGATGGCCCGATGCCGACGCACGGCGACCAGGTAGGCGACCCAGATGCCTCCGAGGACCAACCAGACGCTGGGGTGCGGGTGCCAGGCTGGCATCGGCTAACTCGAGAAGACCTGCAAGGTGAGGAGCACGATCAGGAACAACGTGATGGCGCCGGCGAGGCCCATCACGAAGAAGCGCGCGTACGTCCGGCTGTCGAACCTCAGATGCATGAACCACAGGACCACGAGGGTGAACTTGAGGAACGAGAAGAAGAACAGGACCGGGACGAGGATCTCCTTGAACCCCTCGGTGTAGTAGACGGCGACCTCCGCGGCGGTGATCGCCGCCAGGATGATCGCGATCCGGATGTATTCCTTCGGGCCGGGGTGCCGTCCGGCGTGGGCGCGAGCACGGACCTCGGGCACCGGCTCGTCGACGTGCGTGTCGGCCATGCTCAGTCCTAGCCCCCCGCGCCCGGGTTCCCGGTCGGGATCAGGTAGACCACGGTGAAGATCACGATCCAGACGATGTCCACGAAGTGCCAGTAGAGCCCCACGAGCTCGACGGTCAACGAGCTGTCCTGCGTGATCCTGCCCGCGAACGACAGCGTGAACAGCGTGAGCAGCATCAGCACGCCCACCGCGACGTGGGTCCCGTGGAACCCGGTCAGCACGTAGAAGGACGTCCCGAACACGTTGGTCTTGAGCGTGAGCCCCTCGCGGACGAACGACGTGAACTCGTAGACCTGGCCCCCGAGGAACGTCATCCCGAGCAGGGCCGTCGACAGCAGCCAGACCCTGGAACGCCCGACGTCGCCCCGCTGGATCGCGGACAGCGCGAGCACCATCGTGAGCGAGCTCGCGAGCAGCACGAACGATGAGACCGACGTGTACGGGATGTCGAACACGTCGGCGGGGTAGGGCCCGGTGGTGCTGGCGCCCCGGTAGAGCACGTACGTCGAGATCAGCGCGCCGAATAGCAGGCAGTCCGAGGCCAGGAACAGCCACATCGCGAGCTTGAGGTTCGGCAG
>JBKPRY010000172.1:0-1545 GCA_046734755.1 Actinomycetota bacterium | reverse complement strand
AGCGCCTCGCTCCCGCCGATCAGGAAGAAGGCGAACGCCGTGATCCCGTACAGGATCCCGATCTTCTTGTGGTCGATGGTCGTGAACCAGCTCCAGAACCCCGTCGTCGCGTGCGGGCGCCGCAGCAAGCCGCCGGGTCGCTCCGCGGGGACGCTCACGCTCGCCATGGGATCCTCACCTCATTCCAGCGTCATCAGGAACGCGACGACCTGATCGACCTCGTCGGCCGACAGACCGTAGTCGGGCATGAACGACCCGGCCTCGATCGAGCGCGGATCCGCGACCCAACGCCGCAGGTTCTCCTCGTCGACATCAAGCGTGCACCCTCGGAAGCACTCGCGGCTCATCAGGTGCGTGAGGTTCGGCGCGCCGTTGGCGAGCGCGGGCTGGCCGTTGGCGCTCTCGAGTCCGGCGACGGCATGGCAGGCCGTGCACGTCTGCTGGAAGATCTCCTTGCCGGCGGCGGCCGGGCCCGAGACCTCGGGGGACGCGGGCGCCTTCTGCTCGGCCACCCAGCGGTCGAAGTCCTCCGGCGTCTGCGCGACCACCCGGAACCTCATGTACGCATGGGACAGGCCGCAGAACTCCTTGCACTGGCCCGTGTAGACGCCCGGCTCGTCGGCCTGGATCGTCAGGTGGTTCGTCAGGTGCGGAACGACGTCCTGGGTGCCCGCGAGCTCCGGCACCCAGAAGGAGTGGATCACCGCGGCGCCGATCCCGGCGGGAGGCTGGCCGTCCGGCGGGCCGGTCTGACACTCGTTCGGCGCCGGCGGGCCGCCCTGGCTCGGGACGGGTGTCCCGTAGCCGAACCCCACCGCGCAGAGCGTCAGGTAGACGGGGCGCCCCGTCGGGATGTGCAGCTCGTTCGCGGTCAGGATCTGCTGGCCCGGGTAGTCGAACTCCCACCACCACTGGTGCCCGAGCACGTTCACCTCGAGCACGTCGCCCGTCGGTTTCGCCGCGAGGTCCCAGATCGTCGCGATCGTGGGGACCGCCACTCCGGCGAGGATCAGCGTCGGCAGGATCGTCCACGCGATCTCGAGCCGGGTGTTGCCGTGGACCTGCGCGGGGATGCGTGGGGTTTGGTTCCTCCGGTGCCGGTACCGAAAGACGAACAGGAGCAGCAGGCCCTCGACGATGACGAAGATCGCAACCGCGACCCAGAACACCGGGACGAATAGATCGAAGGACTTCTGCGCGTAGGGACCCTTGGGCTCCAGCGCCGATTGGGTTGCGTTGGGTGCACAGGCCGCGGCCACGAGGGCCAGGGCCACAAGGCCCAGGACCACGAGCGTTCTCCTGCGCACCTTTCCGGTCTACCTCCGCGTGGACCTCAGACGGGCACCGAGGCCCGGCGCACTGTAGCACCGTTCCTCGGGCTCGCGGACGCACGGTTCCACGCTTGGAGTACCCACGATCCCTTCGCGCTGCACCTCAGATCGGTGGGTTGAAATCGTCGATCGCGCGGAAGACGGGACCGAGCATCCGCGTCCACAGGTTCGTCAAGACCAGCACGCCGATCGCGATCATCACCACGCCCGAGAC
>JBKPRY010000171.1:0-3629 GCA_046734755.1 Actinomycetota bacterium | reverse complement strand
GCCGGTCGTCGGCAACGACGCCTTCCAGGAGGCCGACATCACCGGCATCACGATGCCCATCACCAAGCACAACTTCCTGGTCAAGGACGCGAACGAGCTGGCCGTCACGATCCGCGAGGCGTTCCACATCGCCCGGACCGGGCGGCCGGGACCGGTGCTCGTCGACATCCCGAAGGACGTCCAGTTGCAGGAGTTCACCTGGAGCTGGCCCGGCTCCGTCGACCTCCCCGGCTATCGACCGACGACCAAGGGCAACCTCAAGCAGGTGCGTTCGGCCGCCAAGATGATCATGGAGTCCGAGCGTCCGGTCCTGTACGTGGGCGGCGGCGTGATCAAGGCCGAGGCGCACGAAGAGCTCCTGAAGCTCGCGAACGACGGGCGGCTCCCCGTCACGACCACGCTGATGGCGCGTGGCGCCTTCCCCGATACCCACGAGCTCGCGCTCGGGATGCCGGGGATGCACGGCGGGTACACGGCCGTGACCGCGATGCAGAAGGCCGACCTGCTGGTCGCGCTCGGTTCGCGGTTCGACGATCGCGTCACCGGCCAGCTGTCCTCCTTCGCCAAGGACGCGAGGATCATCCACGTCGACGTCGACCCGGCCGAGATCGGCAAGAACCGGGCGGCCGACGTGCCGATCGTTGGGGACTGCAAGGACGTGATCGCGAAGCTCCACACCGAGCTGCGACGTCTGCAGGACGAGGCGGGCGGGGTGCCCGATCGAACGGCATGGCTCGCCCAGCTCGATACCTGGAAGCGGACCTACCCGTACCGCTACGACCAGCCTGGCGACGGGCCGCTCAAGCCGCAGTTCTGCATCGAGCGGCTTTACGAGCACACGAATGGCGACGCGATCGTCGTCGCGGGCGTGGGGCAGCATCAGATGTGGGCGTCGCAGTTCTGGCGGTTCAGCGAGCCGCGGACCTGGGTGAACTCGGGGGGGCTCGGGACGATGGGGTTCGCGGTGCCGGCGGCGCTGGGCGCCAAGGCCGGACGGCCGGACCGCCGGGTGATCGCGATCGACGGGGACGGTTGCTTCCAGATGACCAGCCAGGAGCTCGCGACCTCCACCGCCGAGGGCATCCCGTTCGTGACGGCGATCATCAACAACGCGCATCTCGGGATGGTCCGACAGTGGCAGGAGCTCTTCTACGAGGAGCGGTATTCCCAGGTCTACCTGTCCTACGACGTGCCGGACTACGTGAAGCTCGCCGAGGCCTACGGCTGCGTCGGCCTGCGGGCCGAGCACCCCGACGACGTGGACGCGGTGATCGACAAGGCGCTCTCGATCCAGGACCGGAGCGTCGTGATCGACTTTCGCGTGGACTCGAAGGAGATGTGCTTCCCGATGGTCCCCGCCGGCGCGAGCAACGACGACATCATCGTCGGGCCCGAGGGACTGCGGCCGACGAACGACCCGGCCGAGGCGCCGGTCGCATGAGCCTCCACACGATCTCGGTTCTGGTCGAGGACAAGCCGGGCGTCCTGACCCGCGTCGCCGGCTTGTTCGCGGCGCGGGGGTTCAACATCGATTCGCTCGCCGTGGGCCCGACCGACAACGCCGGCCTGTCGCGGATGACGATCGTCATCCAGGTGGACACCAAGCCGCTCGAGCAGATCACGAAGCAGCTCAACAAGCTCGTCAACGTGATCAAGATCCTGGAGCACGAGGCGGGCGACGCGGTCGAGCGCGAGCTGATGCTCGTGAAGGTCAAGGGCGAGGGCGAGGCGCGGGCCCGCATCCTGGAGATCTGCGACGTCTTCCGCGTCCGGGTTCTCGACGTGACGCATCGGACGATCACGATCGAGGGCACGGGCACGCCGGACAAGCTCGAGGCGCTGCTCGAGCTCCTACGCGATTTCGGCATCGTCGAGCTCTCGCGGACCGGACGGATCGCGCTCTCCAGGGGCGACCGGGGGATCAAGGAGCGCGCCGCGCGGCTCCGGGCGGTCGCTGGAGCCGAGCAGGAGTGGACCGGCGGCGGCGTCTGACCGACGCCGACCGCCACGTGAGCGGAAAGGTGGAACGGGCCGATGGCGACGATCTACCATGACGCGGAGGCCGATCCGTCGGCCCTTGCAGGGCAACGGATCGCCGTCCTGGGCTTCGGGAGCCAGGGTCACGCGCACGCGCAGAACCTGAAGGATTCGGGCCACGACGTCCGTGTCGGACTGCGCGAGGGTTCGGGCTCCTGGTCGAAGGCCGAGGAGGCTGGTCTCGCGGTGCGGCCGACCGCCGACGCCGTGTCGGAGGCCGACGTGATCATGGTGGTGCTCCCCGACACGGCGCACGGTGCGGTGTACGCCGCGGAGATCGCGCCGAACCTGAAGGCGGGCGACATGCTGATGTTCGCGCATGGGTTCTCGGTGCACTTCGGGACCGTGCGGCCGCCATCCGACGTGGATGTCACGATGATCGCCCCCAAGGGGCCCGGTCACCTCGTCCGCCGGACGTTCGAGGAGGGGATCGGCACGCCGGCCCTCGTCGCGGTTCAGCAGGACTCGACCGGCAGGGCGCTGCAGCGCGCGCTCGCGTACGGCGCGGGGATCGGAGCCGCCCGGGCGGGCATCATCCAGACCACGTTCAAGGAGGAGACCGAGACCGACCTGTTCGGCGAGCAGTCGGTGCTCTGCGGTGGGATCTCCACGCTCGTCGAGGCCGGTTTCGAGACGCTCGTGCAGGCCGGCTATCAGCCCGAGATCGCGTACTTCGAGTGCCTGCACGAGCTCAAGCTCATCGTCGACCTGATCTACGAGGGCGGCCTGTCGTGGATGCGTTACTCGATCTCGGACACGGCCGAGTGGGGCGACTACCTGAGCGGACCTCGGATCGTCGACGAGGGCGTCCGCGAGCGCATGCGCCAGGTCCTGGCCGAGATCCAGGACGGCACCTTCGCGGAGGAATGGCTGGGGGAGGCCGATGCCGGCTTCCCCCACTTCCTCGCGCTGCGTCGGGAGGCTCGCGGCTCGCAGCTGGAGCGCGTGGGCCGCGAGCTGCGTCCGATGATGCCCTGGCTGCATTCGGAAGAGAAGCGGGTGGGTGGGACTGAACGGGTGGGTGGGACTGAACGGGTGGGTGGGACCGAAGGAGAGCCCGATGGCGAACGGTAGCGACCCCGACGTAGTCCGGATCTTCGACACCACGCTTCGCGACGGCGAACAGGCACCCGGGATCGCGCTCACGCGGGCCGAGAAGGTCGAGATCGCGGAGCAGCTGGCCCGTCTCCAGGTCGACGTGCTCGAGGCGGGCTTCCCCGTCTCGAGCGAGGGCGAGTTCGAGGCGGTCAGCGAGATCGCGTCCAGCGTCAGGGGCCCGGTGATCGCGGCGCTCGCCCGCGTCGTGCCCGGCGACATCACCCGGGCGGCCGAGGCGCTCGGCGGGGCCGTGCGCTGGCGCATCCATACGTTCATCTCGACCAGCGACATCCACATGACGGACATGCTGCGGATGAGCAACGGGCAGGTCCTCGACGCGATCCGCGAGGGTATCAAGCTCGCCGTCGGCTTCACCGACGACGTGGAGTTCAGCGCGCAGGACGCCACCCGCACGGAGCTCGACTTCCTCCTCGAGTGCTTCCGCGTCGCGGTGGATGCCGGGGCAACCACGATCAACGTGCCCGACACCGTCG
>JBKPRY010000170.1:0-18033 GCA_046734755.1 Actinomycetota bacterium | reverse complement strand
TCAAGCCGTCCCCGCTCGCGGCCGAGTCCGGCTTCCCGGTCGACGATGCGGGCCGGATCCGGACCGACGCGTTCCTGCGCGTCGAGGGCGTCGAGGACGCATGGGCGGCCGGCGACTCGGCGGCGGTACCCGATCTGCTCGCCGGGGGGCTGATGCCTCCCACCGCGCAACACGGGATGCGCCAGGGCAAGCGGCTCGGGAGCAACGTCGTGGCGGTGGCGGAGGGGCGACCGCCGGAGCGGTTCGCATACCGGGGGATCGGGGCCGTCGTCTCGCTCGGCCGGTACAAGGGCGTGGCGACGATCCGAGGCGTTCGGCTCCGCGGGTTCCCGGCGTGGTTCGCCCACCGCACCTACCACCTGTACGCGATGCCGACGCTCGGCCGGAAGGTCAAGATCGCGGCCGACTGGACGGTCGCGCTCCTGTTCCCCCGCGATCTCGCCCAGCTCGGCTCGCTGGAGCGCCCGCGCGAGCCCTTCGAGCGCGCCGCGGGGGCGCGTCCTACCGATCCGGTCGATTGACCTCGGCGGCCGCCGAGAGCGCCGAGTGGCTCCGCTCGAGGTCGGGGAGCTCGTGACCCGAGGTGAGCTCGTGCACGGCCCAGTTGGTCAGATCGCGGATCGAGATGATCCCCGCGAGCTCGCCGTCGACCACGACGGGCAGGTGACGGATCTTCAGCCGAGCCATGTGGTCGGCAGCCTCGGCGATGTCGGTCTTCGGGTCGACAGTGTCCAGGTCGGTCGACATGCGCTCGGACACCATCGTCGACTTCGGGTCGCCACCTTCGGCCACGAGGTTGACCAGGTCGCGCTCGGTCACGATGCCGGCGAGGGTGGCGCCGTCCATGACGATGACCGAGGAGATCCCGTGCTCGCGCAGCACGGTCGCCACCCGCTCGAACGTGTCCGAAGGCGAGGTGGTCTTCACGTCGGTGTGCATGATGTCGCGGACCTGCATCGTGGCTACCTCCGGTCGGGGAGGGACAGCCTAACGCCTGCTCGTTCGTGGCGGCCAGCGATCCCCGAACGGGCGCCGGCGCGGCCTCAGTGGTCCGAACGCCCGCTGAAGTTGAACGATTCGACCTTGAGCGCGGGGACGCGGCTGGCCGAGAAGAAGAACTCGCTCGCGAGCTCCGTCTCGCGTCCGATCATCTGGGTGCCGGTCAGCGCCTCCAGGATCGACTGCGTGAACCGGAGGTTCTTGACGGGGTGGGAGAGTGTGCCGTCCCGGATCAGGAACGTCCCGTCGCGCGTCATCCCGGTGATCGTGGACTCGACCGGGTGCACGACGTTCGTGTAGTGGAACCGCGTCACGAGCAGCCCGCGCTCGGTCGACGCGATCATCTGCTCGACGTCGACGTCGCCCGGCGCCATGAACAGGTTCAGGGGGAACGGACCCTCGGGGTTCGGCGGAGGCAGCGCGTGGCCGGTCGTCGCGGTGCCCGCCTGCTTGGCCGTGCGGAGGTCGTAGACCCCGGACCGGAACACCCCGTCCTCGATCAGGTCGACGCGCGACCGCGGCACCCCCTCGAAATCGAACGGCAGGCCGAGGGTCCCATCGGACAGGGCGTCGTCGTAGATCCGCACGCTCTGGGCCGCCACCTGCTGCCCCTGCTTGCCCGAGAAGCACGAGCGCCCCTCGAACAGCGACCGCCCGCCGAAGCCGATCCACGCCAGGAAGCCGACGAGCGTGGAGACGGCCGCGGGCTCCAGGATCACGGCGTATCGGCCGGGGTCGAGGTCGCGGGGCGACCGCGAGGCGACCGCCTTGTCCGCGGCCCGCTTGCCCACCGCAGCCGGGTCGAGTTCGTTCCGTCGGGCCGCGAACATCTCCGCGAAGCCGCTCCCGCCGTCGGGCCCGGTCACGACCGTCGTCACCGAGGCCTGCGAGGACGGCGCCCAGCAGAACTGGCCCTCGGTGTTCGCGACGGCGACCTCGCTCGCGAGCGTCTCGTACGCGCCGGCGGCCGTGAACCCCTCGGGGCATCGCCCAACCAGCTCGGCGACGGCCTCGGCGCGTTCGGAGGGCGTGGTCTCGGCCGTGGGTTCGTCGAACGCCTGGGGCTCGGGGGTCGCGGCGCGCGGCGCGAGCCCCGGGAACAGCGGGTCGGGCGCGACCACGGTCGCCATCTCGAGCGCGCTCTCGGCGGCCCGCAGCGCCCCCTCGGGCGAGAAGTCGTTCGTGGCCGTGACGCCGATGCGCCCCTCGGACACGACGCGGACACGGATCCCCGTGTCCTCGCGGTGCGTGCTCTGATGGATCGAGCTCGAGGCGAACCGGGTGAGCCCGCCCCACTCGTGCATGAACAGGACCTCCACGCCGTCCGCGCGAGGCAGGTTGAGGGCAGCGTCGGCGATGCGGCGGACCTCGTCCGGCCCGAGGAGACCCGCCCGCATCAGCCGCGCACCCCGAGCTGCACGCCCCGGAACCTCGAGGGCGAGGCGCCGTGCCCGACCCGCGCGACCTGGCCGGGCTGCCCCTTGCCGCAGTTCGGCGTTCCCCACAGGGTCCACTCCTCGCGACCGCCGACGGCGTCGCACGAGCCCCAGAACTCCGTGGTGATGCCCGTGTAGTTCGGGTTCCGATACATCGTCGTGAGCCGGCCCTTCTCGATCCGCCAGCCGATCTCGCACCCGAATTGGAAGTTCACACGATGGTCGTCGATCGACCAGGACGTGTTCGTCGACATGAACACGCCGTCGTCGGTGTCGCCGATGATGTCGGCGAGCGAGCCCTCCCGCGGCTCGATCGAGATGTTGGTCATGCGGATCAGCGGGTAGTGCGCCCACCCGTCCGCCCGCATCGCTCCGGACGACGTGAGCCCGAGGACGCTCGCGGTCTCCCGGCTCGAGATGAAGTTCTCGAACACGCCGTCGACCAGGATCGGCACCCGCTGAGCCGGGACGCCCTCGTCGTCCCAGCCGAACGACCCGAGCCCGCCCGGCAGCGACGCGTCGGCCGTGATCGAGACCAACGGGCTCGCGTACCGGAGGGAGCCGCGGTCCTCGGGCCGGACGAACGAGGACCCCGCGTAGGCCTCCTCCATCCCGAGCACGCGGTCGAGCTCGACCGGATGCCCGATCGACTCGTGGATCTGGAGCTCCACCTGCCCCGAGTCGAGCACGAGCGTGGTGACCTCGCTCGGGCACTCCTCGGCCGAGAGCAGCTCGACGGCCTCGGTCGCGGTCCGCTCGGCCTCCTCGATCAGGCCGAGCTTCTGGATGTGCTCCCAGCCGGCGGCCGCGATGTGGCCGCGGAACGAGTTCGGGAACGAGCGGCGCTGGAGCTCGCCGTCGCCCAGCGCCGTGGCCTCGATCCCCCCCCCGGACTGGACGGTCGTCTGCTCGATCGCCGTGCCCTCGCTCGTCGCGAGGAACGTGCGACGGCTGAACAGGTCGATCCCGCCCTCGGCGAACGCCAGCCCCTCGACCGATTGCATCCGGCGGGTTGCCTCCATCAGCATCGCGACCTTCTCCTCGAGGGGGATGTTGAAGGGGTCCACCTGCATCGGGGAGTGCCAGGTGCCCGTCAAGGGTTCGATCGGGGCCAGGACGACCGGCTCCATCGGGAGGCGGGCGGCGGCCTTCGCGATCTCGACGGCGAGCCGGGCGGTGCGGTCGATCTCCTCGGGCTCGAGTCGGGCGGTGGCGGCGAAGCCCCAGTACCCGTTCACGAGTACGCGGATCCCCAGGCCCTCCGAGGTCGATCGATCGATCCCCTCCATCTCCTGGTTCCGGACGGTGATCGACTCCGAGTCGTCGGCCACGACGCGGCCGTCAGCGTAGTCCGCGCCGGCGGCTCTGGCCGCCTCGACGGCCTGCTTCGCGACGTCGAGCATCCGATCGAACCTCCAGAGAGGGGTGACGATGGGGCCGGCAAAGACTACCCCGAGAGGGCGGGAGGTTGCGTTCCGAGGCAGGGGTGGAGTTCTGAGAAGATGCGCGCGGTTCGCAGGCGGCCGAGACGGGCGTGCGACGGAGGAGGAGCGACGATGATCGTGCGGTTCGACGACGCCCGGGTGTTCGATCTGCCGGGCATTCGGATCATCGATGCGCGTCGCCGGCTCGCCGGGCGACCGGGACGATGACCTATCGGGTCGAGATCGATGGCGGGCAGCGTGTCCCCGACCACGCGTTCGACCGCGAGGAGGTCTCCCATCTCCCGCCGGGCCCGCCCAGGAGCGAGTGACGGCGTGCCGACCTACGTCTCGAACGTCACGCTCTTCGACGGGCGGACGGTCAAGCGGCGGGCCGGCGTGCTCGTCGCCGACGGTCGCGTCGAGTGGGTCGGCGCGCACGCGCGTGCGACGCGTTCTGCGCGAGCGGCGGACCAGATCGACGGACGCGGCAAGACGCTGACGCCGGGGTTGATCGACTGCCACGTCCATCTGTGCTTCGACGGGAGCGCCGACTTCGGCGCCGAGGCGCGCGAGATGACGACCGACGCCGCCGCCACCGTCAAGGCCGTGCGCAACGCGGCGCGGACGCTCGATTGGGGCGTGACGACGGTTCGGGACCTGGGAGGGCGCGGCGATTCAGTGATCCAGGTCGCGCGTGGCGTCGAACGCAGGCTGCTCGCCGGTCCGAGGATCCTGGCGGCGGGCCGCGCGCTGACGGTCACGGGCGGGCACGGGCATCAGATCGGGTTCGCGCGCGAAGTCGACGGACCGGAGGGGCTCCGGCGCGCGGTGCGCGAGGAGATCCGGGCCGGCGCGAACGCGATCAAGCTGGTCGCGACGGGCGGCGTGCTCACCCCCGGGATCACCCACGACTTCACGGCGTTCACGCAGGAGGAGCTCGACGCCGCGGTCGACGAGGCGCATTCGTGGAGCCGCGTGGTCGGCGCGCACGCGATCGGGCCCGAGGGGATCGTCCGGGCGATCCGCGCCGGCGTGGACTCGATCGAGCACGGCTCGATGCTCACAGCCGAGGGCGCCCGGCTGATGAAGGAGCGCGGGACGTTCCACGTCCCGACGATCTCGGCGATCCGCGGCATCGTCGACCACGCCGAGGAGGTCCCGGCGTACGCGGTCGAGAAGGCGACCGCGCTCGTCGAGCTCGCCCGCGAGGGGTTTCGGCGCTCGCTCCGGGGCGGCGTGCGGGTCGCCTGCGGGACCGACGCCGGAACGCCGTTCAACCCGCACGGGAACACGCTCGTCGAGATCGTCCGCATGGTCGAGTGGGGGATGACTCCGCTGCAGGCGATGCGCTCGGCGACCTCGGACGCGGCCGCGCTGCTGCGGCTGCGCGATGTCGGCGTGGTAGCGCAGGGTGGGGCCGCGGACCTCGTCCTGTTCGGGTCGAACCCCCTCGAGGACGCCCGAGCGGTGCTCGAGCCCGAGCTCGTCATCAAGGGCGGAGAGCTCGTCGCCGGCTCGATGTCGTAGGGCATCGCCACTGCCCCCTGAGGTTTTGTCACTCCCCGTCCCTACGCTGCTCGGGACAAGGAGGAGCGGATGATCCAGCTCGGCTGCGCGGTGCTCGGACTCGTGCTCGGCGCGGCGCTCGGGGCGGTGGTGTTCGGGACGTGGCGGAGGTCGGCCTCGACGCCCTCGACGCGCGTGGAGGCACGGCTCGAGGTGCAGGCGGCTGAGCTCCGCCGGCTCGCCGACGCCGCGGCCACCCGCGAGGGCTCGGCCGAGCACCTGCGCTCGGATCTCGCCGGCGCCCGGCGCGTGCTGGAGGCGCTCGCCGTGCGCGAGGATGAGCGGCGCGAACGCGATGCCGAGTCCTGGGAGATCGTCCGCCGGCTCTCGACCGTGCTCGTCGGCAGCGCCTCGAAGGGCCGGGGCGGCGAGAACGTGCTCCGCGAACACCTCGCGCAGCTCCCGCCGGGCATGCTCGTCACCGACCTGCGCGTGAACGGACGAGTGGTCGAGTTCGGGCTGCTGCTCCCGGACGGCCGGCGGCTGCCGGTGGACTCCAAGTGGTCCGCGGTGGCCGAGCTCGAGGCGCTCGAGGCAGCCGACGACCCGACCCAGCGCGAGGCGCTCGCGCGCGAGGTCGAGCGCCAGGTCGCGCTCCGGGCGCGGGAGGTGGCGCAGTACCTCGACCCGTCGCTCACCGCGCCGGTCGCGGTCGCCGCCGTGCCCGATGCCGCGTACGAGGTCCTTCGACGGGCGCACGCCGACGCCTTCGCGCGCGGCGTGGTGATCGTGCCCTACTCGACGGCCCTTCCGGTGCTCCTGTTCCTCTACAGCCTCGCGCATCGGTTCGGCGACGCGGACGACGCGCGGTCGGCGCTCGAGGAGGTGGTGTCGGTGCTCGACGCGATGCAGCTCGTCCTCGAGAACAAGGTGGCGCGAGCGGCCACGATGGTCTCCAACGGGGTCGACGAGCTCCGTTCGGGTCTCGGGAAGGCCCGCGGGTCGATCGCCCGCGGGAGGACGGCCGTCGTCATCGACCCGGGACCAGGGCTCGAGCTCGTTGACGAGGTGCTGAAGGCCGTTCCCTAGCAGCGCGGTAGGCTCGCGCGATGGAGTTCGAGGAAGCGCTCGTGAAGTACGGGTTCCATCCCGCCACCGGACGTTCGCCGCGAGGGATCCAGGTGCTCGTCGCCGAGCCGAACCCGTTCCTGACCTACACCGTGCAGGCGTTCGACAACGGGACGGCGCTGTTCTCATGGGAGTTCGCGGTGGGTGAGTACCTGCGGACCAAGGGGATCCAGTTCGGCTCGGACGAAACGCTCAATCAGTTCATGTTCCCGCGCGAGGACTCCCGCGGGCCGCAGAAGGGCGAATGGCTCGAAGAGGCGATCGAGCGCGCCCGAACGCAGCTCGCATCGATCCGGTTCGACCGGCCCTAGATGTTCACCCTCGAACAGCGGGATGCACTCCGCGAGCGCGTGCTGAGGCTCGCACACGAGGATGAGCGCATCGTCGCCGGGGCCGCCGTCGGCTCACTCGCCGTAGACGGCGGTGACCGCTTCTCCGATCTCGACCTCACCTTCGGCGTTGCTGCGCACGTTCGGGTGGCCGACGTGCTCGCCGACTGGACGCAGACGCTCATCGATGAACTCGCCGCGGTCCAGCTCGCCGAGCTCGAGCGCGGCCCGACCACCTATCGGGTGTTCCTGCTGCCGCACCTGTTGCAGCTGGATCTCTCTATGACGCCGGCGGCCGAGTTCCGCCCCGCCGGGCCACGGTTCCGGCTCCTGTTCGGCGAAACGGCTTCAGGCGGGTCCGGGCCTTCCGCGCCCTCGGTGGCGGGAGACCTCTTCATTTCCACGCCGGCGGTCGCAGAGGACATGTTCGGGTGGGGCGTCATCTACGCGGTCTATGCGCGCACGTGCATCGAACGCGGGCGGGTCTTGCAGGCGGAGCATTACGTCGGTGCCGTGCGCGACCACGCTCTCTCGCTCGCGTGCCTCCGCCAGGGGTTGCCGGCGGTGCAGGCGCGCGGCTACGACGACCTTTCATCCGAGACCCTTGCTCGTTTCCAGAATGCCCACATCGGCACGGTGGAACCCGGCGCACTTCGGGCAGCGCTCGCTTGCTCCGTTCTCGCGCTCGTGCACGAGGGCGCGGAGGCGCGTCTCCGGCATGCCGAGGTCATCGCGGAGCGCCTCACTGAGCTCGGAAATCCATGAGTCGATCTCGTGTCGATGCTGCTCGCGAGTCGTGTGTCAGACGACGCGCTTCTCGTAGACGTCCCACGCGCGAGCGGTGCGCATCCCCACCCGCTCGTAGAGTCGGACTGCGCCGCTTGAGTTCTGCGAGTCGACGTTCAGCATCACCCGTGGCAGCCCGCGGGACGCGAAGGTGGCGAAGGCCCGTCGCAGTAAGGCTGAGGCGATCCCGCGGCCGCGCCAGCGCGCGAGAACTCCGAGCTCGCCCACCCAGCCCCGCTCGCCCCACACGACGCCCGACAGAGCGCCGACCGCCTCGTCTGCCGCGGTCGCGAGCAGCCACAGGCTGGGGTCGAAACTGGGCACCTTGACCTCCATCTCGATCCACTCATCGAAGGGGATCGCGCGATAGCCCCACTCATGCCGGAACGCCTCGACGAAGATCGCGTGGACCCGCCGGAGGTCGCGTTCGGGCTCGATGCCGCGGATCGCGATCCCGTTCGGCGGCTCGCCCGGGTCGGGCGGTGGGCCGGCGAGGTCGATTTGCAGGTGTCGGAAGGTCCGCACGTATGCGAACCCGCGCGATTGCACCAGCGCCGCCGCCGAGGCGTCCGCGTCGTTGACGGCCGTGTGCAGCACCGAGACGGGGATCCCCCGGAGGCGCTCGGAGGCCCGAGCCTCCATTCGGTCCAGGAGTGCGGCTCCGAGCCCGCGTCCCCGGTGGTCGTGATGGACGACCCCCCACGACTTGATCTTGCCCTCGCCATCGGGTGTGACGCTCCCGTAGGCGACGATCGCCCGGTTCGGATCGGTGACCACCCACGCGTCGACGGATGGCTGGAAGCCGGGGGACGACCACTGGTCGCGGATGAGGTCGGCATCGGACTCGGATGTGCCGATGTCGGCGAGATCGATAGCCACCAGCATCTCGGCCACGTCCTCGACCTCATCGAATGCGGGAGACCGGATCTCGAAGCCATCGGGCAGCGGTCGCATGCTCGAAGCGTACGGGTTGCGGTCCCGCCCATGTCCCCGATGATGGGTTCGTGACGACGACCGTGCGACCGCCCGGTCCCGATCTGTCGCGGTACGCGGCGCTGCGGGCGTTCCGCAGGGATCCGCTCGGTCTGCTCGAACGGCTGGCAGCGTACGGCGACATCGTTCGGATCGACGTCCCGGGCTCCGCCGCGTACCTGCTCAACCATCCGGATCTCGTGCACGACGTGCTCGTCGCCGATCACCGTTCGTTCCACAAGGGGCCAACGATCCGGGCGGCGAAGATGCTGCTCGGCGAGTCGCTGCTCACGAGCGAGGACGAGACCCACCGCCGGCAACGCCGCCTGATCCAACCGATGTTCCACCACGAGCGCATAGCGTCCTACGCGGCGTCGATGGTCCGGATCGCCGAGCGGGCAGCTGATCGATGGGGCGACGGGAAAGAGGTCGACATCCAGGCCGAGATGTCCGCGGTCACCCTCGCCGTGGTGGGAGACACGTTGTTCGGGACCGATGTCGACGAGCGGCGAAGCGCGACCGTCCGACGGGCCCTCACGGACACGCTCGGGATGTTCGACCGCGTGTACTCGCCGCTGTTCCGCCTGCTCGTGCGGCTGCCCTCGCCCACGATGCGCCGCTACCGCCGCGTCGAGTCCGACCTGAACCGGGTGATCGCGGAGATGATCGCCGAACGACGCGCCGCCGGCGCGAGCGGGAACGATCTCCTCTCGCTGCTGCTCCGTGCGAATGAGGACGGGACTTGCATGACCGACGATCAGGTTCGCGACGAGTCCCTCACGCTGTTCCTCGCCGGTCACGAGACCACCGCGATCGCGCTCACGTGGACGTGGTGGCTGCTCTCGCGCAACCCGGAGGCGGAGGCGCGCCTGCACGCCGAGCTCGACGCCGTGCTCCCGGACCGCCCGCCTTCGCTCGGGGATCTGCCGAACCTCTCGTACACGCAGGCCGTGATCTCGGAGTCGATCCGGCTTCGGCCGCCGGCCTGGGCGATCGGCCGGACCGCCGTCGCCGGCCACCGGGCGAACGGCTACGCGATCGACGAGGGCTCGGTCGTCGTGGTCTCGCCGTGGCTCCTGCACCACGACCCTCGATGGTGGCCGGAGCCCGATTCCTTCCGCCCTGAGCGCTGGCTCGACGACGACCCCGGGCGGCCGCGGTACGCGTTCATCCCGTTCGGCGGAGGTCCGCGCGTGTGCATCGGCGAGCCGTTCGCGCGGCTGGAGGCGGCGATGCTCCTCGCGTCGATCGCGCGGAGGTGGCGATTCGCGAGCACGACCGACCGGGAGCCGGACCTCCAGGCCGTCATCACCCTTCGACCCCGCGGGGGGCTGCCGATGGTCGCGCGCCGCCGCCGAACGCCCGAAGCGTCCTAGCCCACGCGGGAGGCGGGGGCCCGGTCCCGTGCCGCGATCAGCTCGAGGTACTCGCCCCGCTCGCGGAACGTCTCCTGCAGCTGCTGCGTCAGCCGCTCGATGAACTCGTCCCGGTACGTGGAGTCGACGGCCGAGGCCACGGCGTAGTACAGCGCCGAGAACGACGCGACCCCGGCGGCCGTGCGGCCGAGCTGCTTGGTGATCGCGAGCTGCTCGCCGAAGAACGGCAGGGTGAACAGGACGCGACCCTCGCTGCCGATCCAGTCCTCCCGGATCGCCGGCGTGACCAACAACGCGCCGAACACCATGAAGAAGAGCAGATGGCGACGCCGACGAACGCGATCTGCAGCGCCTGCGCGAGGAAGATCACGAGCCCGACGTTGACGCGCTGGCGCCGGTCGAGCGGGACCGCGAGGGAGCTGCCCCGCTCGAGGTCGCGGACGCTTCCCGGGAGCCGGACGATGAGGAAGACCGCGGTGATCAGTGCGAACAGCCCTGCGGCCGCGTAGAAGGTGACGTCGCTCGCCTGGCCGAACAGCTGCCAGTACTCGTTGGTGAAGAACGTGACGAGCGAGAAGAACAGCAGGAGCGGAAGCGCGCGGACGAGGAGGGTGAGCGAGGCACCGAGCAGCTGGACGAACCGTGCGGCGGTCCACCGCAGGATCGAGAAGACCCCGAACCCGACGACGAGCCAGATCAGGCCGAGCAGCACGAGGTTGCCGAGCCCGGTGACGAGCGCGCTCGTGAGCTGCCCGCCGAAGACGAGCGGGAGCACCACGGGGAGCACGACGAACGCCGTGAGCTCTGGGACGCCGAGCTTCTGCGGCACCGAGAAGAACCTCCGGCCTCGCGACACGTTCAGCAGGCCGAACGCGACGAGGACCAACGCGACACCACCCAGCAGCGCGAGGACGTTCAGGGCCGGTGGCCAGGCCAGGTTGATCGCCCCGAGGATCTCGAGGACGAACACCACTGAAAGGAGCGGGATCGCCCGGTTGAAGACGTCCTCGGTCGCCGAGTAATCCTCGGCCAGCAGGGGAAGGCCGGCGCTCCGGAAGCGGCGCTCGAGCTCGCGGATCCGGCGATCGCGTTCGAGCGGCTCGTCCACGTCCGCTATCGAACCCCGCCGCCCACCCACCGGCAAGCGCCTCGAGGGGGCGCAACAACGACGGCAGCCGGTACGCTGTTCGGAGTGGGTTTCGCCAGCGCCCTCGTGATCTTCGCCCATCCCGACGACGCCGAGTTCATGTGCGGCGGCACCATCGCGAGCTGGGCGAACGATGGGACCGACGTCCACTACTGCGTGGTCACCGACGGCTCGGCCGGCTCGAACGAGCCGGGGATGACCCGCGAGGTGATGGTGCCGATCCGCGAACGCGAGCAACGGGCCGCCGCGGACGTGCTCGGCGTGCGGAGCGTGTCCTTCCTCGGGTTCGTCGATGGCGAGCTCCAGGTCGACCTCCCGACCCGCAGGGCCGTGACGCGGGTCGTTCGGAGGATCCGGCCGGAGGTGATCGTCGCGCCGGACCCATCGCGGCTGTGGTTCGGGAATCGATACATCAACCACTGGGACCACAAGCAGGCGGGGACGCTCGCACTGTGCGCCGTCATGCCCGACGCGCCGAGCCGCCCGCAGTTCCCCGAGCTGCTCGATGAGGGCCTCGAGCCCTTCGAGGTGCCGAACCTGTGGCTCGCCTCCGAGGATGCCGATACGTACGTGGATATCTCGAAGACGCTCGAGACCAAGCTCGAGTCCCTGCGCGCGCACGAGTCGCAGGGGACCGGGGACGCACTCGACTGGGTCCGCGAACGGGCCCGCGAGCTCGGCGAGGAGGGAGGGTTCGAGTACGCGGAGGGGTTCAAGACGTTCGACCTGCGCGACGAGGACCCGGACGTGACGGAGCCGGTGTGATGGAAGAGCCGCTCGGCGACGACGAACGCGAGACCTTCGGGCTCGAACCCGAGGAGGCGCAGAACATCCGCGCCGACCTCGAGGACCTGGGTGGGATGCGCCGGACGTTCCAGGGCCAGGGCGTCAAGGGTGTCGTGATCGCCTGCGAACGATGCGAGGAGAACCACTACTACGAGTGGGACCTGTTGCTGGAGAACCTCGAGCACATGCTCCAGACCGGCGAGTCCCAGATGCACGAGCCGGCGTTCGAGGTCCGCGAGGAGGAGTACATCCAGTGGGACTACGGCAAGGGCTACGTCGACGCGCTCGCGGACACGGGGCTCGAGCCGGACAACCGCGTCGAGGTCACCCGCTGCCCCTGGTGCACGACGCCCGTCGAGGACGAGTTCCAGTTCTGCCCGAAGTGCGGCCGTTCGTTCGCGGCGATCCGCATCTACCAGGAGCTCGTCGACCGTGGCCTGGACGAGCGCGAGGTGCGCGCGATGCTCGTGCGGGCGGGGTTCGAGCCCTTCGGAGCCTCATGAGCGCCCACGAGGGCGCTCGAGGACACTTTCGTCCGGCGACTTGTCGTCGCGCAGGCCCTTGAACGAGGGCGCGCGCATCTTCTTCGTGCTCTTGGTGATCTCGAGGTACTCGACCTCGCAGACGAGCTCGGGCTCGACGAACGTGGCACCCCTGACCCTGGCGAGCTCGGGGTCGTCGATCGGCGGGGTCGGGCGCTTCAGCGGCTCGAGCGCCTCGAGCACCCGATCCAGCGTCGCCCGCGTGAACCCCGTGCCGACCTGACCGATCCAGATCAGCTCGCCATCGTCGTAGGCACCCACCAGCAGCGCGCCGAACGTCCCCGTCCTGCCGCCCTGACCGGGCGTCCAACCCAGGATCACGCAGTCCTGCGTGTTCGTCAGCTTGATTTTCCGCCAGTCGGGCGAGCGCCGGGCCGGCTGGTACCGCGAGCCGGTCCGCTTGGCCACGACGCCCTCGAGGCCGAGCGTGCGGGCCACCTCGACGAAGTCCTTGCCCTCGCCCTCGACGTGCGTCACGACCTGGAGCCGGTGGTCCTGCTCGACGATCGTCTCCAGGAGCTCGCGCCGCTCCTCGAGCGCCAGCTCCGTCAGGTCGTTGCCGTCCAGCCAGAGCAGGTCGAACGCGACGAGCGCGACCGGGATCTTGCTCGAGATGCGTTTGATCTCGCGCTCGTTGGCCAGGTTCATCCGCTGCTGCAGCACCTCGAACGAGTTCTTCCCGTCCTCGTCGAACGCCACGATCTCGGCGTCGAGCACCGCGTTCACCTGGTCGACGAGCTCGTGGATCATCCGCAGCTCCGGGTATTTGTCGGTGACGTCTCGGCCGTTGCGCGTCATCAGGTGCGTGGCGTCGGTCGCCATCCTCGTCACCGAGCGGATCCCGTCGAACTTCGGCTCGAACCACCATTTCGGGTCGTCGAACGCCTTCCACCCGCCCTCGGCGAGCATCGGCGAAAACGCCGGTGGCGAGGCGATCAGCGGCGCCCGCTGACCCGACGCGAGGAAGGCGAGCCAGTCGGTGCGTGTCTTCACGAAGTGGAACTCCAGGCCGGGGTAGCGGCGCCCGTTGAGGCGGAAGCTCACCTTCGAGTCCGTCCACTCGACCGGTTCGTACGTCCCGTCGTCGAAGATCCGGACCTCGCCGGCCCCATAGTGACCCTCGGGGATCGTGCCCTCGAACGAGCCGTACTCGAGCGGGTGATCCTCGGTGCGGACGGCCAGGCGCTTGTCGCCAGGCTGGGTCGGCAGCCCTCGGGGAACCGCCCAGGAAGGCAGCGCGCCGTCGCGCTCGAGCCGCACGTCGTAGTGCAGCCTGGTCGCTCTGTGCTTGTGGATCACGAACGTGTTGCCCACGCCGGTCGCCTCGCCGGGCGCCGGCTCCGTGGTCCCCTGCCGTCCGAACGTGCGCTTGCGCAGGTATTCGTCCAGCTTCGGGTCCTTGGACGCTGCGATCACCTCCGCGGACGTGCGCCGGGTCGCTTGGCTCGGGTCCGCGAAGGCCTTCTCCGCGGGCAGCCCCACCGCCTCGAGCGCCGCGGCCAGGTCCTGCGGTTCCGTCCGCACCCCCTCGAACAGGTCGCCGAGCTTGTCGAACCGCTCCCACACGTTTTCGATCCGGAAGTCCTGCGGCGTGATCCCGGCGTCGATCTCGTCCCAGGTCACGGGGGTCGAGACCGTGGCCATCGCCTCGGGTCGGATCGAGTAGGCGGCCGAGATGTTGGCGCCGCTCCGGTTCATGTTGTGGTCGATGAAGACCTTGCCGGTGCGCTTGGAGATCTGCCACGCCATCGTCACGTGCTCGCGATCGGCGCGCTCGATCGTGCGCCCGAGCGTGCCGACGAAATTGCGCACCTGATCGTAGGACCACCCGAGCCGGATCGGCACGTAGATCTGCACGCCGGTCGCGCCGGAGGTCTTGGGGTAGCCGGTCAACCCCAGTGCGCCCAGCGCCGCCCTGACGTGCCGCGCGACGATCAGCACGTCCTCGAAGCTCGCACCCATCGGGTCCAGGTCGAAGAACAGGTAGTCCGGTGACTCGACCGACGGGCAGCGAGAGTGCAGGGGGTGCATCTCGATCGCGCCGAGATTCACGACGAACAACAACGTGGCGATGTCCTGCACCATCATGTAGCCGATCACGCCGTCCTTGCTGTCCTCGCTCTGGACGGGACATCGCGCGATCCAGTCGGGCGTGTGGGACGGCGCGGTCTTCTCGTAGAAGAAAGGGCCGTTCACGCCGTCGGGCATGCGCTTCATCGTGAGCGGCCGGTCGTGCAGGTGCGGCAGGATCAGCTCGGCCACGTTGTAGTAGAACGCGAGCAGATCGCCCTTCGTGTAGCCCTCATCGGGCCAGAACACCTTGTCCAGGTTCGAGAGCCGGAGCTCGCGGCCGTCGGCCTCCATCCACCAGGCGTCGCCGCGCTTCTCGGCCGGCAGCGGTCGCGGGAATGCGACCGTGAACGCGCGACCGGAGCTGGTCTTCTTCCGCGGGGACACACCGCCAGCGTATCGGTCAGCTCACCGGGGGGGCGGCGTCAGCAGTTCGGGGCGCCCTCAACGATCGGGATCGCCACCATCTCGGGGAAGAAGTGGGCGAGATCGATCGGAACGCCCTGGAGCGCGCCGGTCGCCTTGACCTTGACGCCGCTCGCCTCCATCGTCGGCGCGTCGGCCGTGCCGGTGATGCGCAGCTTGACCGTGTCGGTGAAGCCGGCGCCACCCGCCCCCGGGAGCGTGACCTCGCCCGAGACGACCAGGGTCCCCGTCCCGCCGGACATGTTCACGTCGGCCGGCTCCATCGTGATCGTGACGCCCTCGACGTCGAGGGTGCCGGGGTCATAGGTCCACGTGCCCTGGACGCCGTCGCACGAGTACATCGAGGCTCCCGTCGGGTTCTGCTCCTCGGGCAGGTCGAGCTGCACCGCCCCGCCCAGCCCGGTCTCGGCGGTCGTGCCGGTGGAGCCCTCGGTCGGGCCTGTGGCGGTCGCACCGGTGGCGGTCGAACCCGTCTCCGCGGGTCCGGTCGGGGGCGTGCCACCACCCTGGACCTCCGTCTCGCCCGTCGAGCACGCCGCGACGAGCAGGGTCGCCAACGTCGCGATCGCGAACGCGCGGGCTCGGAGCACGAACGAGTTCGTATACCGGCGGCCGCGATGGGTCAACCCGGGGGGCCGGCGCATGGGGGTCTGTCCCCCCGGCCGATTAGAATCCAGGCTCCTGGCGTCCACACAGCGAGGAGCGCGTATGCCACCCAGAGCGATGTGGAAAGGGGCAATCTCGTTCGGCCTCGTCACGATCCCGGTCGCCGTCTACCCGGCGACCGAGGAGAAGTCCCTGAAGTTCAACCAGCTGCACGACGAGGACATGGGACGCATCCGTTACAAGCGGGTGTGCTCGGTCGACGGGGAAGAGGTCGACTTCGAGCACATCGTCAAGGGGTACGAGGTCGAGAAGGACAAGTACGTGGTCATGACCGACGAGGACTTCGACGCGGTCCCGGTCGAGTCGAGCCGCGCGATCGACATCCAGCAATTCGTCGACCTCGAGGAGATCGACCCCATCCTGTTCAAAAAGTCTTATTACCTCGTGCCGGATGAGACCGGGGCCAAGGCCTACGCGCTGCTCCGCAAGGCGCTCTCGGACGAGCGCAAGGTCGGGATCGCGAAGGTCAGCTTCCGCGACAAGGAGCACCTGTCCGCCCTCCGGTTCAAGGACGACGTGTTCGTCCTCGAGACGATGTACTGGCCCGACGAGGTTCGGGCGGCCGAATTCGACACCGTCCCGGCCGACGAGAAGGTCCGGGAGAACGAGGTCGAGATGGCCCGGTCGCTGATCGAGAGCCTGACCGAGCCCTGGAACCCCGAGGCCTTTACGGACGCGTACCGCGAGGCGATGCTCGAGATCGTCGAGAAGAAGCTCGCCGGCGAGCCGATCGAGGCACCGGCCGAGGAGGCGCCCGCGCGGGTGGTGGACCTGATGGAGGCCCTGAAAGCCTCGGTCGCGGCGGCCAAGGAGAAGACGCCTTCCGCCGGAGGCGCCAAGCGAAGCGGCGCGAAGCGCCCGGCGACCAAGAAGCCCTCGGCCAAGCGCGCCGTAGCGGCGAAGAAGGCCGCGCCGCGCAAGAAGGCATCCGGTGAATGATGAGGGGCGAGTGAGGCCGATCGGCGCGGGCCCGCCGCTCGCGGGCTAGGCTGGGCGCGTCCACGCCCCCGGGAGCGCCGTGAAGCTCGTCGTCGCGATCGTCAAGCCGCATCGGCTCGACGAGGTCAAGGAGGCGCTCCAGGACCTCGGCGTGCACGGGCTCACCACGACCGACGTCGAGGGGTTCGGGCGACAGCGCGGGCACACCGAGATCTACCGCGGCGCGGAGTACCAGGTCGACTTCGTGCCGAAGATCAAGGTGGAGGTGATCTGCGACGACGAAGGGGTGGATGGCGTCGTCGACGCGCTCGCGAAGTCCGCGCGCACGGGCAAGATCGGCGACGGCAAGATCTGGGTGACGCCGGTCGATCAGGTGCTCCGGATCCGGACCGGTGAGATGGGTCCCGACGCCCTCTAGCGTGAGCGAGCGGCCCGCGCCGGTCGGCCGGCTCCTCGCGGATCTCCGTTCGCTCGATCGCGCCTACTCCACGGGTCATCACGGACGCTGGTCGGGACGACGCCGCGCCGAACTCGTCGATGTGTGCATCCGCGACCTGGTGACGGCCGCCGGGATGCCGCAGGACGTCGCGCTGGTCGCGCTCGGCGGGTACGGGCGGGGGGTGCTCGCGCCCGGATCCGACCTCGATCTGTTGATCCTGCACCACGGGTCGCCGACCCCCGACGTCGCGGCGCTCGCCGAGCACCTCCTGTACCCCCTGTGGGACGCCGGTCTCCGCGTCGGCCACGCGGTCCGAACGCCGGACGCCTGCCTCGAGGTCGCGGCCGAACGGCTCGACGCGACCACCGCCATGCTCGACGGCCGGGTCCTTGCGGGGTCCGGGTCATCGTGGGACGACGTGCGCTCGGCGCTCGTGGAGCTCGTTCGCGGCGACCCCCGCGTCTTCGCCGAGCGCTTGGCGGCGGACCGCGAGGCTCGGCGCGATCGGTTCGGGTCGGTGTCGTCGCTCTTGGAGCCCGAGCTCAAGGAGGGCGTCGGGGGTCTTCGGGACGTCCATGCGCTGGGCTGGCTCCAGACCGCGATCGGTCCTCCGCTCGAGGACTCGGGGATCCTGCGCGAGTCGGAGCGTCGTTCCGTGGAGGGGGCCGAGGAGTTCCTCACCCGTGTCCGCGGGGCGCTGCACCTGGAGAGCGGCCGGGGTGCGGACCGGCTCCTCGCGGAGCTCCACCCCTCGATCGCGCAAGCCATGGGTTTCGGGGACGAGCCCGGGCTGCCCGCGGTCGACGGGCTCATGCGTTCGGTCTTCGAGCAGGCGCGTCAGGTCGAGCACGTCTCGGCCTCGGTGTTCGATCGGTTCCTGCGCGGCTCCTCGCCGCCGGCTCCCCTCGATGTCACGGCGGAGGGGATCCTCCGCGCCTTCGCCGCGGTCGCGCGGGACGGGGACGTGATGCCGGCCGCCTCGCTCGACGCCATGGCGGCGGTGTCGATCGACGCCGACCTCCCGTGGGACGACGCGATCCGAGCGGCGTTCCTCGAGCTCCT
>JBKPRY010000169.1:0-2397 GCA_046734755.1 Actinomycetota bacterium | reverse complement strand
GGCGGCCGCGACGACGTCAAACCCGCTCGACCCGAGCCGAGCCTCCATGTTGCCGACGCGCCCCGCCGTGATCACGCGGAGCCGGTCGCTGCGCGTCCCCGAGCCGGCGTCCTCAGCCGGTCGCGAGAAAGAACCTTCGAGATCCGACATGGCGGAGGGCTCCCGGTGGATTGTCGTAGACGACCTCCTCTACGAAACCCCTGAGTACCATCGCACGCGCCATAGGTCATGTCGCACGATGGTTCTACGGCCGCCGACAGGACGCGCGCCACGCGGCCGTCACCCGTTTGGTCTATCGACAGAAGCTGGTGCTCTGACCCCCACTCAAGATCCTGACGTGTCGGACTGGAACTTCGAGGCCAGCTCCGTGCGCGAGCGAACGCCCAACTTGCGGTAGATCCGCCTGAGGTTGGCCTCCACCGTGTGGATGCTGACGAACAGCGCATCAGCCACGCGAGCCGGACTGGGTCACGGCTGGCTAGGGGTCACCACCAGTCGGTGCATCGAATCTCGATCTTTATCTCCTCCCGTCTGGCCACGAAAATGGACAGCTAAGAAATTGGTCTGTACCCGAGAGCCGTCCGGAAGTCGCGCGTCCACCCAAGGTGACGTTGCGTCGGACGGGAGACCGAGGGGTGCAACGATGTGCTCGATCACGTGGAGGACGAGCCGGGTGGGAGCCCGCGTCGGCGCGCCAACATCCGTAACGGTCTGTGAGGTGTCTGAATCGCAGGTCAGGTGTCGAGGAGATAGGCCGTAGGACGTTTCGGAAATCGGAGCCTGCGTCCATACGGCACGTCCAGAGCCTCGCGCCTCGGTTCACGATCGAAGTCTGTGCCCAGCGAGGACCTGGTCGCCCGAGGTCAGGAATCGGAGCCGGGTGAGGAACTCGCCCGCTCAACTCCAAGTCGTGCACCCTTGGTGCCGATACCCGAGGAGACAGATGGCGCTCGGAGACTCGTTCGCCGGGGTGTTGGAGGCCGCGCGAGTAGGCGCGGAGTGGGCCTGGCGCGGCCTGTACGCGGATGCGGCGCCGGACCTCCTCCGGTACGCACGCGCGAGTCGCGTGCCCGATCCGGAGGACGTCGTCGGTGAGACGTTCCTTCGGGCGGTCCGTGGGGTCGGATCGTTCGATGGAGACGAGCGCGGGTTCCGGGCGTGGCTGTTTACGCTCGCTAGGAACCGGATCGTGGACGAGCATCGCAGGCTCGTCCGTCGCCGGACCGAACCGCTTCCCGTCGAGGTCCTAGCCGAGATCGGTCCACACGCTGACGCGGAGACCGAAGCGATGCGCGCCCTGGCGGAAGATCGCGTCCGGTCCGTCCTTGACCGCCTCACCCCCGATCAGCGCGACGTGTTGCTGCTGCGGATCCTCGGGGGCCTCACGATCGAGGAGATCGCCACCGTGGTCCGCAAGAAGCCGGGAGCCGTCAAGGCCCTACAGGCACGCGGCATAGCGGCGATCCGGAACGAGATCGACCTCGGAGCCGTGACCCTTTGAGCGAGTCGGGCGTTCCTTCAATTGAGATGAGCGGATCGATGGGTCCCGACGACGGGTTCGAGCGCCTGCTCCGCGGGGAGGCTCCGAAGACTCCCGAGGAGCGAGCGCTTGGTCTGTTCCTCCAGGACGTGGGCGGCGCCTTCCCGGCCGAGGCGTCGCTCGCGGAGGAGGCCCACCTCGCCGCGATCGTGCGGGCCGCTCAGCTCCTCGCCGACAAGGGCGAACCGGCCGTGAGGTCGGCCAGCAAAGCCGGCGGGCGTGCCCGACACGCGTCCGGGCTGCCGAAGCGAAGGAGGGTGATCATGAAGGTACCGCTGATGAGATCGCTCGCGGCGAAGGTCGTCGCGGGGCTCGTCGTGCTGATGTCGATGTTCGGAGGATTGGCGTTGGCCGGAGCGCTGCCCGGGCAGGACTCGGGCGAGGACGAGACCGGCGTCGTCGAGATCCAGAACGTGTCCGACGAAGCGCCGGAAACCGAGGCGCCGAAAACCAAGGACGCCGACGACCAGGGCGAGAACGAGGCCGCCGACGACCAGGGCGAGGACGTCAACGACGACCAGGGCGACGACGACCAGGGCGAGAACGAGGCCGCCGACGACCAGGGCGACGACGATCAGGGTGAGAACGAGGATGCCGACGACCAGGGCGAGGACGTCAACGGCGACCAGGGCGACGACGACCAGGGCGAGAACGAGGCCGCCGACGACCAGGGCGACAACGATCAGGGCGAGCAGGACTAGGAGGCGAGCCCAACCGGCCACCTCTGCCGGATAGACCCTCTCTCATTGCGAGAGGTCCTACCCATCACCGTCGGTGGGTGGGACCCCCCCGTCGTGGGGGTCGAATGCGGGGTCGAAGACGTCGAGGCATTCCACGGATGCTGAAGGTCGTCGACA
>JBKPRY010000168.1:0-1171 GCA_046734755.1 Actinomycetota bacterium | reverse complement strand
CCGCCCGCGAGGCATTCGTCCACCTTGAGCGCCTCCACCTTGAGCGGAGCGGGGCCCGACAGTTCCATGGTCCACTCCGCGGTGGCGGAGGCCACCACTTGCCCGCCCTTGAAGCCGAAGATCTGGGCGAAGAAGTACTCCTGGGGAACGGTGACGGTCACCGTGACCGTGTTGTGGCCGTCCGGGTCCGGGTTCCCGGCTCCGCTGCACACCGCCGGGCTGGGATTGATCTTGAAGCCGGTCACCTTAGCCGAAGTGTTGTTGTCGCCGACGAGCACGCCGGCGGCCGCCTTCGCGCTCGCTTCTCCATTGGCGAGGCCGCACTCCCTCGCCGCGGCCAGGGCGCCGGCGTCGGCGGCGTTCACCATGTTCCGCTTCAGGGCCACGCCGTGGCCGAGGTCGAACGTCAGCACGGCCATCCCGATCAGGACGATCAGGGAGATGGCCACCATCGCCAGGACCGCGCCCTGCTCTTCGTCGCGCAGTCGCGCCAGGCTGAACCGCCTCACTCGCATCGGAACACCGCCTTGATGGTCGGGGTAACGGTCACGTCGTTCCAGAACGGGATGTTGATGTTGAGCGGTTGCACCCACGAGACCTGCACGTCCTGGCCGTGGTCGGCGTCGGTGCACCCCGCCGGACTGCTGGCGCCCCCGATCTTGACGGCGGCGTTCGTGCTCGGCTTGTAGGGGTCCGCTGCTTGGTCGATCGACGGCTGGATCTTGCAGTCGCTGAACTCGGTCGCCTGCACCGCGGCGCACCGCGCGCCCTCCCTGGCCGCGCCTTGGAACACCTGATACTGGCTCCACACCCGTCCGAACTCGAGGACCCCGAACAGGAGCAGAGCCAGAACCGGCAGGATGAGGGCGAACTCGACCGCCGCCACTCCCTCCTCTCGCGAGATTCGGTTCCTGATGAACGTCATGATCGCGAACCCTTCCTCCGCTCTATCGCTTGTGACCGACTTCTGTCGGCCCCTCACTCTCCCCGACCGTGAGAGTGAGCGGCCGACAAGGCCGCTCTTCGATACTTAGCTCGGTGCGACGCCGCCGAGGGTGGTTGCACCCCTCGTGAACACTGCAGCGATCGCGGTGCCGAGGGCGATGGCCGCCGCGATGATCGCGAGAGCGATCAGAACAAGCAGGAGCGCGTACTCCGTGGCGACCGCACC
>JBKPRY010000167.1:0-1623 GCA_046734755.1 Actinomycetota bacterium | reverse complement strand
GACGCCGAGATCCGCCGCCTGCTCCACATGGACCTGCAGGTGTTCCGCGCCTCGGTCTACGCCGAGCAGAAGCAGCTCGACGCGTTCTCCGACGTCACGCCGGGCAGGCGCAAGGAGATGGCGCTCCGGCTGCTCGGGATCCGGCCGGTCGAGGACGCGCGCAACGCGTCGCGGCGGGAGGCGAGGGCGACCAAGGAGAGCGCGGACCAGCTCACGGGCGCCGTGCCCGACGTCGCCGCGCTCGAGGCGGACCTGAAGGCCGCGAAGGACGTGGTCACGGAGGCCAAGCGCCTCGCGAAGGCCGCGGCCGCCGAGCTGAAGGAGGCGGCCGCCGTCGAGAGGCCGCGAAGAAGGCGTTCGCCGGGTCGGACGCCCTCCGGCAACGCATCGAGAAGCTGACGGTCGAGCTCCGCGCGAAGACCGAACAGAGCGAACACGCCGCGGAGCAGCACGAGGCGCTGCTCGAGCGTGTCGAGCGGATGAAGACCGCGGTCGCGGAGCTGCCCGCGATCGACGACGAGCTCGCGGGGCTTGCCGGGATCGACGATCGTCTGCGGCTCGGGACCGCCCTGGTCGAACGGCGGGATGACCTCGCGCAGACACAGGCGCGGTTGGACGCCGTGCCCGAGACCGACCGCGCGGCCGCGCTCTCGGCGCTCGAGGCCGCGGCGGGCGCGGTCGAACGCGTTCGGTCCGCCGTCGCCGGTGCCGAGGCCGAACAGGCGCACCGGTCGACGCTCCTGGAGCAGGCCCTCGAGCGGCTCGAGCGCGCGGCGGAGGCCGATCCGTCCCAGCCCTGCCCCACCTGCGGCCGCCCCCTGGGCGACGACTTCGCGTCGTACGTGAAGCACTGCCAGGCGGAGGTCGCGGGGGCGAAGAAGACCGCGGCGACCGCCGCGGCGGCGGTCAAGAAGGCGCTCGCCGAGCGGGGCCGTGCGGAGAAGGACCGGGTCGCCGCGGCGGAGGCGGTGGAGCGCGCGCGCGAACAGGACGCGCGCCGGTCGCAGCTCGCCGAACGGATCGGGTCGCTCTCGGCCGAGGTGGCCACGCTTGCGGAGCCGTTCGATGGGTCCGTCCCCGAGCTCGACGAGCTTCGGGCGAGCGCCCAACGCTCGCGAGCCCTCAGCACCCGCGCGGCGGAGCTCCGGACCGAACGCCAGCACCTCGCGCAGACCGAACGCGATCTGGACGCCGCCCGGCAGCGGATCGAGCTCCTCGACGGCGAGCTCGCGAAGCTCGCGGGGGAGGCCGAGGGGCTCGCGTTCGACGACGCGGCCCACGAGCGCTTGCACGACGAGCTCGAGGAAGCGATCGGCGCGCTCGATGAGGCGCGGGAGACCGAACGGGGGGCGAGCGACGCCCTGAAGGACGCCGAGAAGGCGGAGGCGGGGCTCGTGGCCGCCGTGCGTCAGGCAAAGGAGACGCAGGCGAGGGTCGACGAGCTGCGTTCGGATGCGCGGTACGTCGAGCGGGTGGCGCTGTTGCTCGAGGGGTTCCGCAACCATCTGGTGGCGCGGATCGGGCCGGAGCTCTCCCGCGAGGCGGAGGCGCTGTTCCGCGAGCTCACGAACCACGAGTACGACGACCTCAAGGTCGACGAGGAGAAGCTCACGATCCAGATCG
>JBKPRY010000166.1:0-1466 GCA_046734755.1 Actinomycetota bacterium | reverse complement strand
CCCCACCCGCACAGCTAGTTAGCTGTCCCAACCGTACGAGCAGGTGCGCCCAGTTGGCCTTACGGCTTTCCCAGGGGTCCCGGCCTCGGTTCCCTGATTCGGCCGCTCCGGCTGCTCGGAGCGAGCGAAATGTACCGGCGGTGCAGGGACGGGTCAACCCGACGAACGCGCAGGTCACGGTACATATGTGCAGGTAGATCGCGTGATGGAAAGAGTGACAAGAACATGTCCCGAACACGAACGGCCCTCGACGCATCGAACGAAATCCTTGCGGTGCAAAGCATTCCACGGTGCGCTCCGACGCAGGTCCCGACGGGAGCGGTGCCGCGGACGCGCGAACCGAACGGTTCGGTTCGAGCAGCGCAAGGGCATCGGACTCGTTCGGGGGTCAGGCGCGGGGGTCAGGCGGGAAGGCGGCCGTCGAGCAGTTCGCCATACACCGAGCGCATACCGGCCGCCGTGGCATCCCAGGAGAAGCGGAGCGAGCGAACCACGCCGGCCTGGCCCATCCGCCGGCGCCCACTCGGATCGCCGATGACGGCGAGGATCTGCTCGGCATGGTCGCCGGGGTCGTGGCCTTCGACGAGGTGCCCGGTGACGCCGTCCTCGACGACGAATCGGAGACCGCCGACCGCCGATGCCACCACGGGGGTCGAGCAGGCCTGGGCCTCGAGCGCCACGAGCCCGAACGACTCCGACCTCGAGGGGACCAGGACCGCTTCGGCGGCGGCGTAGAAGTCGGCCAGCCGCGATTGCGGTTGGGGCGGGAACAGCATCACGCGCTCCCCCACGCCGAGGGCTGACGCGAGATCCATGAGCCGGGCCACCTCGGCGCCGTGGTCGCTGCCGCTCGGACCGCCGACGATGGCAAGCACGACGTCGCGGGTCCCGGCAGGGTCACGGGCGATCGCCTCGGCGACGGCTCGGACGGCGACGTCGGGGCCCTTGTGCGCCTGCAGACGTCCGACGAACAGCAGCAGCCGCAGATCCGCGAGGTGGAGCCGCGCCTTGGCCCGGCTCCGATCTCGAGGGAAGAACAGGCCGTGATCGACACCCGGGGGGACGATGCGGATGCGGTCGGGTTCGGCTCGGTAGAGCCCCACGAGCTGTGCCGCCTCGACCGGCGTGGCCGCGACGATCCGGTCCGCGTCCGCGATCACCAGCTCCTCGCCCGACAGACGGTCCGCGGACTCTGGGCGCTCGCCGCGCGAGAGGGAATAGTTCTTCACCTTGCCGAGGGTGTGGAACGAGGCAACCAACGGGACGCCCCAGATCTCGCGGGCGCTGCGCCCCACCCAGCCCGAGAGCCAGTAATGCGTGTGGACGAGGTCGTAGTCCGACCCCTCCGCGCGAGCGCGACGGAGCACACCGCCGAGGAACTCCGGGAGGAACCTGCGGAGCTCGTCCTTCGGCACCGGGGCGCTCGGTCCCGCCTGCACGTTGATCAGCCGGGAGCCATTCCCGAG
>JBKPRY010000165.1:0-2796 GCA_046734755.1 Actinomycetota bacterium | reverse complement strand
AGGATCGAGTCGTCCCAATCGAGCGTGGCGAGGTTCATCAGCATCGTGCGGCTCGCGTTGGTCACGTCGGTGACGTGCGCTCCGCCGTCCGGCCCGCCGGTGATGTTCCAGATCACCCAGGTGTCGATGTTGCCGAACATGAGGTCGCCGGCATCGGCTCGGGCCCGGGCGCCTTCGACGTTGTCGAGGATCCATCGGATCTTCGGACCGGAGAAGTACGTCGCGATCGGGAGTCCGGTCGCCGCGCGGAACCGGTCCTGACCGCCATCGGCCGACAGCTCGTTGCAGATCTGGTCGGTGCGGGTGTCCTGCCAGACGACCGCGTTGTAGATCGGCTTGCCGCTCGACCGCTCCCACACGACCGTCGTCTCGCGCTGGTTCGTGACGCCCACGGCGGCGAGATCACGCGCCGAGATCCCCGCTTTCTTCAAGGCGCCGGCGACCACCTCGGTGGTGCGCTCCATGATCTCCATGGCGTCGTGCTCGACCCACCCTGCCTTCGGGAAGATCTGCTCGTGCTCCTTCTGATCGACGGCGACGACCTGCCCGGCATGATCGAAGATCATGAACCGGGTGCTCGTCGTGCCCTGGTCGATCGCCCCTGCGTAGTCGGCCATCGTCGTCCTCCTTCCCTTCGTCTGCTCGTGCTCAAGCCTCGGAGAGGGTCTCCGCGGCCGTCCGCATCAACATCCACGACGAAGTCGCGCCCGGGTCCTGATGACCCGCGCTCCGCTCACCGAGGTAGCTCGCACGTCCCTTCCGCGCCACGAGCGGGATCGTCCCCTTCATCCCCTCCTCGGCGGCCGCCGCCGCCGCGGTCAGCGCCGACCGGAAGGCGCTCCCATCCGAGGCGGCCTCCGCGAGCGCGTCCCGGGCGGGCGAGAGCGCGTCGAGCATCGTCTTGTCGCCGAGCTCGGCCTTCCCGCGTGCTTGCACCCCGTCCACCCCGGCCGCGATCATCGCCGCCCAGTCGGACAACTCGAGCCGCTCCTTCCCCGCGACGCTGGTTCCGAACTGGAGGAACAGGGTCCCGTAGAGCGGGCCGCCGGCCCCGCCCACCGTGGAGACGAGCGTCATCCCGATCGTCTTGAACGTGGCGGCGATGTCGCCGCCGGCGAGGCCGTCGAGCTTGCCGCTCACGGCCGTCATCCCTCGGTTCATGTTGATGCCGTGGTCCGCGTCGCCGATCGCGGAGTCGAGTTCCGTGAGGTAGTCCTTGTTCTCCGCGATCGTGTCCGCGAAGGCGCGCATCCACCGAACCACGTCGTCGTACCCGACGCTCACGCATCACCTCCCGGTGGGCGTGCCGGCGACGACGATGTCGTCGCCGGCCCGCCCCACTCGGTTCCCATCTTCACACGCCCCAGCGGAGCGCGGGGGTGAGCACCGGCGCGTCCCACAGCGCCGTGAGCTCGTCGTCGAGCCTCAGCAGCGTGATCGAGCAGCCCTGCATCTCGAGGGACGTGATGTACGACCCGATCAGGCTCCGGCTGATCGTGATGCCGCGACCGTCGAGGAACGCCGCCAGCTCCTTGAACACGATGTACAGCTCGATCAGGGGCGTGCCGCCCATCCCGTTCACGAACGCGAGGACGCGATCGCCGCTCGAGAACGGAATGTCCTCGACGATCGGGGTCGCCATCAGCTCGACGATGTCGTGAACGGGTTTCACCTTCATGCGCTCCCGCCCCGGCTCACCGTGGATCCCGATGCCGATCTCCATCTCGTCCTCGCCGAGCTCGAACGTCGTTTTGCCGGCCGCCGGGACCGTGCACGAGGTGAGGGCCATCCCCATCGAACGACCGTTGTCGTTCACCTTGCGGCAGATGTCGGCGACCTCCTTGAGTGCCCGTCGCTCCTCGGCGGCCGCCCCACCGATCTTCTCCATCAGGACCGTGGTGCCCACGCCGCGGCGCCCCGCGGTGTAGAGGGAGTCCTGGACGGCGACGTCGTCGTCGACCAGGACGGATTCGACGTCGGTCCCTTCGGATCGGCAGAGCTCGGCCGCCATCTCGAAGTTCATGACGTCGCCCGTGTAGTTCTTGACGATGTGGACGACGCCCGCCCCGCCGTCGACGGCTTTGGTCGCCGCTTCCATCTGGTCCGGGGTGGGTGAGGTGAACACCTCGCCGGGACAGGCGGCATCGAGCATGCCGCGGCCCACGAAACCACCGTGCATCGGCTCGTGCCCCGACCCGCCGCCCGAGACGAGGGCAACCTTGCCCTGGACCGGGGCGTCGGCCCGGACGACGTAGTGCGGGTCGATGTTGACCCTCACCAGGTCAGGGTGTGCGAGCCTCACCCCGGCGAGCGCTTCTCGGACCACGTTCTCCGGATCGTTGATCAGCTTCTTCATCCTGATGTCTCACCCCCGCGATTCGATTCCTGCGATCACAGCTTGAACAGCGTCGTCGCGAAGTTCGTGAACAGCCAGTTCGCCGCGATCGCTCCGAGGATGCCGCCGATGATCGGACCTATCACGGGGATCCACGCGTATCCCCAGTCCGACCCTCCCTTGCCCGCGATCGGAAGGATCGCGTGCATGATCCGCGGTCCCAGGTCGCGCGCCGGGTTGATCGCGTAGCCCGTGGGGCCACCGAGCGAAAGACCGATCACGAGGACGAGCAGGCCGACCGGGAGGGCCCCGCCCGACAACGCGCCTCCGATGGTCATCGATCCGGTCATCCCCTCGATGTGGATGAACAGACCTCCTCCGAGCTTGATGGCGATCGCGACGACGCCGAACACGAGCATGAACGTGCCGATGATCTCCGTGATCAGGTTGCCGACGGTGTT